>NZ_JBHWHY010000019.1:0-176379 GCF_042732265.1 Streptomyces sp. NPDC059788 | reverse complement strand
GCTCCTGAGGGGCCGCCCCGCCGCCGTCGTACGGACCGGTCAGTGGCCGTGCGGGCGGTACTCCCGGGGCGCCGGCGGCAGCGCCGGGGGGAAGTGGCCGCGGTGGTGGCCGCCGGAGTGCTGGTGGGGGTGGCCGTGGTACGGCTGGCGGGAGGCCGGTTCCCAGTGGCCGGCCGACGGGAGGTGGCCGGTCGCGGTGGTCGTGCGGCCCCAGATGCTCCGCATCGCCTCGGCGCTCAGCCCTTCCTCGCCGCTGCGGTCCCCCGGCAGCGCCCGGAAGGAGCGGCGGTACTCGGCGTACAGCGCGTCGTAGATCGGTGTGGCCGAGGCGGGGGCGGCGTGGGGAGCCGTCATGGTCGCCGTGGTCGCGTCGTGCGACGGGCGCATACCGGGGATCTGGTAGGGATACGGGACGCGGGAGGAGGGGTCGTATGCGTGCACGTCTGTGCCAACGACCCGGATGCTCACGGGATGCGGGCTCTGGGAAGAATCGGCTGTTCGGCGGGGCGTGCGGCCGGCTCGCGCCGGATGCGCCCCAGGGGCGGGCCGGCGGTGACACCCGGCCCGGCCTCCCGTACGGCAAGGCCGCCCCGCGCCGCTCGGGGAGCGTGGCGCGGAGCGGCCGGGGCCCGTGGGGCGGTCGGTCGCCGGAGCTCCGGGGCCCCGGCGGGACTCCGTCAGGTGCCCGCCAGCGGCATGACGGCCGCCACCAGCTTGCCCTCGGCGGCGGCCTTCTCCATGGCCTCGCGCATCAGGTCCTCCCGCGGCTGGTGGCCGACGGCGCCCACCGGCGCCGCGTACACCAGGACGGTCCGCGCCTTGCCGGCGGCGCTGCGCCAGCCCTCCGAGACGGGCAGCGGCTGGTGCGCCTGCCACCACGACTGGGGCTGGCCGCCGTCGGTGCCCGGCTGGAGGATGGCGTGCAGCTGCCCGGCGGCCAGCAGCACCGACCAGCCCGGGTTGGGGGCGGGCAGGACGGCCATGTCCGTCACCGGCGCGAAGCCGTGCTCCAGGAGCAGCGGCAGGAAGGCGTCGCCCGGCTCGGTGGAGCCGGGGCGCGCGATGGGGCCGGCGGGCTCGACGACCAGCGCCGGCCGCAGGTCGCCCTCGACCAGGACCAGACCGCAGGTGACACCGAGTGTCGCCTGCCGGTGATCGCCCGGGAGGGCGGCGAAGGGGGTGGCGGGCGGCGGTCCCGCGGGTTCGGCGCCCGCCTCCGCGCCGGTGATGGAGCGTACGGCGCCCTGGAGCTGCTCCTCGGAGACCGGTACGACCTGCGAGGGAATGCAGGACGCGTGGGCGAAGGCGAGCACCGCGGTCTCCTCGCCCACGAACAGGACGGTGCTGGTGCGCTCCTGGTCGCTGTCGCCGGAGGTGCGGCAGGAGGTGCAGTCGTAGTTGCCGGGGGCGTTGCCACCGGCCAGCAGGCGGTCGGCTTCTTCGTCACCGATCTCGGCGCGGACGTCGTCACTGACGTCGAGCATGCGCGGCACGGGTGGCTCCTCGATCGTTGCGCGGGCTGCCGGGCGGTTCCCGGCTCGTACCAGGACAACGGGCGATCTGTGGCAGGAGTCACGCGTGGCGGGGTGCGGAATCGAACCGTTCGAAGCGGAGCGTGAGATAGGGAGCGGAAGCCCTCACTCCCTGCCAACCCGTGTGAACGGCACGGAAGTTGCCGCGGTGAGGTGGGTCACAGATCGCCGGGTGGCCTGGGTGACAAATGCGGAAATCGAGGAATCAAGTGGGTGGCCGGATTTAGTTGATACCTCCGGTAACGTCCGACTGGCCAGGTGGGACGGCGCCACGGTTGATAACAGGGCGTGAGCCTCCCTACATTCTCCGGCCGTGTGCACCGAGCACCACCCGGGGACGCCCGCCGTCCGCATCGACCGCCGGCCCGCTCCATGGCCGGCCCGCCGCGCAGCACCCGGCCCGCAAGCCGAGTCGTGTGGCACCCGATGCACCGTACGCAGCACCACCGAGCACGACCGGCACCACCCCGCGGCGGGCGGGGAGCCGCGGCCCGCGGACGCCAGACGCGTCCGCGCCGCGACACCAGGGGGGACCCCCGGGGCCGTGGAGAGGGATTCCATGCCTTTTTCGAAGGGCGTCATACGCCGTGACATCGCCGCGCTCGCCGGGGCGGCCCTGGTGGCCCCGCTCGCGCTGGTGGCCGCCACCGCCGGACCGGCGCAGGCGGCGGACGGCGGAGTGTGGGACCGCATCGCCCGCTGCGAGAGCGGCGGCAACTGGCACATCAACACCGGCAACGGGTTCTCGGGTGGCCTGCAGTTCACCCCCGGCACCTGGCGCGCGCACGGCGGCTCGGCCTACGCACCGACCGCCGCCGGAGCCAGCCGCGCCCAGCAGATCGCCGTGGCCTCCCGGGTCCAGGCGTCGCAGGGCTGGGGCGCCTGGCCCACCTGCGCCGCACGGGCCGGGGCGTACGGGAGCGCCCCCAAGGCGCCGAAGGCGTTCCGTTCCGGCCAGGGCAGCAGCGGCAAGCGGCACGTGCACAAGGACGTTCGCCGGGACGTCGGCGCCAAGGTCGGCAAGAAGGCGCGCGGCACCGGCGGGCACGCCGACCGCGGCAGGGCACGGGCGGCCGGCGGCGGGTACACGGTGCGGCAGGGCGACACGCTCAGCCGGATCGCCGCCGCGCACAACGTGGGCTGGCGCCAGCTGTATGCCGCGAACCGGGCCGTCGTCGGCGGCAACCCGAACATGATCGTCCCCGGGCAGCGGCTCTCGGTCTGAGCCGCGGGCCCGCCGTACGGCACCCGCACGCGCGGCGCGCGCGGGACCGCGCACGGCGCAACGGGCCCCGGCAGCTGTACGCCGAACGCCCCACCCGGCCGTCCACCGACCGGGTGGGGCGTCGCGCTGTCCGGGCGTGGCGGCGCCGTGACCCGCGCGGTCCTGCTTAGCGTGACCCGATGTCCCATTCTTTTCGGGCGCTGATGCCCAAGCGTCTCGCGAAAGCAGGCCGCCGCCGAGCGGCCGTCCTGTCCCTCGTCCCGGCCGTGGTCCTGCTGTGCGTGCCCGGCGGCGCGCAGGCGCAGGAGACGGCACGCAACCTGCCGTCCCCGGCGGGCTGTTCCCTCAGCAGGGGGCCGTGGAGCTGCATTGCCGAGTGCGAGAGCGGCGGTGACTGGCGCAAGAACACCGGCAACGCGTTCTACGGCGGACTGCAGTTCCGGCAGTCGACCTGGAAGGAACACGGCGGTCTGGCGTACGCGCCGCGCGCCGACCTCGCCACGCGTGAGCAGCAGATCGCCGTGGCCGAGCGGGTGCTGCGTCGCCAGGGCTGGTCGGCCTGGCCGTACTGCGCGAAGCGGTACGGGCTCGGCAAGCGGGACCGTGCGCTGACCGGCGGGTCAGTGCCGGGGTGACGCCGGGCCGGTGAGCCCGGGGTGGCCCGCGGTCCCGGCCGGTTCGCCGCCGAAGACGACGGTGCCGCGCCGCAGGACGTACGCGACCGTGGCGGCGCGGCACAGGGTGGGCGGCAGGGCCTGTTCGGCGACGAGGACGGTGCGGCCGGCGGCCGCGAGGTCGCCGAGGAGGGCGTGCGTCCGTGCTGTGACGGCCGGTGACATGCCCTGGGTCGGCTCGTCCAGGAGGAGGAGCCGGGCCGGGCCGGCCAGCGCGCGCGCCACGGCGAGCATCCGCTGTTCGCCGCCGGAGAGGGCGCCCGCCCGGCGGCCGAGCAGCGCGCGCAGCTGCGGGTAGGCCGCCAGGGCCGGTCCGACGGCGCCGTCCGGCGCGGCGAGTTCGAGCTGCTCGCCGACGGAGAGCGAGGCGAACACGGAGCCGCGGTCGGGCACCAGGGTCAGTCCGCGGCGCGCGCGGGCGTGCGCGGGCATCCGGGTGATGTCCGTACCGCGCCACACGACGCGCCCGTCGGCGAGCGGCACGGTCCCCGCCAGCGCGCGCAGGACCGTGGTGCGGCCGGAACCGTTGCGCCCGAGGAGCACGGTGACGCGGGCGCCGGGCACGGCCAGGTCGACGCCGTGCAGGGCTTCGAGGGAGCCGTACCGGACGCGGGCTGCGCACAGGGCCGCCTCGATGCTCATGCCGGTGTTCTCCTCTGCCGGGTCTGCCGGGTCTGCGGGAACTGACAGGACAGAGGGAACTGCCAGGACTGACGGGACTGCCGGGGCCGCGGGGCACCGCTCCCCGTACGGGGCCGCCCGTTCACGGCCCCGGCTCCGCCAGGACGCGGTGTGCGGGGCCGCGCGTCACGATCCGGCCCGCCGCCATCGCGTAGACCGTGTCGGCCAGCCCGGCGACCAGGTCGAGGTCGTGCTCGACGACGAGCAGCGCCGTGCCGTCGGCCGCCACGGCGCGCAGTACGTCGGCGAGCGCGGCCACCTCGGCGCCGTCCAGGCCCGCCGCGGGCTCGTCCAGCAGCAGGGTGCGCGGGCGGCCGGCGAGCGCGCGGGCCAGCTCGACCCGGCGCAGGGTGCCGGTGTCCAGCCCGGCGACGGGCGCGGCGCGCAGCGGTCCGAGGGAGAGCAGGTCCAGCGCCCGCCCGGTGGCGGCGGCCGGGTCGGGTACGCGGCTCTGCTCGGCGCCGATACGCACGTTTTCGGCCACGCTCAGTCCCTCGAACACGGCGAGTTGCTGGAAGGTCCGCGCCAGCCCGAGGCGGGCCCGCGCGTGCGCGGAGCGGCGGGTGATGTCGCTTCCGTCGAGCAGCACCCGCCCGGCGGCGGGGCGCAGCGTGCCGCACAGGCAGTGGAAGAGGGTGCTCTTTCCCGCGCCGTTGGGCCCGATGAGCGCGGTGATCCGGCCCGGCGCCACGGTCAGGTCGACACCGTCCAGGACGGTGAAGCCGTCGTAGCGGGCGTGGAGGGCACGGGCGGTGAGACGGCCGGAGGGGGCGGAAGGCGGGGGAGGGGACCTCGGGGTACGGAGTGCGGGCGCGTGCGGCGCGGGGTGGCGGGGCTCGGGGGTCCGGCACTCCGGCGTACGCTCCGGCGCCACCTTCGCCCGTATCCGCGCCCCCAGCGGAGTCAGCCGCGGCTCCGGCACGGCGGACAGGCGGGCGGCGGCACTGCGCAGAGCCGCGTACGGGCCGTGCGGGAGCCGTCCGGCGAGCACGGCGAGCACCCCGATCACCGCGGCGGCGGCACCGCCCTCCGCCCCCGAGTCCAGGCCGACCAGCAGCACCGCGGCGGCGAGCGCCCCCAGCAGGCTGTCGGCGCCCAGCACCAGCACGGCCGCGAACCACAGCAGGCCGCGGACCGGGTCGTAGGACGCCGGGTCGAAGGTGCGCAGCGCCATGCCGAGCATCCCGCCGCCCAGGGCGGCCAGCGCGGCGCCCACCGCGAAGGCCGCCAGCTTCAGCGCCGGTACGGGGACTCCGGCGGCGGCCGCCCCCGGCTCGTGGTCGCGCATCGCGGCCAGCGCGCGCCCGGTCCGGCCGCGGCGCAGCGCCGCCACGCCGAGCAGGGCGAGGCCGAGCAGGGCCAGTTCGAGGACGTAATAGCCGCGGTCGTCGGCGAAACCGGCGGGGCGGTCGAGGGTGAGACCGGCGGTGGCGTAGGGCTGGGCGAAGACGAACCGGCTGACGGCGACGCCGAAGGCGAGGGTGGCCAGGGCCGTCGCGAGGCCGTGCCGCCGCAGCGCGGGCCAGCCGGTGAGCAGGCCGAGCGGGGCGGTCAGCAGCACGGCCAGCAGCAGGGCGGGCAGGCCGGGGACGGCGGACAGGCCCGGGAAACGGCCGGCCACGAGCAGCGCGGTGAACAGGGCGCCGAGCCCGGCGTAGGCGGCCTGCCCCAGGGAGATCTGGCCGCCGCGGCCGGTGACCACGACCAGGGAGAGCAGCACCACGGCGAGCGCCGGTACCTGTATGGCGGTGCGCAGGTCGCCGCCCGCGAATCCCAGGGGCAGCAGGAAGAGGATGCCGCAGACCAGCCAGGCGCGGCCGTCGTGGTCGGGCAGCCGGCCGGTGCGCAGGGCCGGGGCGGTGCGGTGGGGCGCGTCCGGCAGGGCGCGGGGGACGCCGAGGCCGCGCAGCGCCAGGGCGGCGGCCAGCAGCGCCACGACGAACAGGTTGGCGCCGACGGCCTGGACGAGGGGTTCCAGACTGCCGCCCGGGTGCAGCCGGGTGAGCTGGCTCTGCGCGACGCCGATTCCCAGGGCGACCCCCACCGCCACCGGCAGGCTGCGCAGCCCGGCCGCGACCGCGACCGCCATCACCTCCATGACCAGCAGCGGCAGCCCGTACGGGTCCAGGCGAAGCAGGGGCGCCAGCAGGACCCCCGTCAGCCCGGCCGTGAAGGAGCCGAAAGCCCAGCCCGCGGCGGCGACCCGGTCGGCGTCGATGCCGCCGAGGACGGCGAGCGGCCGGTTGTCGACGACGGCGCGCAGCTCGCGCCCGAAGCGGGTCCGGCGGGTGACCGCGGCGACCCCGGCGGCCAGGGTCACGGCCGTGCCGAGCTGCACCCAGGGGTCGTCGGGCAGCAGCGCGGGCGCGTCCGCGCGCGCTCCCGGTCCCCACAGCAGGCTCGCGCCGCCGATCAGCAGGATGAAGACGCCGAGCGAGGCGACCAGGGTGCGGGCCGGTCCCGCGCCGCTCAGGGACAGCGGGCGGAAGACGGCGCGGTCCAGCGCGAGTCCGATGCCCGGCGCGACGACGAGGAGGGTGACGGCGGCGGCGAGCGGCAGCGGCCAGTTCCAGCCGACCGCCAGCTGCCGCAGGACGTAGGCGCACACCATGGCGACGGCGCCGTGCGCGAAGTTCAGTACGCCGGTGGCCCGGTAGGTGACGATCAGTCCGATGCCGGTGAGCGCGGCGGCGCTGCCCACCGCGAGGCCCGCCAGGGTGAGGTCGTACGAGAGGGAACTCACCGGTCCGTGCCGGGGCGCGGGGCGTCCGGTTCACAGACGGGGCAGGGCGTCAGATCCGCCGTCTCCGGTGGGGTCTCGGCGGGCCGGGCGTCCGGCCGTCCCGCCACGAGTGGGCAGCCGGGCCGGTGCAGGAGCGTTCCGCCGGGTACGGCGAGCGGCGGGCCCGCGTCCGCGCCCCGCCGCGCGGCCGGCGTCCCGCCCGCCCCCGCAGCTTCTCCGGCCGTCCCGCCCGCCCCCTCCGGCGCGCCGTCGGCCCCGTACGTGACCAGCAGCCCGTACAACTCCTCGACGCGGGCCGCCGCGAGGCCCTGGTCGCCCCGGGCCACCAGCACCGCGCCCGCGACGATCAGCGCGGCGCCCGGGATCGAACAGGACGCCAGGAACGGGATCTGCCGCTCGGCGAACCGCTCGCCGGAGACGCCGTACCAGCCGACCGCGCAGAGCACCGCCCCGCCCGCCAGCGCCGCCCAGCCGCCCCACGGGGCCAGGCGCGCACCGAACCGTGTCCGCGCGTTGCGCATCACGCCCCCTCGCGACTTCCGGCGAATGCCTGCACTATGCCCTGTGGGAACAGCACCTAGAAGGCTTGTGCCAGACCGGCTCAGGGCGGTCGCGACGACAGGCGGTGGTGTACATGACGGTCCGTGGGGGGCGTACACGGCGGGTTCCGGCGCTGGTGGCGGCGGGGGCGCTGCTGGTGGCGGCAGGGGCGGGGTGCAGCGACGCCGAGGACGGCGGGCAGCGCGCGCCCAGCGGGACCGCCTCGGCTCCCGCAGGCGACGGCACGGACACGGCGACCGCCGGGTCGCCGTCCACGGGCGGCGCCCCGGCCGATCCCGCCGCCGCCGAGCGCGAGATCAAGGAGAACTGGGCGAAGTTCTTCGACCCGGAGCTGTCCAACGCCGAGAAGGCGAAGTACCTCCAGAACGGCGAGGAGCTGCAACTGCTGCTGGAGGCGTTCAACGGCGACCGGCGGGGCCGGCAGGTCGCGTCGCAGGTGTCCGCCGTACGGTTCACCTCCGCGACCGAGGCCGACGTGACGTACAGCCTCACCCTCAAGGGCGCCACCGCGCTGCCCAACGCCAAGGGCGTCTCCGTCTACCAGGACAAGGTGTGGAAGGTCGCGCTCAAGACCCTGTGCTCGCTGGTGGGCATGAGCGGCAATGCGGACGCGCCGGGCTGCTGAGGCGGCCGGTGCCGCCGCCGCGGCGCTGCTGCTCGCGCTGACGGCGGCCTGCGGGAGCAGGCTCCCGGAGAGCGACTTCGAACACCGCGGGACCGCGCCCGCGACCGGGCACGCGCCCGAACCGGTCGTCGTCGGGATCATCACCAGTACGACCAGCCCGGTGGGCGGCGAGGCGTTCACCGGGCCGCGCGACGGCGCGCTCGCCCACTTCGCGGCGCTCAACGCGCGAGGCGGCGTCAACGGGCGCCCGGTGCGCGCCGTCACCTGCGACGACGGGGGCAGCGGCGTCGGCAACAACGAGTGCGTGCGCAAACTCCTCACGGAGGACAAGGTGTTCGCGCTGGTCGCGACCACGGCGCTGGACTACGCGGGTGCGCCCCGGGTCTCCGCGGCGGGTGTCCCGGACATCGGGGGCCAGCCGGTCGGCGCGGCGTACGACACCTATCCGCACCTGTACGGGATCTACGGCAGCCAGGCGCCGAGGGACGGCAAGGCGGCGGGCTGGGGCGGGCAGCTGTACGGCGGCACGGAGGTCTACCGCTACTTCAAGCGCGCGCAGCGGGCCCGCAGCGCCGCCGTCGTCTCCTACAACCAGGCGGCGTCCGCCGCGTACGCCCGGCTGATCGTGCGCGGCTTGGAGGCCGAGGGATACGACGTGCTCACCGAGCAGGTCGACTTCGCGCTGCCCAACTTCGCCGCGGTCGCCGCCGGGCTGCGTGACCGGGGCGCCGATCTGGTCTTCGACGCGATGGACACGCACGGCAACGCGCAGCTGTGCGAGGCGATGGACGCGGCGGGCGTCCGGCCGACCGCAAAGGTAACGAACGTTCAGAACTGGTCGGATTCGGTCGTGCAGGACTACAAGGACTCGCCAGGTTGCCGCAACGCCCTGTGGGCCACCGGCGCCAGCCGCAACTACGACGATCCGGGGAGCGGGCCGGGCGGCGCGGCGGTCCGGGAGTTCCGCGCCGGCATGGCCCGGTACGCCAAGGGCAAGCCGCTGTCGCAGTGGCAGCTGGAGGGGTGGGCGGCGGCGATGTGGTTCGCCGACGCGGCACGCTCCTGCGGACCGCGGCTCACCCGCGCCTGCGTGGAGCGCTTCGTGGCACTGGGTGCCCCCTACACCGCCCGTGGTCTGCTGCTTCCCGCCTCTTTCCGGCCGCTGGCCGAGCCGCCGGTCACCGACCGCAGCTGTCTTTCGGTCGCCCGCTGGCGGGACGCGGCGCGCGGCGGCAGGGGAGGCTGGGTCACCCAGGGCGACATGGACACCACCTGCTTCACCGTGCCGCAGCTGCCGTACCGGCCCTGAACGCCCGGCCGGCGCGGGGCCGCCGACGGACCGAGCCGGTGGCTGCACACCCCGTGACGGGACGCCCCAGGACGGCATACCTTGTGGCGTTACAGCACGGGACGCAACCGACGATCAATGGTTCGCAAAAGTTCCGTGACGCCGCTACCGATGTCCTAACTCTTTCGGAACAAGTTGGCCAAACGTCTCAACCCGGAACCCGGAACCACGGTCTAACCGTTCAACGGGCGGACGGCGGGACTCGTCCACGGTGACCATGGGATACGGCGGGACGGGATACGGGGACGCATGCACAGCTCCTTCCTTATTCACCACGCCCACGGCACCGGGAGGACGGTCCGTTCCGGCGCCCGGCGGACGCGGTCCGGCCCGGAGCACGGGGCGTACGCAACCAAGGACGCGGCGAAGGCCGCTGTGAGAGGGGTGCGGAGGGTATGAACGCGTCGACGCAACTGCCCGTGACGGGCGTCGGGACGGCCGGTCCCGAAGCCGTCGCTCCCGTGCGGCCCGAGGCCGCGATCGCGGACCGGGCCGGTACGGACACCACGGCCGCCGGCCACGGTGCCCGCCCGGCGGACGGGTCCGCCCAGCCGCTGCGCGCGGACTGCATAGCCGACTCCGCCGGCGGCCTGACCTTCGACATCACCGCGCCGCAGGGCACCAGGCCGGTCTGGAGCGCGGCGCTCGTGCTGAGCCCGCGCGACGGCGCGGCCGAGGAACTGCGGCTGCCGCTCGGCCCGAACGGCTCCGGGCGGCTGCGCGCCGTGCTGCCCAGCACCGTCGCGCTGCCCGAAGGCCGCTGGAACGCCTACGCCGACCTCGGCGACGGCCGCGAACCGCAGCGGCTGCTGCCCGGCGTCACCGACCTGCGCCCGCTGGTGGACCGCCGCCCGCTGGCCGGCATCGGCCGGCTCGGCGTACGCATCCCGTACACGACCCGGTCCGGCAGTCTCGCGCTGCGCAGCTGGCTGCGCGGACCGCACGCCGAGGCCGGGGACGTCCTCGTCGACGCCCACGGCATGACGGTGACCGGCCGGCTCTACGGCGCCGCCCTCGGGCCGGGCGCCCGCGCCGAGGCCACGCCCCGCCGCGGCACGCCCGAAGCGCCCGGCCCGGACCCGGTCATCACCGTCCCGCTCACCGGCGACGGCTCCGGCTTCGCCTTCACGCTGCCCTACGCGTGGCTCGCGGAGCGCCGGCGCGGCGGCAGCGAGTGCTGGGACCTGTGGCTGCGCGTGACCGAGGAGGCCGAGCCGGTCCGGATCGCCCGGCTGCTCGACGACGTACCGGAGAAGGGGGAAGTCATCGTCCATCCGGCGCTGCCCGTCGACGGCCCGGCCGGGCAGCTGCGCATCGGCCCGTACTACACCCTCGACAACGACCTGACGGTACGGGTCACGGACGAGGGACCGGACGGTGCGGATACGGCCGGTTCTTGACCGAGCCGCGTCAGGCAGGAGTAACACCGCACGCCGGGGGCACTCGGTGCAGCGGAGGTGCGTTACATATGGTTCCTGTCCTTTTGGTACTGCTTCTCGCTCTGATCCTGTTCGGCGCGGGTTTCGCGCTCAAGGCACTGTGGTGGGTGGCCGTCGCGGTACTGGTCGTGTGGCTGCTCGGCTTCCTGTTCCGCTCGACAGGCGCGGGCGGTGGTCGCACACGCTGGTACCGGTGGTGACCCGCAAGGCACCCGGACCATAGCTGTCCGCATGTGCTGCCACAATTCCCGGCATGTTGGAGACCTCGGCACGACTGCTCCGCCTGCTCTCTCTGCTGCAGGCACACCGCGAGTGGACGGGCGCGGATCTCGCCGACCGGCTCGGCGTGACCGCGCGCACCGTCCGCCGCGACATCGACCGCCTGCGCGAACTGGGCTACCCCGTCCACTCGGCCCCCGGCACCGCCGGGGGCTATCAACTGGGCGCGGGCGCCGAACTGCCACCGCTGCTCCTCGACGACGAGGAGGCGGTGGCAGTCGCCGTGGGACTGCGCACCGCGGCGGCCGGCGGCGTCGAGGGCATCGAGGAGACCTCCGTACGGGCCCTGGCCAAGCTGGAACAGGTCCTGCCCGACCGGCTGCGCCGCCGTGTCGGCGCCCTCAACACCTTCACCGTCCCCATGCTCGGCCACCCGGGCGGACCGCGCGTCGACGCCGCCACCCTCACCGAACTGGCCAACGCCTGCCGGGACAGCGAACGGCTGCGCTTCAGCTACGCGGCCCACGACGGTACGGCCAGCCGCCGCACTGTCGAACCGCACCGCCTGGTGTCCGCGCAACGCCGCTGGTACCTAGTCGCCTGGGACGTGGACCGCGCGGACTGGCGGACGTTCCGCGCCGACCGCATCACCCCCACCCCGCCGCACGGCCCGCGCTTCACCCCGCGCCCGGCCCCGGCCGACGACCTCGCCGCCTACGTCTCGCGGGGCGTGTCCACCCATGTCTACGCGGAACGGGCCACCATCCTGCTGCACGCCTCGGCCGAGGAGGCGGCCCAGCAGATCACCCCGTCCAGCGGCGTCATCGAACCGCTCGACGAACACCGCTGCCTGCTGCACACCGGCGCGCACAGCCTCGACGTCCTGGTGATCCACGTCGTCCTGATGGGCTTCGACTTCGAGGTGCGCGAGCCGCCGGAGCTGGCCGGCCGGATACGGGAGGTCAGGGACCGGCTGACCCGGGCGCTGGACCCGGCCGCTCCGGCTCCGTCGTCGCCGGACGCGCCGGCTCCGGAGCGGCCGGCGGGGTGAGCCGCACCACCTCCGGGTGGTGCAGGTCGAAGGCGGGCGACTCCGAGCGGATGCGCGGAATGGTCAGGAAGTTGTGGCGCGGCGGGGGACAGGAGGTCGCCCACTCCAGGGAACGGCCGTAGCCCCACGGGTCGTCCGCCGCGACCTTCGTCCCGTACTTCGTCGTCCGCCAGACGTTGTAGAGGAACGGCAGCGTGGACAGGCCGAGCAGGAAGGCGCCGATGGTCGACAGGGTGTTCAGCACGGTGAAGCCGTCGGCCGCCAGGTAGTCCGCGATCCGGCGCGGCATCCCCTCCACGCCCAGCCAGTGCTGCACGAGGAAGGTGGTGTGGAAGCCGGTGAACAGCGTCCAGAAGTGCACCTTGCCCAGGCGCTCGTCGAGCATCTTCCCGGTGAACTTCGGCCACCAGAAGTAGAAGCCGGCGAACGTCGCGAAGACGACCGTGCCGAAGACGACGTAGTGGAAGTGGGCGACGACGAAGTACGTGTCGGTGACGTGGAAGTCCAGCGGCGGCGACGCCAGGATCACCCCGGTCAGACCACCGAACAGGAAGCTCACCAGGAACCCGACGGCCCACAGCATCGGCGTCTCGAAGGACAGCGAGCCGCGCCACATCGTGCCGATCCAGTTGAAGAACTTCACCCCCGTCGGCACGGCGATCAGGAACGACATGAACGAGAAGAACGGCAGCAGCACCGCCCCGGTCGCGAACATGTGGTGCGCCCACACCACCACCGACAGCCCGGTGATCGCCATCGTGGCGCCGATCAGCATCACGTAACCGAAGATCGGCTTGCGCGAGAAGACCGGGATGATCTCGGTGATGATGCCGAAGAACGGCAGCGCGATGATGTAGACCTCGGGGTGCCCGAAGAACCAGAACAGGTGCTGCCACAGCAGCGAGCCGCCCCACTCGGCGTCGAAGACCACCGAGCCGAAGCGCCGGTCCGCCTCCAGCGCCAGCAGCGAGGCCGCCAGCACCGGGAAGGCGATCAGCACCAGGATCGAGGTGAACAGTACGTTCCACGTGAAGACCGGCATCCGGAACATCGTCATGCCCGGCGCGCGCATCCCGATGATGGTGGTGATGAAGTTGACCGAACCGAGGATGGTGCCGAAGCCGGAGAGCGCCAGCCCCATGATCCACATGTCGGCGCCGATGCCGGGCGAGCGGACCATCCCGTTGAGCGGCGCGTAGGCGGTCCAGCCGAACGCGGCGCCGCCGGTCGGCGTCAGCAGGCTGCCCAGCACGATCAGCCCGCCGAAGAGGAACAGCCAGTACGAGAGCATGTTCAGCCGGGGGAAGGCCACGTCCGGCGAGCCGATCTGCAGCGGCATGATCTCGTTGGCGAAGCCCGCGAAGGCCGGGGTGGCGAACAGCAGCAGCATGATCGTGCCGTGCAGGGTGAACGCCTGGTTGAACTCCTCGTTCGTCATGATCTGCAGCCCAGGACGGGCCAGTTCGGCCCGCATCAGCAGCGCCAGCAGACCGCCGACCAGGAAGAAACCGAACGCGGTGACCAGATAGAGATGGCCGATCTTCTTATGGTCGGTGGTGGTCAGCCAGTCCACCACCACCGCGCCGGGCCGCCGCGCCCGCACCGGTCGCGGGCCGGCCTCCACAGTGTCCGTACCCATCTGCGCCACCTCGTTCGCGAAGGAGCAACCGGCGCGGCCGGAAGCAACCGCAAGGCCGCTGCCGCCGGGGGCCGGTAAGGGACGTGCTCGGGCACAGGCCATGATGGCCGTCCGGGCCCGGTCGCGCGAGGGGGCCCGCACACCCCGGCCGGATCATTGCGGCGTGCCGCGGCGGATCGGCGCGGGGGCGTGGCCCGGCGCTCACTCCCGGGGGAGCAGCGGGCCCAACGGGCCGAGATCCAGGTTCAGTTCGTCCTTGCCGATGCCGTACCGCTCGCACAGCTCGCCCATCCGCCGCTCCAGCAGCATCAGCGTCAGACCGATCCGCTCCTCCTGGTCCTCGGACAGCTCGCCCTGGTCGACACGACGCAGCGCCTGGCGCTCCATGAGCTGGTGCAGCAGTTCCACCACCGTCAGCACGAGCCGCACCAGGTCGCGCTCCACGGTGTCCTCGTCCAGTTCGACGCGCCGGGTCACGGCGCCACCTCCTCCTCGGCTTCCTGGGGTGTCACGGCCCGGGTGCCGGCCCGCGATGTCACGGCCCCGACTCCTCGAACGGCGACGGAACGTCGGCGTTGACCGAGCTGATCAGGGCCCGCAGGTCGATCCGTACGAGATCCACCTCGGCGATGCGCAGTGTGAGGTCGCCCGCGATGACCGCGCCGCCCGCCAGCAGCCGGTCCAGCAGGTCGACCAGGGCGATCTGCCGTTCGGCCAGCGGGTTGTCCGGCTGCGGGCCGGGCAGCGGCGACGTCATACGGCACCCGGCCCGGCGTCCCCGCCGCCCGCTTCCGGGCCCTGCGGCGGCTGCGCGAAGGAGTACGGGGCCCACGGCCCGGTCAGCTCGATCCGCACGCCGGGGCTGCGGTCCGCCAGCTCGCCGACCAGGCTCGCGAACGAGTCCGCCAGCTCACGAGGTATCAGGTAGGCGCCGTTGAGCACGTTGCGTCCGCTGACACCGGAAAGGCGGGCGTCCTGCGGCCGGTGCAGACGGCTGCGCTCGGCGAACTTCTCCAGCGCCTCATGGGCGGCGCGGGCCAGCTCGTCGGCGCGCCGCTGGGTCTGCTCCTGGGCCTGCCGGTGGGCCAGCCGCCGGCGCAGGAAGTCCCGGCCCGAGCCGTCGGCGGGCGCCTGGCGGGCCGAACCGCCCGCGGGCACGGCGGGCTTGTCGCCCCCCGCGTCCTCGACGTACGCCTTGACGCCCCACTCCATCCGGCCGTCCAGGCTCACCAGCGCGCTCAGGAACTCCTCGGCGCGCTGCGCGAGCACCTGCCGGACGCCGCGCTCGTCGCGGTGGACCGTCACCAGGCGCAGCGGCAGCACGCAGAACTCCGCGGCGGCGGTGTCCACCACACTGCGGTGCGCGCGGGCGGTCCGCTCCAGCCACGCCATCTCCTCCAGGTGGGCGCGCAGCGCCTGCTCCTCGAAGTCGGCGGCGGGCACCCGGGAGACCAGGGCGGCCAGCGCGCCCTCGGTGACGGTCTCCACGGGGGCGTCCGCGACGCCGAGCAGCCCGTCCGGCGGTCGGCAGCCGGCCCGTGCGACGGCGTAGGTGTACATCAGCTCGGCGCCGTGCGTACTCAAGTGATCTCCTCTCGCGACTCCTGCTCCTCCAGGGCGGCGATCCGCTCGCGCAGCCGCTCGTTCTCCCGGGCGAGTTCGCGGCGCCGGGCGCCGGAGGACAGCGACGGGTCGTCGCGCCACCAGTCGATGCCCATCTCCTCCGCGCGCTCGACCGAGGCCACGATCAGCCGCAGCTTGATCGTGAGCAGCTCGATGTCGAGCAGGTTGATGCGGATGTCACCGGCGATGACCACGCCCTTGTCCAGGACGCGTTCGAGGATGTCGGCGAGGTTGGCGCCGCCGCCGGAGGCGCCGTAGGGGGAGGGGGTCTGGGAACTCATCGGGCCGGCTCCGGCTCGTACGCGGCGTCCTCCTCGTCCACCGGCTCCTCCTCGTACGCGTCGGCGGCGTCGTCCTCGTCGGCGTCCGCCGCGTCGTCGGCGGAGTCCTCGCCGTCCTCGTCGGCCTGGTCGTCCTCGTCGTCGTAGGCGTCCTCGGGCTCGTCCGGCTCGTCCTCGGCCTCTTCCTCGTCGTACGCGTCCTCGGCGCCGTCCGCGTCCTCGTCGTCCGCCTCGGTCTCCTCGTCCTCGTACGCGGCGTCCTCGGCGTCCGTCTCCTCGTCGCCGGGCTCCTCCTCGGACGCGTCCCCGGACGGCCGGTCCGTGCCCTCGGAGTCCCGCTCCTCGCGGTCCTGCTCCTCGCGTTCGAGGGCCTCGTCGTGGCCGACGACCACCTCGCCGTCGCGGATCTCGCCGCGCCACTCGCCGGTCGCCTCGCCCCGCATCATCACGAAGCGGCGGAAGTGCTTGAGGTCGAGCCGCGCGCGGCGGCCCTGCGCACGCCAGATGTTGCCGGTCTTCTCGAACAGGCCCTTCGGGTAGTACTCGATGACCAGCAGCACCCGGGTGAGGGTGGGGGCCAGCTCGTGGAAGGTGACGACGCCCTTGAGCGTGCCCTTGGCGCCCTCCGAGGTCCAGGTGATGCGCTCGTCGGGGAGCTGTTCGGTGGTGTGCGCCTTCCAGCTGCGGGTGGACCAGAAGATCTTGGCGCGCCAGTTGGAGTCGGTGTCGTCCGCGGACTCCACCCCCTGCACCCCCTTGGCGAAGGTGCTGAACTCCTGGAACTGCGTCCATTGGTTGTACGCCTCGCGGACGGGCACGCCGACGTCGACGTCCTCGCTGATCGTCACGAACTTGCCCTTGCCGCCGCCGCCCTTGCGCCCGCCGGTGAGCTTCTTGAAGGCGCCCTTGACGGAGTTCTTGGCGGTGTCCTTGACCGCGCCCTTGAGTGTGTCCTTGATCACCGGGCCGACCAGGCCGTTGCCGCGGCCCTCGGCCACGTCGGTGAGCCGGGTGGTGGCCTCGCCGAGCCGCTTGCCGGTGGCCACCAGCAGGCGCTGCGCCTGCGCGGCGGCGAACGAGGCGGCCTCCTCCTTGAGGCGGTCGACGGCCGGGTTGCCGGCCACGGTGTCCTTGACGGCGGCCATGGGCCCGCCGGTCTTCGCGTCAGCCACGGCCCTCACCTCCGCTCCGACGGGTGGTGGCGCGGGTCGTCTTCCGCGCGGCCGAGGCGGTCTTCTTCGGTGCGGCGGCGGCCTGCTTCGCGGGCCGCTTGCGCTTGTCCGGCGCGGCCTTGGCGCCGGTCTCGGCGGCGGCCTTCGCGGTGCGGGCGCCCTGCTTCTTGGCGCCGCCTCCCGTGCCCCCGGTCTTGCGCGGGGCGCCGCCGCGGCCTCTGGCGGTCTCCTTCTCGCCGTCGTCGGAGGCTTCCTCGTCGTTTTGTCCGCCGCCGGCCACGCCGCGTACGGTGTCCGCGGCCTTGCCGCCGACCTCGCCCGCGTCCAGCTGGTCGCGCACGTTCAGGGTCCGTTCGTGCAGGCTGTCCGCCAGGGAGTCGAGGCGCTTGGTGACCAGCGCGCCGGTCGCCGCCTTGCCCACTCCCTTGAGGTCGCCGCGCAGCTGCTCGCGCAACTCCTTGAGCTGCGGGTTGGCGGCTATCTGGTCGTTGACCAGAGAGACCAGTTGCTGCGGGCCGAGATTCAGGCGCTTGCCCAGGACCATGCTGCCGATACCGATGGCGAGCTTGGCCTTCTTGGTGCGGCCGAGCAGATAGCCTCCGGCGACGGCCAGCACCAGTGCCGGCCGGTTCTTCATGTCGGTGATCTCCTCCATGTAGGTCGCGCTCGTCCGCCGTCCCGTTGACGGCCGGACGTGCCGCGCGATGCTTCTTGGGGATCTCGTACTGTCGGGTTCGGTGGTTTTCCTTATGGATCGGGGCTTTTGCCCCGTACGGTGGGGCTCTTGGCTTGTGCGGTGGGGTGCGGGGCCGGAGCGGCCACGCCCCTTCGGGGCCGGGGCGGCTACGCCCCGGACTGCCGTCGCCGCAGTTCCTCCAGCCGGTCCAGCAGCGCGTCCTCGCGCCGGTCGAACTCGGCCTCGTCGATCTGTCCGCTGTCCAGCTGCTCCGCCAGTTCGCGCAGTTCGCGCTGGACCACGGCCGGGTCGTAGTACTGCCGCTCGGCCTCGGTGAGGACCTGCCGCAGCACCCAGCCGGTCCCGCGCACGGGCGCGGCCGGGAGCAGCAGCAGCTCCTTGATCAGGCCCACCGGTTCACTCCGCGGCGGCGGGCTCTAGGGGCCGTACGAAGCTGTACGGCGGCAGCGGCCCGTTGACCAGCAGCTCCAGCTGCGGGTGGTCGGCGCCGAGCCGGTCGGCGGCGTCCAGGAAGGCGGCCGCGTCCTCGCGCCGCATCAGGAACGACAGGTTGACCAGCCAGCCGGAGCCCTCGGGCCCCGGGCAGGACTGCTCCGCCTTCGGGGTGAGCGCCGCCTCCACGGTGTGCGCGTCGGCGACCTCGCGGGCCCGTACGGCGTTGGCGACCAGCTCGCCCAGGCGCAGCTTCTCCTGGTACGCGCCGCCGCCGGAGGCCTGGTTGGCCTCGTTGAGGGTCCGGATCTCCGGCTCCTCCGTCAGCACCCGGCGCAGTACGGCCTCTTCGCGGTGGGCGGCCTTGACGTTGTACTCGATGCGTCCGTTGAGGTCGTTCAGCTGTGCCTTGTAGTGCTCGGCATGTTCGGCCAGGACTTCCTGGACCGCCTCGTCGCTGTCGGAGAGCGAGCCGAAGCGCAGCGGCAGCACCGCTCCGTCCGCCCCGGTCTCGGTCAGCACGTGCTGATGGGCGAGGAGGTCGCGGCGCTTGGGCCGCAGCTTGTCGGGGCAGTCGCTGACGATCGCCGCCAGGTCGCCCCGGCGCACGACGCGGACGGGCCGCGGCGGGTCGCCGATGCCCAGGATCTCCTGCCCGGGGTCGGGATGGCCGGCGCGGGCGATGCCGTAGACGTACGTGCTCACTCGCTCTCCTCCTTCTTACGGGAGGTGGTGCGCCGCGTCCTGCGCTGCGGTTCGCCCTCGCTCTCGCCCTTGTCGCGCCCCTGCCCGATCGCCTCGGCGAACGTCTCGGCCGCGCCCGAGAGCGCGCCCTTGGACTTGCCCTTGGCGCCGGACTCGGTGACCTGGCCGACCACGTCGGGCAGGCCGGGGCTCTTGTTGGCGCCGGTCTCCAGGTCGAGCCGGTTGCAGGCCTCGGCGAAACGCAGGTAGGTGTCGACGCTGGCCACCACCACACGGACATCGATCTTGAGAATCTCGATGCCGACCAGTGAGACGCGGACGAACGCGTCGATCACCAGGCCGCGGTCGAGGATCAGCTCCAGTACGTCGTAGAGGCCACTGGTGCCACCCCCGCCCCCGGACTGCTGTTGTGCCGGGACAACGGTCATGTCTGAGGTCTTCCTCTCGCACGCTCGTAGCGGCTGACGCGCCGGTAGCCCGTGAGCATCCCGTCGGGGTCGAGACTGACCTCGTACAGCGCCATGAGGCTCATCGTCTCGGGTACCCGGGCGAGCTCCAGTACCTCGGTCTCCAGGACCCAGCCGTCGTCGGTCCTCTCGAACCGGGACACGGTCTCGGGGGTCAGGCCGGTCAGCTCGGCGAGCTGTTCCCGGGCCGAACGCAGGAGTTCCGGTGCGCTGGGGCGGGCGGACGCCGCTCGGTGGTTGTTGCTCTTGTCCGGTGTGTTCGCTGTGTTGTCTCCCATGGGCTCCTCGGCAACAGCGAGTACCGCGCGGCGGTGGACCCAAACCCGCCGACCGGCGCCGATGCGCGCGAAATATGCGCCGGCGGCGTGCCGTCGGCCCATTACCGGGATGTCGGACGAAGCGAAAAGGAAGGAATAACCGGCTGCTGACGGGGAATTAATTCCGGCCGGTCCAGGGGGGTCTTGTGACGGCCGCCGGACAGCGATCAAGGCCGAAATCCGGCCGACCTCGATTCCCACCCGGTTGGTGCAGTGCCCGGCTCGTACGGGTGACAAAAACGGTGGCAAACACGCGCCGTCATGCTGTGACAGAAGTGTGACCAAGGGGGGACGAGGCGGGTACCCGGGTGTGGCACCCGGGCCCTTCCACCTGCCAACTCGGGCGCCTACGGTGGCTGTCATGGCACCTGTACCGAAGTCCCCTTACGAGCCCGACGACGACCCCGAGAGCTACGTCGGACTGGCGCGGGAAGCCGCCGAGGAACGCGCCCGCGAGCGCGGCTGGACCACGGTCCGTTCCCTGGCGCCGGGCACGATCATCACCATGGAGTACCTGGGGGGCCGCCTGAACTTCGAGGTCGAGGACGGCGCCGTGACCCGCAGCTGGAAGGGCTGAGCCGCCTGCCGCGCCCCCCGGACACGACGAGGGCCCGGAACGGTTCTCGGATACGACGACGGCCCCGGCAAGCTCCCTGAGGAGCGGCCGGGGCCGTCGGCTGCGCGGGGGAGAGGCTGTGCGTACCGTCCCCGCGGGTCCTGTAGCGGGTCAGCTGCCGCCGGTGCGGCCGCGGGCCGGTGCCGGGGCGAGCGGCGCGGTGCGCGGCGCCCGGTCGGCGTGCGGCGGGCGGCGGCTGCCGGTCGGTGTGACCGGGGTGCGCTCCGAGCGGACCGTGTGCGGCCGCGGCGGGTGGTGCGGCCGGGGATCCGCGGCGCGGGCGGCGGTGCCGGTGCGGGAGGTGCCCGTCGTGTCCCGTACCAGCACCTCCTCCTCGGGGGCCGGGCGCGGCGCGGACAGTCCGGAGCGGGCCGGTGCCGGGGCGAGCGGGGCGGGCACGGGCAGGCGGCCGGCGCGCACCCGCAGCCACAGGGCCCACAGCCGGGCCTCGGCCCACTCCACCGCGGGCTCGAACCAGGGCAGCGCGAGCAGGACCAGGAGTCCGGCGGCCCAGCCCAGCAGCACATCGCTGACCCAGTGGGTACCGAGGTAGACGGTGGTCATGCCCACGCCCAGCGCACCCAGCGCGGCGATCACCGACAGTGCACGGCGGCGCAGCGGAGTGGTCGCCAGATAGGCCAGGACGCCCCAGGTGACGACGGCGTTCGCGGTGTGGCCCGAAGGGAATATATCGCCGCCGAGCCACATCTCGTTGGCGCCGATGGTGGTCGCGTAGTGCGGGCCGAGCCGGCCCATGCCCAGCTTGGCGGCGCCCGCGGTGATGTTCAGCAGCAGCAGCGAGGTGCCCAGCACCAGCAGCGGGTGGAGGTTCTTGGTCCGCCAGCAGCGCCAGCCCAGCCAGGCCGCCACGGCGACCGCGGTGGGGCCCCGCTGGCCCAGGACCACGAAGTAGTCGAGGAAGGCGTGGATCTCCGGCCACTGCTTGTACGGCCGGAAGAGCATGGCCTGCCAGTCGAAGGTGACCAGCCATGAGGTGGCGAGCACACCGGCCACGATCGCCACGTACACCGCCAGCGTGCCCCCGAACAGCCACCAGCGGGTCCGGGTCATACGTGGCGGCGGGCGGTCGGCCGGGTGCTCCTCCATCTGGTCGAGCTTGTCATCGGTACGCACTCAATCGACGTTACCGCGTGTGATGTCGATGCTTGGTCAAACTGTGAGCTTTGTAATGACGATGTGATGTGCAATCTGTCTCAAAGGCGACTTTGGCCAGGGGTTTTCGGAAGGAATTCAACGGCCGTCGGATTGTGTCCGCCAGGACCTCCGGAAGCCGTCCCGGGAGCGCCCTTTCCAATTCGCCGGAGAAGTTTATCGCCGATTCGCACGGGTGTCGCGGTCCGTTTCCCCGGGAAGGCCTTCGCGGAAGGGGATGTTCCGTTCACGGCGGGCCCGAACCGTTCAGCCAGAACGCCCCGTAGACCGCCGACCCCGCGCTGACCAGGGCCGTCACCGCCCAGGCCGCCGCCGGACGCCACCGCGCCAGCCCGGCGGCGAGCGGCAGCAGCAGCGGGTAGGCCGGCATCATCAGCCGCGGCTTCGACCCGAAGTACCCCTTGGCCGTCAGCGCCAGCAGCAGGACCACACCGCCGTAGACGAGCAGCGGCAGCGGCTGCCCGCGGCGCGCGCCCACCACGTACAGCCAGACCACCAGCGCGACCCCGGCCAGCAGCCCGAGGCCCGCGGGGAAACCGAGGTCCCACAGGAACGCGGCGAAAGCCGCGCCGCCGTCGAAGCCGTTGCCCCAGCCGCCCTGCACGTCCAGATACGCGGTGAGGCTGCCCTGCTCGGCGGCCACCCACAGGAAATAGGCGCACCAGCCCAGCGGCGCCAGCAGCACGCCGACGAGCAGCCGCCGGTGCCGGCCCCACCGCGGGGCGCCGCCGGCCGGCCGGTCCCGCCACAGCGTCACCGCCGCGGTGATCCACACCGCCGCGACCACCGCGGCCCCCACCGGCCGGGTCAGCCCCGCCAGCGAGGCGAGGGCCCCCGCGGTCACCCACCGCCCGGTCAGCACGCAGTACACGCCCCACGCCGCGAGCGCGGTGAACAGCGACTCCGAGTACGCCATCGACTGCACGATCCCCACCGGCAGCGCCGCCCACAGCACGGCCAGCGCGACCCCGGCCCGCGGCCCGTGCAGCCGCTCGCCGGTCAGGTACAGCGCCCAGGCGGCGGCGAGCGACGCGAGCCAGGACACCGCCAGCCCCGCGTCGGCGGCGGACAGCGGCGTCACGGCGGACAGCCCCCGCTCCAGCCACGGCAGCAGCGGGAAGAACGCCAGGTTCGAATGCACGTCCCCGTTGGCCAGCTGGACGCTGTAGCCGTAGCCCTGCTCCGCGACGCGGGTGTACCAGAGCGAGTCCCAGCGCGCGGTCAGCAGGGTGTGCCAGCTCTTGCCGTGCGCGGCGGACCAGGCGGCCAGGACGACGACCCCGAGCGCCCGGATCGCGGCGTACGCCAGCAGTGCGGGGGCGGCCCGGCGCAGCGCGGAGCGCACCGGGCGCGCGCCGCCGGGACCGGTAGGCTCCGGGGCGCGGAAGGGGGCAAGATCGTTCATCCGGCCGATTATCCCGTGGCCGGAGTCCGCCGCCCGTCAGCGGGTAAGGGAACCGCGGAGCCCTGCGACGAGCGTCTCATCGTGGGGTGAGCCACGCGTCACGTCACGCGACTCGCGTAGTCTGACGTCTCAACTCGCCCGTGCCGCCGGTTTCGCCGGAGCGTTCCCACGCCACGGCCCGCGGCCGCGAGAGCATGACAGGAGGTACGCGAATGTCCGGGACGACCACGTCCGGCAGTGAGCGGACGGCGGGTGTTCCCCGGCATGGAGGCGGCAGCGCCGGTCGCTGGACCGTACTGGTCGTGCTCTGCGTCAGCCTGCTGTTCGTCGCGCTGGACACCACGATCCTGTACGTGGCGGTGCCCTCGGTCACCGAGGACCTGCGCCCCGGGCCGGTGGAACTGCTGTGGATCGTGGACATCTATCCGCTGATCGCGGCCTCCCTGCTCATCCTCTTCGGCACACTCGGCGACCGGGTGGGCCGCCGCCGCATCCTGCTCCTGGGGTACGGCCTGTTCGGCGCGGCCTCGGCCGCCGCCGCGCTGGCCCCCAATCCGCAGACCCTGATGATCGCGCGCGCCCTGCTCGGCATCGGCGGCGCGATGATCATGCCCGCGACGCTGTCCATCCTGCGCCAGGTCTTCCCGGACCGGCGCGAGCGGGCGGTCGCGATCGGGGTGTGGAGCGCGGTGGCCGCCGTCGGCGCCGCCGTCGGCCCGGTCCTCGGCGGCTTCCTCGTCGAGAACTTCTGGTGGGGCTCGGTCTTCCTGATCAACATCCCGATGATGGCGGTCATGGCCCTGATCGGCCGCTGGCTGCTGCCGGAGTCCCGGGGCGAGCGGAACGGGCCCTGGGACACCCTCGGCGCCGTCGTCGCGGCGCTCGGCGTGCTCGGCGTCGTCCTCGGCGTCAAGCGCATCGGCAGCGGCGAGGCGCTGATCGGCCCGACCACGCTGGGCTCCATCCTCGTCGGCACCCTGCTGCTCATCGTCTTCGTACGGCGCCAGCGCAAGCGCGAGCACCCGCTCATCGACATGCGGCTGTTCGCCCGCCCGGCCTTCGGCACCTCGGTGGGCTGCATCGTGCTGGCGATGCTCGCCCTCGTCGGGCTCCAGCTCATAGCGGTGCAGTACCTCCAGCTCGTCCTGGGCCTGAGCCCCCTGGAGACCGGGCTGCGGATGCTGCCGCTGGTCTTCGCCGCGATGGCCGCCGGGCTGACCGGCTCGAAGGTCCTGCAGGCCGTCGGCCCGCGGGTGATGGTCTCGCTGGGCTTCGTGCTCACCGCGGCCGCCGTGCTGTGCCTGACCGCGATGGACGAGACGGACCGCCCCTGGCTGCTCGTCCTGGGCTTCGTGCTGCTGGGCTTCGGCTTCCAGAGCACGCTCTTCGGCGCCTACGAGTCGATGCTCAGCGAGGCCCCCGCCGACCAGGCGGGCGGCGCGGCGGCCATCGGCGAGACCTCCTACCAGCTCGGCGCCGGTATCGGCGTGGCCCTGCTCGGCAGCGTCATGAACGCCGCCTACGCGCCGGGACTGTCCCATGTGAGCGGCGTTCCGGAGAAGGCGTCCACGTCGGCCGCGCACTCGCTGGGCGAGGCGTACAAGGTCGCCTCCTCGCTGGGCGACCAGGCCAAGGCGGTGCTGCGCGACGCCGCGCAGGGCGCCTTCGTCCACGGGCTGCACATCACGCTCGTCACCAGCGCCGTGCTGCTGCTGGTGGGCGCGGGGATCGCCCTGCGGCTGCCGCGGCGGGCCGCGGACGCCGGGGACCGCACCGACGGCGACGGCGCGCACTGCGGCTCCGAGCCGGCGCCCGCGAACTCCGGCCGGTAGCGAAGCGGGGGAGTGAGCAGCGGCCGGGCGGGGGTTTCGCTCACGGCGGGGGTCCTTGCCGCCGCGCCACGGGCCGTCGGCAGGCTCCGCGTACGGCGGTGACTCTTGCCGCCGTAGCAGGGGCCGCCGTAACGTCGGAGCCGGATAACTAACACCGCTAGTTTTTGTGTGCGCGCAGCTACCGGAGGCCCCGCCATGTCCGCACCCCCGTCCCCGCAGCTCCCGCCCTTCGACGCGGCCGACCCGCTGGGCATCGACGACCTGCTCTCCGACGAGGACCGGCAGGTGCGCGCCACCGTCCGCCGGTGGGCGGGCGACCGGGTCCTGCCGCACATCGCCGAGTGGTACGAGAAGGGCGAGCTGCCCGGCATCCGGGAGCTGGCCCGCGAACTGGGCTCGCTCGGCGCCCTGGGCATGGCGCTGACCGGCTACGGCTGCGCGGGCGCCTCGCACGTCCAGTACGGCCTGGCCTGCCTGGAGCTGGAGGCGGCCGACTCCGGCATCCGCTCGCTGGTGTCCGTACAGGGCTCGCTCGCCATGTACGCGATCTGGCGCTTCGGCTCCGAGGAGCAGAAACAGCGCTGGCTGCCGGGCATGGCGTCCGGCGAGACCATCGGCTGCTTCGGCCTGACCGAGCCGGACCACGGCTCCGACCCGGGCAACATGCGCACCCACGCCAAGCGGGACGGCGGCGACTGGGTGCTGACCGGCCGCAAGATGTGGATCACCAACGGGTCGGTGGCCGGTGTCGCCGTGGTCTGGGCGCAGACCGACGACGGTATCCGCGGCTTCCTCGTCCCGGCCGGCACCCCCGGATTCTCCGCGCCGGAGATCCGGCACAAGTGGTCGCTGCGCGCCTCGGTCACCAGCGAACTGGTCCTGGACGAGGTACGGCTGCCCGCCGACGCGGTGCTGCCCGGCGCCAAGGGGCTGGGCGGCCCGCTGCGCTGCCTGGGTCACGCCCGGTACGGCATCGTGTGGGGCGCGATGGGCGCCGCGCGGGCCAGTTTCGACGCGGCGCTGGACTACTCCCGTACCCGCGAGCAGTTCGGCAGGCCCATCGGCGGCTTCCAGCTCACCCAGGCCAAGCTGGCCGACATGGCCGTGGAACTGCACAAGGGCGTGCTGCTCGCCCACCATCTGGGGCGGCGCTTCGACGCGGGCCGGCTGCGGCCGGAACAGATCAGCTTCGGCAAGCTCAACAACGTACGGGAGGCGATCGGGATCTGCCGCACGGCCCGTACGATCCTGGGCGCGAACGGGATCTCGCTGGAGTACCCCGTCATGCGGCACGCGACGAACCTGGAATCGGTGCTCACCTATGAGGGCACCGCCGAGATGCACCAGCTCGTGCTGGGCAAGGCGCTCACCGGCCTGGACGCGTTCCGGTGACCGGGACCGGCCGGGGCCGACGGCCGCCCCGGCCCCCGGGCCGGAACGACGCTCCCGCCCGTTCCTCCGTCAGCTCTGGTTGAAGAAGCCGCCCTCGGGGCGGCGCCGGCCGGGCTCACCGCTCATGATGCGGTAGTCGGCCGGGGTGAGCAGGAAGACCCGGGTGGCCACCCGCTCGATGGAGCCGCGCAGCCCGAAGGTCAGCCCGGCCGCGAAGTCCACCACCCGCTTGGCGTCGGAGGAGTCCATCGAGGTCAGGTTCACGATGACGGGGATGCCGTCACGGAACAGCTCTCCGATGCCGCGGGCGTCCCCGAAGCCCTCCGGCGTGACGGTGGCGATGCGGGTGCCCTGGTCCTGGGCGCTCTCGTCGGCGACCTGGACGCGCGGGTCGGTCACCCACGGGGTGTTCCCGGTGCTGCCGGGCTCGGACCCCTCGGCGTAGTCGTCGTCGTAGTAGCGCTCGTCATCGTTGTCGTCGACGAGGCCCAGCCAGGCGCTTGCCTTGCGTACCGATCCCATTGACGCCTCCTCTCACCCGCGGTCTGTGTGTCCGCACCTCTATCGTCGTCCATGATGCGGATGCTCTGCCAAGTGGATAGCCGCCGCACGGGGGGTTCGTGACACATCTGGTGCAAAGAGGGTGGCATGGCGTCAGAACTGAGGAGAGTCGCGGGAACTGACCGTGTGAAGGCTGTCACATCGAGTGTCGGAACGTCCAGTGGCCGACCGGTACCCGATCGTTCTTGCATCCAAACCGGACGGAATACGAATGGTCCGCGAGCGGACGGCGTCCCGTTCCTGCCCCGTACGGGGGGTCAGGTGAACCCGGCCGGACGCAGGTGAAAGGCGCGGCGTTGACCGGGGCGCACCGGGGCCCGGCGGCGCGGGCGCCGAACTTTGTCGACAATCGCGCTGCCGGGCCAGACCGGACCGGCCGGATCGTGCCGGGGTGCGGGGGCAAGCGGTGCGGGGCAAGCGGTGGTGCGGGAGTGGAGCGGCGGAGCGAGGGGAGGGTGCGCCGACGGGCGCCGGTGTGTGAGGACGCGGCGGAAGGAAAGCGGTGCCGCGGGAAGGCCCGGCCGGAAACGGGGCGGGCGGGGCAGGGAGTCAGCTCAACAGGACGCCGACCACACACGACCGAAGTCGATGTGGTCGCGGGTGACCAGCCGCTGCCGTGAGTCCATGCGGCTAAGTGGAACAGGCATCCGGTTTCCCGTCAACCGTGTACCGCCTCCCTGCTCACAGTACGGACAGCCTTGACAGCAGGGTGTGCCGGACACATAGCCTCAAGGATCGGCCGTGCTGAGGGGCGCGGTCCGGTGCCGGCCTTCGGGCCCCGTGTGTGAAGACGCTCAACTCCCCAGTGGGATCACCGCATCCACGGAGCCTTCACGCATGTCTGCGAACGCCGACGCGACGGCCGCCTCGCCGTCCCCGCCTCCCCTCCACCCCCCGACCCGCCCCTGTGTCGTCCTCGTCGGCGCGGGCCCGCGCGGCACCGGGCTGCTCGAACGCATCGCCGCCAACGCCCCCGAGCTGTACGGCGACGCGCCACTGGACCTGCACCTGGTCGACCCGCACCCGCCGGGCGGCGGCCGCGTCTGGCGCCGTGACCAGTCCCCGCTGCTGTGGATGAACTCGACGGCCGAGGACGTCACCATGTTCACCGACGAGTCCGTCGAACAGGAAGGGCCGGTACGCCCCGGGCCCTCGCTCGCCGAATGGGCCGCCCTGGTGCGCGCGGGGGAGATCCCGGCGCCCGGCGAACTGGCCGGTCCGATACGGGGGTTAGGGCCGCAGGGGTTCGCCGGGCGGCAGGTGCAGAGCGCCTACCTGGAGTGGGTGTACGGGCGAGCGGTGGCCGCGCTGCCGCCGCGCGTCACCGTGCACGAGCACCGCCGCCGCGCGGTACGCGTCGCGGGCCCGCGCGGCGGCCGGCAGCAGGTGTGGCTGGAGGGCCGCCCCGCACCGCTCGTCGCCGACCTCGTCGTCCTCGCCCTCGGCCACCTCGACGCCCAGCCGCCTCCGGAACAGCGGGCCCTGGCCGCCTTCGCCGAACGCCACCGGCTGAC
This sequence comes from Streptomyces sp. NPDC059788, assembly GCF_042732265.1. NCBI lineage: Bacteria > Bacillati > Actinomycetota > Actinomycetes > Kitasatosporales > Streptomycetaceae > Streptomyces > Streptomyces sp. NPDC059788. The sequence continues at coordinate 148,455 of NZ_JBHWHY010000019.1, read as the reverse complement.
CTACGTGCCGTCCGACTTCACGGCGGACGCCGACCTGGACGGCCTGGCCCCCGGCGAGCCGGTGCTCGTGCGCGGCTTCGGGCTGGCCTTCGTCGACCTGATGGTGCTGCTCACCGAGGGGCGCGGCGGCTCGTACGGGACAGGGCCGGACGGCGAGCCGGTCTACCGGCCGTCCGGCAGGGAACCGGTGCTGTACGTCGGTTCGCGGCGCGGCGTCCCGTACCACTCCAAGATCGGCTACACCTGGCGGGGCGAACGGCCGCCGCTGCCCCGCTTCTTCGGGCCCGCGCAGGTCGACGAGCTGCTCGCCCGGCCCGGCGGCCTCGACTTCCGCCGCGACGTCTGGCCGCTCATCGACAAGGAACTGGGCTTCGCCCACTACCACCGCCTGTTCACCGCGCACCCGGAGCGCGTCCGCGCCGACCGGGCCGCCTTCGAGGAGAAGTACGCGGCGGCCGAACCGCTCAGCGACGAACTGCGGGCGCTGGTCGCCGCCGCCGTCCCCGACCCCGCCGACCGCCTCGACCTGGACGCCCTCGACCGGCCTCTCGCGGGCGTCCGCCACGCCGACTCGCAGGCCCTCCAGGACGGCCTGCGCGGCTACATCGAAGCCGACCTCGCCCGTCGGCACGACCCCGCGCACAGCCCCGACCTGGCGGTCTTCCTTGCCCTGCTGTCGGTGTACGGGCAGCTCGTACGGCTCGGGGACCACGGCCCCTGGTGGCACGGCTTCTTCAGCTACCTCGCCTCCGGGCCGCCCGGCCCGCGACTGCGCCAGCTGCTCGCGCTGTCCCGCGCGGGCGTGGTGCGCTTCCTCGGCGCAGGCGTCACCGTCACCGCCGACCAGGAGCGCGGCGTGTTCCGGGCCCGCGGTACCAGCGCGCCGGGCGTCCTCGTCGAGGCCCGCGCGCTGGTGGAGGCACGACTCCCGCAGCCCACCGTGGCGGACACGAAGGACGCACTGCTGCGCGGCCTGTACGACGAGGGCGCCGCCTCCACCGGCACCGGCCTGCTCGCCGTCGACCCGCGCGACGGCCGGGTGCTGGACCGCGCCGGACGGCCGCACCCGCGCCGCTTCGCGCTCGGCCCGCACACCGACGCCCGTGGCTCCGGCGCCTTCTCCCGGCCCCGCACCAACGCGCCCTCCTTCCGGCAGAACGACGCCACCGCGCGCGCCCTGCTCCGGTTCCTGCGCGAGCCCGCCGTACCCGAACCGGTCCGGCACCCGCCCCGCTGACCAGGCCCGCGGCAGTCCGCGAGCAGTTCGCCGGCGGCTCGCCGGCACTCCGTGAGAAGCGACGAAAGGCCGTCCCATGACCCTGCCCCCCTGCTCCCTGCGCCCCCTGCACCTCGCCGTCGCCCTCGACGGCCCGCCCCGCCGGGCCCGCCGCGGCCCCGAGGCCTACGACCCGGAGCACTACGTCCGCCTGGCCGGGCTCGCCGAGCGCGGCACCCTGGACTTCGTCACGCTCGGCGACTCCTTCGCCCGGCCGGGGCCGGACGCCCTCGCCGTACTGGCCCGGGTCGCGCCGCGCACCGGGCGCATCGGCCTGGTGCCGACCGTCACCACCACCCACACCGAGCCGTTCCACGTCTCGACCGCCGTGAACACCCTGGACTGGGTCAGCCGCGGCCGGGCGGGCTGGACGGTGGAGGTGTCCAGGACCCGCGCCGAGGCCGGCCTCTTCGGCCGCCGCGACGCCGCGCCCGCCGACGCGCTGTGGCGCGAGGCCGGGGAGGTCGCCGACGTGGCCGGCCGGCTGTGGGACAGCTGGGAGGACGACGCGGAGATCCGCGACATCGCCACCGGCCGCTTCGTCGACCGCGACAGGCTCCACTACGTCGACTTCCACGGCACGTCCTTCTCGGTGCGCGGGCCGTCCATCACGCCCAGGCCGCCGCAGGGCCGCCCGGTCGTCGCCGTCGACGCGACGGCCCGGCCCGCGCGGGAGGTGGCCGCGGCGCACGCCGACATCGCGTTCGTACGGGCCGAGGACCCCGGCACGGCGGGCGCCGCCCGCACCGAACTGCGCGAACGCGCCCGCGCCCTGGGCCGCGACCCGGACCGGCTGCTGGTGCTCGCCTCGCTGCCCGTCGAGCTCTACTCCTCCGGCGACGCCGTCGGGCTCGCCGACCTGATCGGCGACTGGCACGCGGACGGCGCGAGCGACGGCTTCCACCTGCGGCCCGCCGAACCCGCGCGCGACCTCGCCCTGCTCGTCGACGGCACCGTGCCGGTCCTCCAGCACCGCTGCCGGCTCCGCCGTTTCTACCCGGGCGCCACCCTGCGCGAGCACCTCGGTCTGCCGCGCCCGGCCAACCGCTACGCCCCGGCCCGGAAGGTCTCCTCGTGACCACGACCAGCATCCCGTCCCGTACGGCAGCCACCCTCGCCGTGCCCGCCCCTCCCACCGCGCCGGACCGCAGGCGCATGCACCTGGCCGCGCACTTCCCCGGCGTGAACAACACCACCGTCTGGACCGACCGGGAGGCCGGATCACAGATCGACTTCGCCTCCTTCGAGCATCTGGCCCGTACCGCCGAGCGCGGCCGCTTCGACTTCTTCTTCCTCGCCGAGGGGCTGCGGCTGCGCGAGCACAAGGGGCGCATCCACGACCTCGACGTCCTGGGCCGCCCGGAGTCGCTGACCGTGCTGAACGCGCTGGCGGCCGTCACCGACCGGCTGGGCCTGGCGGCGACCGTCAACACCACCTTCAACGAGCCGTACGAGCTGGCCCGGCGGCTGTCGACCCTGGACCACCTCAGCGCGGGCCGCGCCGCCTGGAACGTGGTCACCACCTCCGACGCGTTCACCGGCGAGAACTTCCGCCGCGGCGGCTACCTCGACCGCGCCGACCGCTACACCCGCGCCGCCGAGTTCGTCGCCACGGCCCGCGAACTGTGGGACTCCTGGACACCGGGGGGCGTACCGCGGCCGGTCGACCACCAGGGCCCGCACTTCACCGTCCGGGGTGCCTTCACCCTCCCGCGCAGCCCGCAGGGCCACCCCGTCATCATCCAGGCGGGTGACTCCGCCGAGGGCCGCGACTTCGCCGCCGCCACCGCCGACGTGATCTTCACCCGGCACAGCACCCTGACCGCCGGGCAGGAGTTCTACGCCGACGTCAAGGGCCGGCTGGCCGCCCACGGCCGGGACGCCGACTCCCTGAAGATCATGCCGGGCGTCACCTTCGTCCTCGGCGACACGGCGGCCGACGCCCAGGAGCGGGCCGTCACGATCCGCCGGCAGCAGGTCTCGCCGCAGAACGCGCTGCTGGCACTGGAACAGATCTGGGGCGTGGACCTGTCCGCGTACGACCCGGACGGGCCGCTGCCGGCCTTCGACCCGGAACCGGACTCCGAACTGGCTCAGGGCCGGGTCCGGATCGCCGACCCGAAGGCGGTCGCCGACCGCTGGCGGGCGCTGTCCGAGGCCAAGGGCCTGTCGATCCGTGAGACCGTGATCGAGACGACCGGGCGGCAGTCCTTCGTCGGTACGCCCGCCGCCGTCGCCGACGAGATGACCGCCTTCGTGGCCGCCCGCGCCGCCGACGGCTTCATCCTCGTACCGCACCTGACCCCCGGCGGCCTGGACGGCTTCGTGGACCGGGTGGTGCCGCTGCTCCAGGAGCGCGGCGTCCTGCGGACGGAATACGAGGGCACGACGCTGCGCTCTCACTTGGGGCTGCCGGATACGGTACGGCCCGTAGGGAAGGACTGACCGCATGAGCACCACGAGCAGTACCAGCGCACGGGCCGAGCAGGACTGGCGGGAATGGCACGAGCGGCGGGCCGCCGAGATCGCCCTGCCGTACGGGCCGCTCGCGCTGACCGCCACCCACTGGCTCGCCGACTTCCCCGACGGCCGCCTCGACGGAGTACCGGGCCACTGGACCCAGGACGGCGACGCGGTGGTCCTGCGCGCGTCCGCCGCCGACGGGCTGACCGTGGCCGGGGCCCCGCTGGACGGCGCCGAACGGCTCGGCCCGGACGGCGCCCCCGCGACGGCCCGGGTGGCGCACGAGGGCCGGCGGCTGCCGGTGCTGCGCCGCGAGGGACAGTGGGCCGTCCGCGTCTTCGACCCCGGCTCCGAGGCCCGGCGCACCTTCGGCGGGATCGACGTCTTCCCGTACGACGAGGACTGGGTGCGGCCCGGACTGTTCCGGCCGTACGGCGCGGGCCGCACGGTCCAGGTGCCGAACGCCGACGGGCAACAACGGGGCCTCGGCCTCGCCGGTGAGCTGGCCTTCACCCTGGACGGCGACGAGCACACGCTCCAGGTCGCCGTCGAGGCGGACGGCACGCTGTGGGCGGTCCTGGCCGACACGACCAGCGGCACGGACAGCTACCGCTTCCGCTTCCTGCGGACCCCGGCCCCCGCGGCCGACGGCACCGTCCCCGTGGACCTCAACCGCACCCTGCTGCCGCCCTGCGCCTTCGCCGACCACTTCATCTGCCCCTTCCCGCCGCCCGGCAACACACTGCCCTTCGCGCTGCGCGCGGGCGAGCGGAACCGCCTCGCGCGCTGAGCCGTCACAGTCCCGACCGAGGGGGTCAACGGCCGCCCCGGGAGCGCCGGTTGGTGCTGCCGGGGCGGTTGTGCGCACGGCGCCGGCCGCGCGTCCGAAAGGCACCCTTGCGCGGTCGGTCCGCGCCCCCGAAACTCCCGAGCAGCGCTGTCCGGGGCACGCGCGAACGGGACGTGCGGAGTCCCGCGTGCCCACCGGGCGGTGTCACACGGACCTGCCCACCGGCGGGTCCCCCCGATCCCCTCGGAGGCAGCAGTGAGACACGAGCGCACCACCCCCCGGAGCGGCATCGCCAGACGCGGCCGGCTGATCGCCCTCGCGTCCGGACTGGCCGCGGTCGGCGCCATGGCCCTGCCGACCGCCCACGCGGGCGAACCCGCCCCGCCCACCACGTTCAGCGCCTCCCAGCTCGCCGCCGTGAGCGACTCCGTACGGTCCGCGGACATCGCGGGCACCGCCTGGGCCGTCGACCCGAAGACCGGCAAGGTGGTCGTCCAGGCCGACAGCCGGGTGACCCCGGCACAGCTCGACCGGATCGAGCAGGCCGCCGGCGCCAACGCCGGCGCGCTGAAGGTGGAACGCGTCCCCGGCGTGCTGCGCAAGCTGATCTCCGGCGGCGACGCCATCTACGCGACCAGCTGGCGCTGCTCCCTCGGCTTCAACGTCAAGAAGGGCAGCACGTACTACCTGCTGACGGCGGGCCACTGCACCGACGGCAACCCGCCCTGGTACACCAACTCCTCGCACAGCACGAGCCTCGGCCCGACCGCCGGGTCCAGCTTCCCCGGCAACGACTACGGCCTGGTCCGGTACGGCAACAGCGCCGTCTCGCACGAGGGGACGGTCGGCGGCCAGGACATCGCCCGGGCCGGCAACGCGACCGTCGGCCAGAGCGTCACCCGCCGCGGCTCCACCACCGGCACCCACAGCGGCAAGGTCACCGGCCTGAACGCCACCGTCAACTACGGCAGCGGCGACGTCGTCAACGGTCTGATCAAGACCACCGTGTGCGCCGAGCCCGGCGACAGCGGCGGCCCCCTCTACGCGGGCAGCACGGCACTCGGCCTGACCTCCGGCGGCAGCGGCAACTGCTCCTCCGGCGGCACGACCTACTTCCAGCCGGTCACCGAAGCGATCAGCGCGTACGGGGTCAGCATCTACTGACCCCGAGGGCCGCCCGGCCCGTGCACCGGGCGGCCCGCAGTACCCCACGCAGCCGGCAGCAGCACCTCGGCCCCCGTCCGCACCGGCGGACGGGGGCTCGTCCGTGGGGCGCGGACCGGGCCGACGCGCACTCTCGACCGTTGCAGGAGCCGGTCATACCGTGGTGAGGACGCACGACTCGGGCAGGGGCGCGTACGGCAGGGGGCCGTGATGGTCGAGGAACTGGTGACGGCCGGGGTCGCGCTGGCCTCGGCGGGGGCGGTGTACGTGATGGCCGCGGCGCGGGTGGTCAAGCAGTACGAGCGGGGCGTCGTCCTGCGGCTGGGCAGGCTGACGTCGGCCCCCCGCCCGCCGGGCTTCACCATGATCGTTCCGGGGGTCGACCGGATGCGCAAGGTCAACATGCAGATCGTCACGATGCCGGTGCCCGCGCAGGAGGGCATCACCCACGACAACGTGACGGTCCGGGTGGACGCGGTGGTCTACTTCAAGGTCGTGGACGCCGCCGACGCGGTGGTCAAGGTCGAGGACTACCGCTTCGCGGTCTCCCAGGTCGCCCAGACCTCGCTGCGCTCCATCATCGGCAAGAGCGACCTGGACGACCTGCTCTCCAACCGGGAGAAGCTCAACCAGGGGCTGGAAGTGATGATCGACAGCCCGGCGCTGGGCTGGGGCGTGCAGATCGACCGGGTGGAGATCAAGGACGTGTCGCTGCCGGAGACCATGAAGCGGTCGATGGCGCGCCAGGCGGAGGCCACCCGCGACCGGCGGGCCCGGGTCATCAACGCCGACGCCGAACTCCAGGCGTCCAAGAAGCTGGCCGAGGCGGCGCAGGCGATGTCCGACCAGCCCGCCGCCCTGCAACTGCGCCTGCTGCAGACGGTGGTGGCGGTCGCCGCCGAGAAGAACTCGACGCTCGTGCTGCCTTTCCCGGTGGAGCTGCTGCGATTCCTGGAGCGCTCCGGCCTCCAGGCGCAGGCGCAGACGGACGCGTACGAGCGGCAGCGGCCCGCCGCGCCCGGACCGCCGGAGACCGCGCGGGAGACCGCACCCGGGGCCGCGCGGGAGCCTGCGCCCCGCGCCGGGGCCGCGCCGGAACAGATACCCCTGTCCGGAACCGCGCCGGGTGCCGAAGCGGCTGCCGCGCTGGAGGAGTTGCCGGAGGCGGAACAGCTCCCCTGAGGCGGAGTGGCCGCTTCCGGAGGAGCAAATCCTGTCCTGATGTGCGAAGCACGTCCCTCGATGGGTTGATTCTCCCTCGCGCCGTATCGATGCCGGTGGGCGAAGTCCGGCCTGGAGCATCGATTTTCAGACAGGTGTAGACCAGGGCTGAGGCTCGCCCCGGCCACTCCAAAGTGTTCGTTTGGTGTCCGCACAGGGGGACGACGTGCGCGGATATCGGAACGCCGGATGAACGAGCGGTTGAGCGGCTGCCGATCTCCAGACCGGATCTCGGTCTTGTGCGCGAGCACCGTTAATCGGAATACTCGAAACCGCGCATTGGCATGGACGCGACTTCCTGCGGCAGGCTGCGCAGGGATCTCCCGTTCTGTGTCTGTTCCTCAACACCCTCCGGGCCCGCGGACCCCCACACCCCGCGGCCCATCCCCCCACGGAAGGCTTTGAGTTGAAGCACCGACGGAATACCCAGCGGCGCGCGGTCCTGGCCGGCGCGGGAGCACTGGCCCTGGCGGCCACCGCCACCCTCACCCTGGCCAACGCCAACGCGGCGGACGGACCGGCCGCGAAGCAACTGACGCCCGCCGCGGCCACCGCGCTCGCGTCGCAGCTCAACGGCCATGCGGCCGGTTCGTACTACGACGCGGGGACCAAGAAGCTGGTGGTCAACGTGGTCGACCAGAAGGCGGCCGACGCCGTACGGGCGAAGGGCGCCGAGGCCAGAATGGTCCGGCACAGCCTCGCCCAGCTCGACGCGGCCCGGGCGACGCTCAAGCAGCGGGCCACCGTGCCCGGTACGGCCTGGGCGATGGACCCGCGCAGCAACAAGATCGTCGTCACCGCCGACCGCACCGTCACCGGTGCCGAGCTGGACAAGGTCGGCAAGGTTGTCAAGAGCCTCGGCAGCAAGGCCGAGCTGCGGCGCAGCAAGGCCGAGTTCACCCCGTTCATCGCCGGCGGCGACGCGATCTGGGGGAGCAGCTCGCGCTGTTCGCTCGGCTTCAACGTCGTCAAGGGCGGCAAGCCGTACTTCCTGACCGCCGGCCACTGCGGCAACGCCGTGAAGTCGTGGTCGGACAAGCAGGGCGGCCAGGAGATCGCCACCACCGAGGACTCCAAGTTCCCGGGCAGCGACTACTCCATCGCCAAGTACACCGGGGACACCGCGCACCCGAGTGAGGTGAACACCTACGGCGGCAGCCCGCAGAAGATCACCAAGGCCGCCGAGGCGACCGTCGGCCAGAAGGTCACGCGCAGCGGCAGCACCACCCAGGTGCACGACGGCACGGTCAAGGCGCTCAACGCGAGCGTCAACTACCAGGAGGGCACGGTCGAAGGGCTGATCCAGACCGATGTCTGCGCCGAGCCCGGCGACAGCGGCGGCGCGCTGTACGACGGCGACTCGGCGCTGGGTCTGACCTCGGGCGGCAGCGGCGACTGCTCCTCGGGCGGCGAGACCTACTTCCAGCCGGTCCCGGCCGCCCTGAAGGCGGTCGGCGCGGAGATCGGCTGACGCCGATGTCGTGAGCACGGCCATTTCGTAGCGGAACGGCCCCGGGCGCAATTGCCGCCGGGGGCCGTTTCCGTTTTCCGGGCGGACGGCTGTCCGGCCGTCCGGAAAAAGAATAGGAAAGGAGTCTGTGTAATTACCGCCAGGTCGGCGGGTGTCGGCCGGACGAGGTGCGGGTGGGTCGACTCCGGGCCTCGTCGACTCCCCCCCACGCCTTCCAGGGAATCGTTTTCACTACGCCGGGCCGGCCCGTTGAAATGTTGACGAGAAAGTCATGTGACCCGCCCATTCGAAGGGGATGTGAGGCAGCTCTCAAGCGTGCCGCTTTTCGGGGAAGCGGCTGGCAAATGTCCGGTATGAGGATGTTTTGCCGGGGTGGCGCGTGACGACTTCAGGAAGTCGGGAGCCCTTTGCCGAATTGCCCTCCCGGCTTTCCCCCGCGGCGGCCGGAACCGATTTGCCAAGCCCGGTGCGGCTGGCTCTAATGATGCATCAGCCCCGTGGCCGAAAAGAATCCGGCGCGAGCCGGTGAGCCGCACGCCATGCCGTTACGGCGGGCGGCGCGAGGGCTTCCGCGTTGCCGTCCCGTGGAGGGGGCGGGGCGGCAGCGCGGACCGCGGGCCGGCGTGCGGAGTTCACCCGGCGGACCGCGGGCGGCCCGACGAAAGTAAGGGGCGGCGGGTGCCTTTCGGGCAATGTCCGGGCGGAGCGGGATTCCTAGCGTCGGAGGCGACCGGTTTCCCGCACGGAGAACAGGACCCGCCATGCTCCCGACCGCCGCGCCCGCCACCGTCCCGACCGCCCCTGCCGCCCAGGGCCCGGTGCCCGCCACCCCGATGTCCGCCACCCCGGCACCCACCACGCCGGCCGACGGCCGCCCCGCCTACGTCACCTCCTTCGCCGGGACGCCCGCGGAGGTACGGGCCGCGCAGCGGCTGCGGTACGCGGTGTTCGCGGGGGAGCTGGGCGCCACCCTCCGTACGCCCCTGCCGGGCCACGACGTGGACGGCTTCGACGACCTGGCGGACCACCTGATCGTCACCGAGACGGCCACCGGCGACGTGGTCGGCACCTACCGCCTGCTGCCGCCCGGCCGCACGGAACGCTCGTACGCCGCGGCCGAGTTCGACCTGCGCGCCCTGCACGGACTGCGGGCCCGCACGGTCGAGGCGGGCCGCTCGTGCGTCCACCCCGACCACCGCTCCGGCGCCGTCGTGAACCAGATGTGGGCGGCGCTCGCGCGCTACGTCACGCTGTCCGGGCACCGCTACCTGGCGGGCTGCGCCTCGGTGCCGCTGCACGACGGCGGGCGCGCCGCGGCGGACGCCTGGCTGCTCGGCTCCACCCGGCACGCGTCTCCGCCGGACCTGCGGGTGCACCCGCGGCGCCCGTGGATACCCGGCCCGCCCGACGCGGCGGGCCCGCCGCCCGGTGACGGCGCGCCGGGCGCGGACCGCGCGGGCGGGCCGAGCTATGCGCGACTGCCCCCGCTGCTGCGCGGCTACCTGCGGATCGGCGCCTGGATGTGCGGCGCGCCGGCACACGACCCCGAGTTCGGCGTCGCGGACTTCTTCGTCCTCCTGGACATGGAGCGGCTCAACGACCGCTACCGCCGCTTCTTCCTCGGGGACTCCCGGTGAATGCGTGGGCCGCGGCCTCGACCTGCACCCCGCGCTGCGCCCGGCACACCGCCCCGCGGGTGTCCGCCCCGCGCCGCGTCGCGCGCTATGCCGGACTGGCCGGGGCGCTGGCCGCGGGGGCCGCCGCGGGGGAGCGGCTCGCCGACCCGGCGACGATGCGGCTGCGGGCCGCCGCCGTACTGCGGGCGCTCGGGGTGCGGGTGGAGACCGTGACCGGCGGCTCCGGAGCAGCGGATGCCCCAGGGGCGTACGGCAGTTCCTGTACGGCCGCCCCCGCTCCGTACGGCGGGCCGCTCAGTGTGCCGCGCCCGCCGGGCGGTCCGGGCACGCTGATCGTCGCCGACCACATCTCCTGGCTGGACGTCATGGCCCTGCTGGCCGTCGAGCCGGCGACGGCGCTGGCCAAACGCGAGATCGGCCGGTGGCCCCTGCTGGGCCCGCTCGCCAGGAAGGCGGGCACCCGGTTCATCGACCGTGGGGAGCTGCGCGAACTGCCGCACGTCGTGGCGGACCTGGCGCGGATTCTGCGTGGCGGCCGGTCCGTGCTGGTCTTCCCGCAGGGCACCACCTGGTGCTCGGCCGCGGCCGGGCGGTTCCGGCGGGCCACCTTCCAGGCCGCGATCGACGCGGGCGCCCCCGTACGGCCGGTGACGGTCTCCTACACCCAGCACGGCGTCCCGAGCACGGTGGCGGCCTACCTCGGAGACGAGGGGTTCGGCCGTTCGCTGCATCGCGTGGCCGGGGCCGGCGGGCTCACCGTACGGGTGGCCGTCCACCCGCCGCTGGAGCCCGTGGGGGACCGGCGCGCGCTGGCCGAGCGGGCGCAGCGCGCCGTGTGCGCGGGGGAGCGGCCCGCCCATGGGTGACGTGCTGGGGCAGCTGGTGGAGCTGCTGCGGGGGCAGTTGGACTCGCCGTGGCTGTGGGGAATCGTCTTCGTGGTGGCCGGGCTGGACGCGCTGCTGCCGTTCATGCCGAGCGAGACCACCGTGGTGATGGTGGCGGTGCTGCTCGGTCCCGACCTGCCGCGGCTCGCCGCGCTGGCGGCGGTGGCGGCGGCGGGCGCGCTGTGCGGCGACTGCCTCGGTCACGCGGTCGGCAGGTGGGGCGGCCCACGGCTGATCGCGCGGCTGCTGCGCGGGGAGCGTGGCAGGCGGCGGTACGCCTGGGCCTGCGACGCGGTCGCGCGGCACGGGACGCTGCTGGTGGTCGCGGCGCGGTTCCTGCCGGGCGGGCGGGTGGCGGCGGGCCTGTCCACCGGCGGACTGCGGTTCCCGCTGCGGCGGTTCGTCCTGCTGGACGCCGCGGGCGCGGGGCTGTGGGCGGTGACGAGTACGGGGATCGGCGCGATCGGCGGGGCCGGGTTCGCCGAGGAGCCGGTCAAGGGGGTGCTGCTGGCGTTCGGGCTGGCCCTGGCGGTGGTCGTGGCGGTGGAGGGGGCCCGCCGGGTGCGGGCCGCGCGTCCGACGTCGGCGCGCTGACCGCCCGCCGGGGCGCCGTGCCGGAACGGCAGCGGCCCCCGGACATCCGCGGGGATGTCCGGGGGCCGTGGCGGTGCGGCCGCGAGGTGCGGGCGGCCGGACCGCTCAGCGGATCACCGCCCGGTCAGAACTCGAAGACCAGGCCCTTGCCGCCCTCCATCGCGCAGGGGTTGGCGAAGGTGTGCTCGTAGGCGACGCGGCGGCCCTGCCAGACGCCGTTCGCGGTGACCGTGACCGGGTTCCACTCCTTGGTGCACATGCGGTCCGAGGCGGACTTGGTGATCGCGTCGAAGTTCCCGTTCGCGGTGCGCAGCTGGGCGCAGGCGGCACGCGCCATGGGGTGCGAACCGGTCCCGGACGAGCTACAGCTCAGCGATACCGCGCGCTGGATGGAGGCCGTAGCGGCGGTGTCCCCGTACCCGACGGTGAGGACCAACTCCGAGGGTGCGTACAGGCTCTTCGGCGCCGCGGGCTGTGCCTGGGCCGTGGTGGCCAGGCCGCCGAGTGCGAGCGCCGCGCCCAGCGCGATCCCCCCAGTGATGTACCGCATTTTCGAACACTCCTTTGGTTGTTGTCTCGAATGCCGGACACCGAGGAGTCTGGCCGAGGCGCATCAGGAAAGCACATCCATCGGTTACTTCTGGTCGATGGTTGAAAACTCAGCGTGGTGGCGTGAAGTCGAGTGACGGGTGTTTCGGTACGCGATGTGTGCTATGCCGTGCGGTCAGCGGGAACATCAGGGGCGTCGGGTTCCGGACGGGGTGGTTGTGCAGTGAATAACAGCCAACTCCTGGTGTTCGCGGGGGTGCGGGGGGCTCGTACGGGTTCGCCGCTAATGGCCGAAGTGCGGTGGATGGCGGGGGTGTTGCGAAGGGCGGGGGCGGGGTGGCCGCCGGTGGCGGCGGGGCGGGCGGCCCGTCGCGCGCGGGCGGCCGTACGGCTGTCCGTACGGCCGTGCCGCGGAAGCACCCGTGCGCTCCGACCAGCTGATCTACAGTTCTCGGGAGAGCCCGTCACCTGGTGACACGAGAAGGAATTGACACATATGCCGACCGAGACGTTCGAGTTCCAGGTAGAAGCACGACAGCTCCTGCAGATGATGATCCACTCGATCTACTCGAACAAGGACGTTTTTCTGCGCGAGCTGATCTCCAACGCCTCCGACGCGCTGGACAAACTGCGCCTCGAAGCGCTGCGCGACGACACGCTCGACGCCGATGTCTCCGACCTCCACATCGCCATCGAGACCGACGCCGATGCCCGGACGCTGACCGTCCGCGACAACGGCATCGGCATGTCGCACGACGAAGTGGTCCAGCTCATCGGGACGATCGCGAACTCCGGCACCGCCAAGTTCCTCCAGGAGCTGAAGCAGGCCAAGGACGCGGCCACAGCCGAGGGGCTGATCGGGCAGTTCGGCGTCGGCTTCTACGCCGCGTTCATGGTGGCCGACGAGGTCACGCTGGTCACCCGGCACGCGGGGCAGAGCGAGGGCACCCGCTGGTCGTCGACCGGCGAGGGCACGTACACCGTCGAGCCGGTCGAGGGCGCGCCGCAGGGCACCGCCGTCACCCTGCGGCTCAAGCCGGTGGACCAGGAGGACCAGCTCTTCGACTACACGTCCCGCTGGAAGATCAGGGAGATCGTCAAGCGGTACTCCGACTTCATCACCTGGCCGGTCCGGATGGCCCCCGAGGCCGCGGCCGAACCGGACCAGGACACGGAGGACGGCGAGGCCGCCGCGCCGGAGCCCGAGACGCTCAACTCGATGAAGGCGCTGTGGGCGCGCTCCCGGGACGAGGTGAGCGACGAGGAGTACCACGAGCTCTACAAGCACATCAGCCACGACTGGACCGACCCGCTCGAAACCCTGCGGATGCAGGCGGAGGGCACGTTCGAGTACCAGGCGCTGCTGTTCCTGCCCGCCCGCGCGCCCCAGGACCTGTTCGCGCGCGAGCACCGGCGCGGCGTGCAGCTCTATGTCAAGCGCGTCTTCATCATGGACCACTGCGAAGCGCTGCTGCCCGAGTACCTGCGCTTCGTCAAGGGCGTCGTCGACGCCCAGGACCTGTCGCTCAACGTCTCCCGCGAGATCCTCCAGCAGGACCGTCAGATCCAGCTCATGCACCGCAGGCTGGTGAAGAAGGTGCTGTCCACCATCAAGGAGATGATGACCCAGCGCCCGGAGAACTACGCCACGTTCTGGGGCGAGTTCGGCCGGGTCGTCAAGGAGGGCCTGCTCAGCGACCAGGAGAACCGCGACGCCATCCTGCGCGTCGCCTCGTTCGCCACGACCCACGACCAGGAGAAGCCGGCCACCTTCCAGCAGTACGTCGAGCGCATGAAGGAGGGCCAGGAGCACATCTACTTCATGACCGGCGAGTCCCGTACCGCGATCGAGAACTCGCCGCACATGGAGGCCTTCCGGGACAAGGGCTACGAGGTGCTGCTGCTGACCGACCCGGTCGACGAGGTGTGGGTCGAGACCGTCCCCGAGTTCGACGGCAAGCCGCTGCGGTCGATCGCCAAGGGCGAGGCGGACCTCGCCGAGGAGGAGACCGAGGAGGTCAAGGCCGAGCGGGAGAAGCGGCAGGAGGACTTCGCCGGTCTGCTGACCTGGATGACGGAGCGGCTCGGCGAGCAGGTCAAGGAGGTGCGGCTGTCCTCCCGGCTGACCGTCTCCCCGGCCTGTGTCGTCTCCGACACCGACGACGTGACCCCGGCGCTGCGCAACATGTACCGCGCCATGGGCCAGGAGCTGCCCGAGGCCAAGCGCATCCTGGAGCTCAACCCCGGTCACCCGCTGGTCGAGGGGCTGCGCAAGGCCCAGGCCGAGCGTCCCGACGACGCGGACCTCGCCGGGACGGCGGAGCTGCTGCACGGCATGGCGCTGCTCGCCGAGGGCGGGGAGCTGAGCGACCCGGCGCGCTTCACCAAGCTGGTGGCGGAGCGGCTGGAGCGCGCGCTGTAAGCGACGTGCCGGGGGCGGGCGACGCCCCGCCCCGTACGACTGCCGCCGGGCCCTTTTCGGGGCCCGGCGGTGTCATGTCCGGCGCCGGTCCAGTCCGGGCAGGCCCGCCGTCAGTGCGCGCATGTTCCGCACCACCAGCTCGGCGGGGCCGTCCGCCCGCTCGTCCGGGGCGTCGTCGTCCGCCGCGGCCCAGGTCTCCACCGCGACCCGCATCGCCGTGTTCGCGGCTGCCGCCGCGAGCCGCGCCTCCGGTGCCCCGGCGTCCGTCATCCCGGCCAGGACGGGGATCAGCGCCTCCTCCGAGTCGTGGTGGACGCGGTGCCAGACCGCGCGCAGCGCCGGGTCGTCCCGCATCGCCCGCAACAGTCCGCGCGTCCAGCGCAGCGCCTCGGCGGCCCGCTCGTCGGACGGCGTCAGCGCCCGGCGTGCCGCGCGCTCCAGCACGTCCCGTACGGGCAGGTCGTCCGCCTCCCCGGCCAGCCGCCGCAGGTCCGCGAGCCACTGCCGGACGCCGACGGCGAGCAGCGGCGCGACGGCGTCCTCCTTGGTGCGGAAGTAGCGGTAGAAGGTGCGCGGGGCGACACCGGCGGCGCGGGCGATGTCGTCGGCGGTGACGCCGGTGCCGTGCTCGGCGAACAGCGCCGCCGCGGCGCGGGCGATCTCCTGCTGGGTCGCCGCTTTGCGCCGCTCGGTCAGGGAGGGGAAAGGAGAGCCGGGATACGAGGGAGCGGGGGCGGGGCCAGGGGCTGGATCAGGGGCCGGCGCGGCTGCCGGTGGGGTGGGGCGCGGTGCGATGGACATGGGATGAGCCTACGGCGCCCGTACGACAAGGTGGCACGACGCGCGAAAGTGGCACAACGTGCCACCTGGGCGTACGGTGCCGGTGTCGTCCGCGGCGGACGCGGACACCGAGGGCAGGAGTAAGCCGTATGGAACGCTTCGACGGACGCCGCGTCCTGATCACCGGGGCCGGGTCGGGGATCGGGCAGGCCACCGTCCACCGCGTACTGGCCGAGGGCGGCCGGGTGGTGGCCGCCGACATCAGCGAGGCGGGGCTGAAGACCACCGCGGAGCGCGCCGCGGCGGACGGCCGCGGCGACCGGCTGAGCACCGCGGTCCTGGACATAGCGGACGAGGCCGCGGCGCGCGCCGGCGTCGCCGCCGCCGTCGAGGAGCTGGGCGGACTGGACGTCCTGGTCAACGCGGCGGGCATCCTGCGGGCCTCGCACACCCACGAGACCAGCCTGGACGCCTTCAACCGGATCATCGCGGTCAACCTGACCGGCACCTTCCTGATGATCCGCGAGGCGCTGCCCGCGCTGCTGCGCGGCCGGGCGCCGGTGGTGGTCAACTTCAGCTCGACCTCCGCCGCGTTCGCGCACCCCTACATGGCGGCGTACGCGGCCAGCAAGGGCGGCATCCAGTCCATGACGCACGCCATCGCGAGCGAGTACGCCAAGCAGGGGCTGCGCGCGGTGTGTGTGGCGCCGGGGTCCGTACGGTCCGGCATGACCGACGACCCGGGCCTGCCGGCGGACGCCGACATGAGCCTGTTCGTGAAGCTGATGCCGGCCATCGGCGAGGGCTTCGCGCCCCCGGAGACGGTCGCGGGCGTCATCGCGATGCTCGCCTCCGAGGACGGCGCGTTCGTCACCGGTACGGAGATCCGTATCGACGGCGGTACGCACATGTGAGGGCGGCGGTGGCGTCCGCCGCCGGCATGGGGGGCCGGGGCGGATGCCGCCGTCATGGGGCCGGGGCGGGCGCCGCCGTCACTGCCGTACCTCGCTGCGGTTGATCACCGTACGGCCCTTGGTGAGGGCGGCGAAGACCAGCGTCAGGACGGCGCCCGCGACGGCCCAGGCGGACAGCACCAGCAGCGGGCCGGTCACCGCGTTGCCGTGGAAGTACGCGATGGAGCGGGCCACCCAGGTGCCGGCGCCCGGCGGCAGCGCGGGGCCGATCGCGCGCCAGAAGGCCGGCAGCAGGGGGTAGGGGTAGGCGCCGCCCGCGCTGGGGTTGCCGGCGATCACCACCACGAGGATGGTCAGGCCGATGCCGATGATCCCGGCGACGGCCTGGAAGGCGAAGGTGGTGGCGCCCACCGCGAACACGATCAGCGCGCCCAGGCCCCACAGCCCGAAGAGGCTGCCGGGCATGGCCCCCAGGACGGGGCCGATGACGACGGCCCCGGCCAGGCCGGTGAAGACCGAGTAGATGGCGAGCGCGCCCAGCCGGACGGTGGCCCGCTTGAGGTTGGCGGGGCGGGCGCCGAAGCTGATCGCGAGGATCGCGGCGCACAGATAGCCGCCCACGCACCAGCCGACCACCAGGTAGAACGAGGACAGGCCGCGGGTGTCGTCCTGGTCCGCGGGGGCGATGTCCTGGACCTGCACGGTGCGCTTCTGGGCCTTCTCGGCCTGGGTGACGACCTGTTCGACGGCCTGCGAGAGCGAGGCACCGGAACCACTGGCCACCAGCAGCTTGTCGGTGGTGCCGCGCGGGTCGACGACCAGCGCGCCGTCGATGTCCCGCTCCTTGATCTGCCGTGCCGCGTCCGCCTCGGAGGAGGCCGTGCGCGGATCGAGGGGGGAGCCCGGCAGCTTGTCGAGCCGTTCGACGAGCTGCCCGCCCATCTGCTGGGGCGCGACGACCGCGAGCGGGACGTCCTTCGGCTTGGGGGAGTGGAAGGCGCCCGCGTACGAGGCGATGAACAGGGCCGTCAGGGCCAGTACGCCGATCATCAGCAGCGCGGCCCGGGCCGAGATCGCGTCCTTCACCTCCCCGAGGAAGCTGGTGTTCGGGGTGTCCTCGCCCCGGGTGTCCCGGGTGTTCTGGCTGTCGCGGGTGCCGTCGTCCGCCGTGGCCATGCGCCACTCCCTCGCCCTGTCGTACCGAGTGGTTCTTCCGTTCTCGGACCTTTTGCCCCATATCTTCCGGCGCATTACGGATCTTCGCAGGCCGGGCGGGCTGATCGGGGCGGAGGAGTGTTCGGGGCGAGCGGCGGCAGGCGCTGTTCGAATTTCGTACGGTTGTTCGAGAAAAGAGTTATGGTGGAACCGCGACGGGGGACGCAGCAACGGTCAGGGGGTGTACGAGCGGCAGGAGGCGCGGATGCCACGGTTCACGCATCTGCACACCGCCTCGGGCTTCTCCCTGCGGTACGGCGCCGCCCACCCGGAGCGGCTCGCCGAGCGCGCCGCCGAACGCGGCATGGACGCCCTCGCGCTGACCGACCGGGACGGCCTGGCCGGCGCCGTCCGCTTCGCCAGGGCCGCGGCCGCGGCCGGTGTCCGCCCGCTGTTCGGCACCGAACTGGCGGTGGCCCCGCCCCCGGACGGCCGCCCGGCGCAGGGCGTCGCCCCCGGTACGGCCCGGCGGCGCGGCCCGGTGCGCGGCGGCGCGTTCATCGACGAGTCCGCGGCCCGCGCCGTCTTCCTCGCCCGGGACGGCGCGGCCGGCTGGGCCATGCTCTGCCGCCTGGTCTCGGCCGCGCACGCGAGCGCCCTGCCAGGGGAGTCCGCCCGGCCCGTACTGACCTGGGCCGCCCTCACCGAAGCGGTGCGCGCCGGGGCGCCGGACGCGGTCACCGTCCTGCTCGGCCCGGACTCCGAGACCGGCCGCGCGCTGGCCGCGGGACGCCCCGACCGCGCCGCCCGGCTCCTCGCCCCCTGGCGCGAACTGTTCGGCGACGCGCTGCGCCTGGAAGTCGTCGACCACGGCCGCACCGGCACCGGGCCCGGCTCGCTGCGCCTCGCCGCCCGCACCCTCGGCTTCGCCGTCGAACACGGCGTCCGCGCCGTACTGACCAACGCCGTCCGCTACACCGACCCCGGCCAGGGCCCGGTCGCCGACGTCCTGGACTCCGCCCGCCGCCTGGTCCCGGTGGACCGGCACCGCCCGGAGACCCGGGACGGCGGCGAGCGATGGCTCAAGGACGCGAACGCGATGGCCCGCACCGCCGAGCGGGTCGCCGAGGCGGCCGGACTCGGGCGCGACACCGCGCGACGGCTGCTGGAGATGACCGAGGAGACGGCCGCCCGCTGCCGGGTCGACCCGCAGGACGACATCGGACTGGGCACCGTCCACTTCCCCGAACCCCGCCTGGTCGGCGCCGCCCGCCGCACCGCAGGCCGGGTGCTGCGCTCGCGCTGCGCCGCCGGGATGGTGCTGCGCGGCTACGACCGGCGCCGTAAGTACTGGGAGCGGATGGACCGCGAACTGGACATCATCGAGCACCACGGCTTCGCCTCGTACTTCCTGACCGTCGCCCAGGTCGTCGAGGACACCCGGGACCTGGGCATCCGGGTCACCGCGCGCGGCTCGGGCGCGGGCTCGCTGGTCAACCACCTGCTGGGCATCGCACACGCCGACCCGGTCGAACAGCGGCTGCTGATGGAGCGCTTCTTGTCCAAGCGCCGCGCGGTGCTGCCCGACATCGACATCGACGTGGAGTCCGCGCGCCGCCTGGAGGTCTACCGCGCGATCTTCGACCGGTTCGGCACCGAGCGGGTCGCCACCGTCGCCATGCCCGAGACCTACCGCGTCCGGCACGCCGTACGGGACGTGGGCGCGGCACTGGGCATGGACCCGGCCGAGGTGGACCGGCTGGCCAAGGCCTTCCCGCACATCCGGGCCCGCGACGCCCGCGCGGCCCTCGCCGAACTGCCGGAGCTGCGCGGCGTGGACGCGGACCGGTACGGGCCGATGTGGGACCTGGTCGAGGCGCTGGACGCGCTGCCGCGCGGTATCGCCATGCACCCGTGCGGGGTGCTGCTCTCGGACGCCTCGCTGCTGGACCGCACCCCCGTCGTGCCGACCCGCAGCGAGATCCCGCACCGCGACGGCGAGGGCGGCTCCCCGCTGCCGATGTCGCAGTTCGACAAGGACGACGTGGAGGAGATGGGGCTGCTCAAGCTGGACGTGCTGGGCGTACGGATGCAGTCCGCGATGGCGCACGCGACCGCCGAGATCGGGCGGGCCACCGGCCGCGCCGTCGACCTCGACGACCCGGCGCAGGTGCCGCCCGGCGACCCCGCCACGTACGGCCTGATCCGCTCCACCGAGACGCTCGGCTGCTTCCAGATCGAGTCGCCGGGCCAGCGCGACCTGGTCGGCCGGCTACAGCCCGCCACCTTCCACGACCTGGTGGTCGACATCTCGCTGTTCCGTCCAGGGCCGGTCTCGGCCGACATGGTGCGGCCCTTCATCGAGGCCCGGCACGGCCGCCGGCCCGCCCGCTATCCGCACCCGGACCTGGAGGGGCCGCTGCGCGAGACGTACGGCGTGGTCGTCTTCCACGAGCAGGTCATCGAGATCCTGCGGATCATGACCGGCTGCGACCGGGGCGAGGCGGACGAGAAGCGGCGCGCGCTGTCGAAGCCGGAGATACAGGGGCAGGTGCGGGCCTGGTTCACGGAGCGGACCAGCCGGCGGGGGTACGCCCCCGAGGTGGTCGAACGCACCTGGGAGATCGTCGAGGCGTTCGGCTCGTACGGTTTCTGCAAGGCGCACGCGGTCGCCTTCGCGGTGCCGACGTACCAGTCCGCCTGGCTCAAGGCGCACCATCCGGCGGCCTTCTATGCCGGGCTGCTCACCCACGACCCGGGGATGTACCCGAAGCGGCTGCTGCTGGCGGACGCGCGGCGGCGCGGGGTGCCGGTGCTGCCGTTGGACGTGAACCGGTCGGCGGTCGCCCATCGAATCGAACTGGTGTCTGACGCAGGGGGTGTGGCGGGTGTCTCGGGTGCGGCCGGGGCCGGTGTGCCGGGTCCGGCCGAGGGTCCGGCTCCCGGGGACGGGACGGCGGTCTGGGGGCTGCGGCTCGCGCTGGCCGACGTGCACGGAATGAGCGAGGCCGAGGCCCGGCGCATCGAGGACGGGCAGCCCTACGCCTCGCTCCCGGACCTGTGGCGGCGGGCCCGCCCCAGCCGCCCGGTCGCCGAACGCCTCGCCCGGGTCGGCGCGCTGGACGCCTTCGGCGCCAACCGCCGCGACCTGCTGCTGCACCTGGCCGAACTGCACGGCCGGCAGCGGGGCGTGGCGGCGGGGCAACTGCCCCTCGACGCCGGGGACGGCCCCGGCGCGCCCGTCGAGGCGGTCGAACCGGCCGGGCTGCCCGACCTGAGCGACGTCGAACGGCTCAGCGCCGAGCTGGGCGTCCTCGGCATGGACACCACCCGGCACCTGATGAGCGACCACCGGGAGTTCCTCGCGGAGCTGGGGGCGCTGCCCGCCAAGCGGCTGCGCGACGCCGAGAACGGGGAGACGGTGCTGGTCGCCGGGGCCAAGGCGGCCACCCAGACCCCGCCGATCCGCTCCGGGCGCCGGGTCATCTTCACCACCCTCGACGACAGTACGGGCCTGGTCGACTGCGCCTTCTTCGACGATTCCCACGAGGCCTGCGCGCACACCGTCTTCCACTCCTGGCTGCTGCTCGTGCGCGGCACGGTCCAGCGGCGCGGGCCGCGCAGCTTCAGCGTGGTCGGCGCCGCCGCCTGGAACCTGGCCGAGCTGGCCGAACTGCGCCGCGAAGGCGGCCTGGAGGCGGTCACCGCGCGCCTCGCGGAAGGAGGCCGGACGACGGACCCGGCCGGGGCGGCGGACGGCGGGGCGGGCGACGGCGGCGCGGCGGACGGTGGCGCGGTGCCGCGCCGGGTGCACAGCGAGCCGGGCCGCGCCGGTTCGGCGGCGGCCGAGGCGACCTGGGCGGGCGCGGCCCAGGAGCCGCGGCCGGGCGCGGAACCGGCTGCCGCCGGCCGCACCATCCGGCTGGAGACCGGCTACGAGCTGCACCCCTGGGCCGACCTCCGCCCGGCGGGCGAAGGCGCCGGCACCGGGCGCAAGCTGTGGCACGCCAGCCCGGGGAGCGCGGGATGACCGGCGGGAGCGGGACGGCCGCGGGGGCCGGGGCGCCGGTCGAGATGCTGTACGTACGGTTTTGCGCCGCCGGGGACGGGAGCGCGGAGCGCGGCGGTACCGGCGGCGGCCCGGACGCGCCCCTCGGTGAGGAGACGTACGGCCAACTCCTGAGGCTGCTCGGCCAGTTCACGCCGGTGATCGAGGCGCTGCCGCCGGACGCCGCGCTGGCCGACGTACGGGGAGCGCTGCGCTACTTCGAACGGGACGCCGTGGGCATCGCCGAACTGATCCGGCTGCGGGCGCTGGCGTGGTACGGCGTGCGGTGCACGATCGGCATCGCCGGAAACCCGCTGCTCGCGCGGATGGCGGCGCAGGGAGCCGCGCCCGGCGAGGTGCGCCGCGTCCCCGGGGACGGCGTCGCGGACTTCCTCGACCGCAAACCGGCCGCCGCGCTGCACGGCGTCGGCCCGGCGACCGCACGCGCCCTGTGTGCGTACGGGCTGGACAGCGTCGGCCGGATCGCCGCCGCGCCGCCCGCGACCCTGCAGCGCATCCTCGGCGCGAAGACCGGCCGGGCGGTGCACGACAAGGCCCGCGGGATCGACCCGAGCCCGGTCACCCCGAACGCCGCCGCGCGCTCGATCGGCGCCGAACACCGCTTCGCGCACGACGAGCTGGACCCGGACCGGCGGCGGCGCGCGCTGCTCTCGCTCGCGGACGACCTCGGCGCCCGGCTGCGCGGCAGCGGCCGGGCGGCCCGCGCGCTCACCCTCACCGTCCGCTACGCCGACCGCTCCACGACGACGCGCACCCGACGGCTGCCCGAACCGACCGCGCACGGGCCCGCGCTGACGGACGCGGCGTACGCGCTGCACGCGGCGCTCGGACTGCAGCGGGCACGCGTACGGTCCGTGGCGCTGCGGGCGGAAGACCTGTGCCGCGCCGAACTCGCCACCCGGCAGCTGACGTTCGACCCGGCCGAGGACAAGGCGCGCCGCATCGAGGCCGCCGTGGACCGGGCGCGGGAGCGCTTCGGCGAGGCGGCGGCCCGGCCCGCGGCGAAGCTCGCTCAGCCGTACAGCCGGTCCGCGTACCGCGGGCCGTAGTGCGCCTCCAGGGTCTCCAGCGGGATGTCGGGGACCTCGACACCCTTGGCTATGCGGGCCCGGGAGGGCATCGCGTCGGGCTGCCAGCTCTCCGGCTGCCACAGCTGGGAGCGCAGGAACGCCTTGGAGCAGTGGTAGAAGACCTCGTCGATCTCCACGAGCAGCACCAGCCGGGGGCGGTTGCCCTTGACGACCATGTCGTCGAAGAACGGGGCGTCGCGCAGGATGCGGCCCCGGCCGTTGACGCGCAGGGTGTCGCCGCGCCCGGGGAGGACGTAGTTCAGCCCGACCTGCGGGTTGGCGAGGATGTTGCGAAAGCCGTCCAGGCGCTTGTTGCCGGGGCGGTCCGGTATCGCGAGTGTCGTGTCGTCCAGCACCAGCGTGAAACCGGCCGGGTCGCCCTTGGGCGAGACGTCGCACCGGCCCTCGGCGTCCGCCGTGGCCAGATAGCAGAACGGCGAGCGCGCCAGCCACTGCCGGTCCAGGTCGTGCAGGCGCGTGCGGGTCTTGTTCGCCGCGTGGTCGCCCGGCTCGCCGATCAGCTCCCGCAGCTCGCGCTCGGACACGACCTCCGCGACCTGTCCGGTCGCCGCGCCCTTGGCCCACTCCCTCGTCGTCACGGTGCTCCCCCTCGTCAGCAAGGTCAACTCCCTGTGACTGTACGGGACCCCACTGACAACGGCCCGGCGCGGGTGTCCCTCCGCGGGCATCGGGGATTGCGGGATTCCGCGATTTCCCCGCGGATTCCCGGGATTTGCCCGCCGGAACGGGAATCTCCGGTGAGCTGCCCGGCGCTGAGGGATGACACGTGGTGGGAAGCCCCACGGCCGGGCGCGCCCGCCGTGCTGTCACGCCGCACCACAGGGGAGTGCGGCGCGGGAGCGGGGCGCGCGTGGCGGCGCCGCCGCCCCCTGAGGTGAAGGAAAGGGGACGGCGGCGCCAGTGTGGGGGGTGGTGCGGGGCCCGTGAAGTCGGTGGGGGATGGCCCCACGGGGACTTTGGGGAGAGAGGGGCCCCGCGGGGCCAGTGGGGGATGACCCCGCGGGTGGTCCGGGGGAGCGGGCGGGTCAGCCGCGCTGCCTGGCCGCCTTGCGTCGCGTGCTCGCGAACAGGACCGAGGCGCCCAGCGCCAGGACGGCCGCGCCGCCGACGGCTATCGGCGCGGTCGAGCTGTCGCCGCCGGTCTCCGCGAGGTGGCTGCCCGCCGCCTGCCGGACGCCGGCCCGCTCGGCGCCCGCCATCTCGGCCGCGCCGCCGTTGGGACGCGCCGCGTTGCCCGCGCCGCCGTCGTCGGGCGCCTTGCCGCCGTCACCGGCCGCCGCCGCGCCGTCGTGGGAGCCGTGCGCGCCCTGGCCGCCGTGGTGCATGTGGTCCATGGACGACTTGTCCGCTTCCGCGGCGATCTGCCGGTCGCTCGGCGCCGCGGCGGCCGGGCCCGACGCCGCCGCGCCCTTGCCCGTACCGCCGCCGCCCTTGCCGAAGACGACGTCCGAGCACGTGTAGAACGCCTCGGGGCTGTCCGAGCGCTGCCAGATGCTGTAGATCAGGTGGCGGCCGGACCTGGCGGGCACCTTGCCGCCGAAGACGTAGTCGCCGTTGGTCAGCTTCGGGTTGGTGACCTTGGCGAACGGCTCGGACTCCAGGTCGGACCACTTGAGCGGCTTGGTGGGGTCGTAGCCGTCCTTGGTGATGTACAGCTCGAAGGAGCCGCGGTGCGGTGCGGTCGCCTTGTAGCGGAAGGTGTGGTCGCCCGCCTTCAGATTCGAGGACGGCCAGTCGGCCCGCGGCAGGTCCAGGCCCTTGTACTCGGCGCTGTCGGCGCTGCACAGCTTCCCGTCCGGGATGCGCTTCTTGGACTGCCCGCCCGCGTTGCCGTCCCGTACGCCGTTCCAGTCGTACAGGGCCTGGGTGCCGCCGGCCGCGACCATCGCCTTGCAGGCCGCGGACTTCGGGTGCTCGGGGCCCTCGGCGAAGCAGGCGGAGATCCGGCTGACCGGGTCGGTCATCGAGCCGTGGGCGACGGCCGGGGTCGCGGTGAGCGCGGTGAGCGCCAGCGGGGCGATCCCGGTCAGCGCGATCCCGGCGGCCTTGCGGCGAGCGGTCATCGTGGGGGTCTCCTTCGTCGGATCAGGGGGAGCGGCATCGGCCGGAGCGCCCGGCTCCGTCGGTGCGATTCAGCACGCTAGCCCCGCTGAGCAGCGGATTCGGGCCCGAAAGCCGGTCCGCGGCGATCTTTATGGCCCTCTTAAGGGAGATCTGAGGAGGTATTAAGCCCGGGTGCCTCCGCGAGCCGGAGGGGTGACGGAAGGGCGGCGGAAGGGCCGGAAAAGGGGCATGGGGGAGGAGCGGGGAGGGGGTAGAAAGGGGGGACGCGACGGTGGGTGGAAGCGAGTTGACAAGGTTAGGTATGCCTAACCTAATCTTCGGCGTGTGAACGAGGCCGCAACCCCGAACGACGTCTGCGCGAGCCTGACTCTCCTGGCCCGCAACCCCACCGACTCCGTCACGGAAGGCTTCCTGCCGGCCGCGGCCCGCCTCGGCCTCGCCGTGACGCTGCTGACCGATCAGCCGGACGCCCACCAGGCGGCGTACGAGCGGTACGGGTGCGAGTGGCGCGCGGGCGGACCGTCGGCGGGAGCGCTGCCCGGACGGCTGGAGATCGTACCGTGCGACGTGCGGGACTTCCGCGCGGTGATCGCCCGGATCGCCGCGCGCGCCGGTCGAGTCGGACGGCCCGGCGCGGTCTTCACCAACAGCGACCACCTCCAGCCCCAGGCCGCCCTGGCCGCCGACTACTTCGGGCTGCCGGGCAAGGACTGGCGGGCCGCGCTCCGTACGAAGAACAAGGCCGAGCTGCGGCGCGGCCTCGCCGCCGCCGGACTGGACACCGTCAGATGCGCCGAACTGGCGCCGGACGACCCCCCGGACGGCCATGGCGCCCCGCACGGCCACGGCGTCCCGTACCCCTGTGTGCTCAAGCCGCGCGAAGGAGTCGCCAGCGAGGACGTCTTCCTCGTCGCGGACGACGCCGAACTCGCCGCGCGCTGCCGCGAGATCCGGGAGCGGCGGCCCGGCGCCGTACTCCTCCTGGAGGAGTACCTGGACGGCCCGCTGCACACCCTGGAGACCCTCGGTGACGGGCACACACTGCACCCGCTGGCCTCGTTCCGTACGGACATCTCGCCACCGCCCTTCTTCGTCGAGGAACGGCTGCGTCTGCTCCCCGAGCCGCCCCGCCCCGGCACGGACCAGGTCCTGCGGCAACTGCGCGCGCTCGGCGTCGGATTCGGCGCCTGCCACACCGAATACGTCGACCAGGCAGGCGTGGCCCGGATCATCGAGGTCAACTACCGCGCCATCGGCGACCGGTGCGATCTGGCCCTCGCCGAAGCGCTGGACATCCCGCTCTTCGAGCTGATCCTCCGTACGCACCTGGGGGAGCGGCTGCCGGACACCCTGGCCGCGCGGCGCGGCACACGGGTCCGCATGGAGTACGTCTGCGCCGACCGGGCGGGGACGCTCAAGGCCGCGCCCGAGGCACACGTACAGGAGGCGGGCGGCGTCCGCCTCGACTACCGGCCCTTACGCGAGACGGGCGAGCGGCATCCGCTGTACCGCACCAACCGCGACTTCCTGGGGGTGCTGCGGGCCTCCGGCGACGACGAGGGGCGTATCGACGCGGCCGTGGGGGAGTTCCTGGCCGCCCACTGTTGGGAGATCGTGCCGTGACGGCGGTGACGGGTGACGGCGTACCGGACACGCTGCGGGATGCGGCCCTGGAGGGCGAGGCATCCGGCCGCCGGGACGGCGGGCCGGAAGAGGAACTGATGCGGCGCGTGCTGAGCGCGCTGCTGCGCGAGGACGCGTACGGGCTGCGCCGCCGCGCCGCGACGGTGCGCCGGGCGGACGGGGACTGGCTGCGGCTGGGCCTGCCGGACGGGCCGGTCCTGGTCCCGGTCGAGGCCGACGGCTTCCAGTGCGAGACCGCCGCCCGTACGGGAGAGCTGGAGCGCGCCGACGGCACCCGGGTCGCCGGGGTGGACGGCATCATGGGGCTGCTGCGCACCGCGGTGCCGCCCGAGGACCGGCCGGGCTTCGACGCCTACACCGACGAGTGCCACCAGGCGCTGGCCACGGCCCGGACGCAGGCCGCCGAGCGCGCGGCGGTGATCGCCCGGCTCGGCCCGCACGCGGGCGGCGGCGCGTACGGCGGGAACAGCGGAAGCAATGGGAACAACGGAAGCGGTGGGAGCGACGGGAGCAACGGGGTGACGGCCGCCACGGTCGGTACGGCCGGCGGGGTCCGTGGCGCGGCGGTCCGCGCGTACGGCACAGAGCGCGGCGCGACGGCCGGCGCCCACGACGGCGACCGCGCCTGGTGCGGCCCCGGCGGCGCGCTCGACTACGACACGCTCGCCGCCTACCGCGACCACCCCGTCTACCCCACCGGCCGGGCCCGCATCGGCCTGGACGACACCCAGATCCGCGCCTACGCACCGGAATTCGCACCCGGCTTCGCACTGCGCTGGCTGGCCCTCCCGCGCGAGACCGTCGACGGCGACCCGGCGGCCCTGCCCGCCTGGTGGCCCACCCCCGCGGACCTGGGCCTGCCCCGGCTGGACGGCAGCCACCTCACGCTGCCCGTCCACCCCCTCACCGCGGACGGGCCACTGGCCGAAGCGCTGCGCGACCGCGGACTGGAGGACGGCGCGCGGCTCGCCGACCGCGCGTGGCTGCGGGTGCGGCCGACCCTGTCGATGCGGACCGTCGCCGTCACCGACGACCCGTACACCCACCTCAAACTCCCGCTCGCCACCGCCACCCTGGGCCGCCTCAACCGGCGCGGCATGAAACCCGGCACGCTCGTGGACGGCGCGGTGGCCCAGCGGCTTCTGGAGACCGTCGTAGCCCGGCACCCGCGCTTCGCCGAGACCGTGCTCCTCGCCGACGAGACCACCCACCTGGACGCCGGACACGACCTGCTGGCCACCCTGGTGCGCCGCTATCCGAAGGGCAGCGGCGGCGCGACGGCGGTCTGCGGGGGCGCCGGCGGGCTGAACGGGGCGCGCAGCCTGCGCGGTCTGCGCGGGTCCAGCGGCCTGCGCGGCGCGCGGGTGGTGCCGCTGGCCGCGCTCGCCGCCCGGATGCCGGACGGCTCCCTCGTCGCCGACGACCTCGCCCGCCGCTTCTACGACGGTGACCTGCTCGCCCTCCTGGACGCCTACCTGACGCTCCTCCTGGACTGGCACACCACCCTCTTCGCGTACGGCATCGCGCTGGAGTCGCACCAGCAGAACACCTCGCTCGTCCTGGACGAGGTGGCCGGGCGGCCCCGCCTGCGCCTGCTGCTCAAGGACAACGACGGGCCGCGGGTGAACACCGTACGGCTCGCCGCGGTCCTCGGCGGGCACGCCGCCGACCTGTGCGGATTCGACGACCGGCGCATCCTGGTGGGCGGCGACGTCCCGGTGGCGGACGTCTTCGCCACCATCACCGTCCACCTGTGCGCCGGGGCCCTCGCCTTCGAACTGGCCCGGCTCGGCCGCGCGCCGCTGCCGGTGCTGCTCGGGCAGCTCAGGGCGCGGCTGACGGAGGCCGTCGACCGGCTGGACGCCGCGCCCGGCGCCGCCGCCGCCGTGCTGCGCCACCGTGTCCTGGACGCCGACCGGCTGCCGGTCAAAGCCATGGTCACGGCCGGCAGCCTGCTCACGAAGCGGCGGTCCGGGGCCTCGGACATCAACAAGCACTACGTCACCGGGCCGAACTACCTGGCGCCGGGCCGGTGACCGCGCTCCGGGCACCGCGACCGGTGTCCGGCCGGTGTCCGGCACCGCACCCGGCGCCCGGCCGCTGTCCGGCGCCCGGCCGGGCCCGCTGACGCCCCCGCCCCGGGCCCTCCGCTCTCCTCGCCAGCCCCTCCCCACCCCCCTGTTGGAGTCCCCGCAATGCCCCTCGCCCCCTCCCGCACGGCCGGCACCGACCCCGACCGCACCGTCCCGGACTCGGCCGACGAACCCGTCGCCCACACCCTCCTGAACTGCCTGCTGCGCGAGATCTGCGGTCCTGAGCGGCAGACCGCCGTGTCCGGTGAACACCTGCTGCTCCGGCTGCCGCGCTGCGGCGAACTGCTGCGGATCGGGCTGCGCCGCACCTCGCTCACCGGCGCACACCGCTTCCGCGGCCCGGCCGGGCGGTGGAGCGACGGCGACTGGCACGAACTGGGCTGGCAGGAGCTGGCCGCGTGCGCGCAGCGCGAACTGGAGCTGCGCACGGGAGTACGGAACGAGGAGTTCCGCGCGCAGGTCGCGTCGAGCCACGCGGGCGTCGCCGCCGCCCTCGGCCACGCCGCCGCCCCCGGCCGGGCGAGCGGCCGGGACACCGACCCGCACGCCCGCTACCTGCGCTCCGAACAGTCGCTGTGGTTCGGGCACCGTTTCCACCCGACGCCCAAGTCCCGTACCGGCAACGCCGCGGACTGGGCCCGCTACGCACCCGAGGCCGGCGCCCGCTTCCCGCTGCGCCACCTGGCCGTACGCGCCGACCGCGTACGCGAGGAGACGGCCTCGCCCACCGCGCTGCCGGCACTGGACCGGCAGGGCGACGTACCCGACGGGTACCGGCTGCTGCCCGCGCACCCCTGGCAGTACGCCATGCTCCGCGCGCACCCGGCCCTGCGGGACGCCGTACGGCGCGGCGACGTCCTCGACCTGGGGGAGCGCGGCGACACCTTCGCGCCCACCGCGTCCGTCCGCACGCTCTACGACGGCCGGGACTTCCTCAAGTTCAGCCTGAACACCCGCATCACCAACTGCGTACGCAAGAACGCCGACTACGAACTGCGCGGCGCCGTCGCCCTCACCCGCCACCTGGAACCGGTCGCCACCGCCCTGGCCGCCCGCTTCCCCGGCTGCGACCTGCTGCGGGAGCCCGCCTACCGCACCGTGGACGTCGGCGACCGCGAACTGGCCGAAGGCCTCGGCGTCATCGTGCGGGAAGGCCTGGGGGCACGGCTGCGGCCCGGCGTCACTCCGCTGCTCGCCGCCGCCGTCGCCGACGAGCACCCGTCGAGCGACGCGCAGTTCGGCGAACTGCTGCGCGGCGCCGACCCGGTGGCGGCACTGGGCTGGTGGGACGCGTATCTCGCGCTGCTCGTGCCGCCCGTCCTGGCCGCCTACTTCGACCACGGCGTGGTCCTCGAACCGCACCTCCAGAACGTCGTCCTCGGCGTCGACGCCCTCGGCATGCCCGTCCAGGTCCTCTTCCGCGACCTGGAGGGCACCAAGCTGCTGCCCGGCCCGCACACCGCGTTCCTCGGCAGCCTGCCGCGGGACGTCGCACAGCCCCTCGTGTACGAGCGCGAACGCGGCTGGGACCGGGTCGTCTACTGCCTGCTCGTCAACCACCTCGCCGAGACGGCCGCCGCCGTCGCCGACCGGCACCCGGCGCTGGAAGGCGAGCTGTGGCGCGCCGTACGCGGCGTGCTGCGCGAGCGGAGCGCCGCGCACGGCGGCCCGGCCGAACTGCGCGCCCTGCTGGCCGGGGCGCCGCTGCCCGCCAAGGCCAACCTGCTGACGCGGTGGGGGCGCGCGGCGGACCGGGAGGCGGGATACGTACGCATCACCTCGCCCGTCGGGCCCGACACCGCGAGCGGTACGGTGTCCGGCGGCCCGAACACGCCCTGTGCACGCACCGAACCCCGGGCCGCCTTCCCCCGCCCCCGGAGTACCTCATGATCACGGAGCTGGCCGCGCGCCAGGTGGACACCCTCATGGCCGGGCACCCGGGCCCCGGCAGCACACTCGACGGCCCGCTGCCCGCCTACGTGTACGACCTGGCCGACCTCGCCGCCCACGCGGCCTTCGTACGGGCCGCCCTGCCGCCCCAAGTCGAGCTGTACTACGCGGCCAAGGCCAATCCGGACGCGCGTCTGCTGCGGACGCTGGCCCCCTACGCCGACGGCTGCGAGGTCTCCTCCGCGGGCGAGGCCGCACACGTACGCGCGGCCGTGCCCGTGCTGCCGCTGGCATTCGGCGGCCCCGGTAAGACCGAGGCGGAGCTGCGCGCGGCCCTGGACCTGGGCGTCGAACGCTTCCACCTGGAAAGCGAGCACGAACTGCGGATGCTCTCCGCCCTCGCCAGGCAGACCGGCCGTCCCGCCGACGTCCTGCTCCGCGTCAACCTGCCGCTCGGCGCCGGGGCCACGAACGGCGCCGCCCTCGCCATGGGCGGCCGGGCCACGCCGTTCGGCCTCGACCCGGCGCGCGCGGAACACTGCCTGCCGCTGCTCTGCGACGGGCCGCTGCGGCTGCGCGGCATCCACGCCCACCTGGCCAGCGGCCTGGACGCGCCCGCCCAGCTGGCCATCGCCGGGCGGATCACCGAGTGGGCCCGGCACTTCGCCGCCCGGCACGGCCACTCCCTGTGCGAGGTCGGCCTCGGCGGCGGCATGGCGGTGGACTACGGGCGCCCCGGCACCCGCTTCGACTGGACGGAATACGGCACCGGGCTCGCCGGACTGGCCGACCGCTACCCCGAATTCGCCCTGCGCATCGAACCCGGCAGGGCGCTGACCGCGTACTGCGGCTGGTACGTGACCGAGGTGCTGGACGTCAAGCACAGCCACGGCGAGGCGTTCGCCGTCCTGCGCGGCGGCACCCACCACCTGCGCACCCCGGCCGCCAAGGGCCACGACCACCCCTTCGTCGTGCTGCCCGTCGAGGAGTGGACCCGCCCCTGGCCGCGACCGGGCGCGCACGGCCAGGACGTCACGCTCGCGGGCCAGCTGTGCACCCCGAAGGACGTACTGGCGAGCCGGGTCCCCGTCGCCCACCTGCGCGCCGGCGACCGCATCGCTTTCGCCCTGGCCGGCGCGTACGCCTGGAACATCTCGCACCACGACTTCCTGATGCATCCGCCGCCGGCGTTCCACTACGTCGGCGGCCCGGGTACGGAGGGCGAGCCCGCGGGCGCGCGAAGCGGCGCCGCCTTCCGTGCGCGGCGCCGCCACTGAGCGGGTCAGATGTCCAGTCCGCTTTCGATGCGCCGGAGCTGGTGCCGGGCCATCGCGAGGTTGGCCCGCTCCTTGTCGAGTGCCAGGTAGAGGAACAGGCCGCTGTTGTTGCGGGACTTCAGCAGCCGGATGAGGTGGTACTGCGTACCGAGGGTGATCAGGATGTCCTCGATCTCGTCCTTGAGACCGAGCATCTCCATGGTGCGGACCTTGGCCCGCACGACGTCGGTGTTGCCGGCCGTGGCGACGGACAGGTCCAGGTCCTTGTTGCCGCCCAGGGTGCCGAGTGCCATGCCGCTTCCGTAGTCGACCAGGGCGACGCCCAGGGCGCCTTCTATGCCGGTCATCGCTTCTTTGAGGGCCGTCTCAGTGTTCATCATGGGAGTGGTGCTCGCCTTTCGTCCATGCGGGGAGCGGGGGGTGGTCCGGTTCATCGTCAGGTGTTCTCCTGTCGTTCCGGGGCGCCGTCGATCAGCGCGCTGATGCGGGTGCTGGACCGGTGCGCCTCCAGGCGCAGCCGGCCGACGTTGGCCTGAGGAGCCGTCACCAAGGCCAGCGCGGCCGAGCGCCCCGCGGTGTAGGCGCCGACCCAGCCGTGATCCGCGCGGACCAGGAGCTCGTGGGCAGTGCCGTGCCCGGCCGCCGCGGCCAGGCGAAGGGCGGCCCGCAGCGCGTCCGCGGTACGGGGGCCCAGGTGGTGCGCGTCCTCCTCGCCGGAGACGTCCCTGGCCAGCACCCGGCCGTCGTCGCCCACGATCAGTGCTCCGGTGACCTGGGCCACGCAGGCCCGCAGCCGCGCCAGCTCACCGGTGAGCTCGGCCTCTGTCGCCATGACGTGCTTCCTTCCGAAGAGGCGACGCGATACACGCCTCACGGCGGTGCTCCACCGAGGACGGAGCGGGGGGACTTCACAGACGGGCCTCCAGTGCGTCACGGACGCGCCGCAGCAGGGCGACGTCGGGCGGGTCCGGGGGGCCCGGTGCCCGAGGGCGCTCGCCGTCCGGCGTACCGGCGGGGGAGCTGTCGGGCGGCGGGTCCGTGGGGCGGGGGACGAGCAGGCCCGCCACGGCGAGACGTCGCACCTCCAGGAGTACGTGGAAGGCCGGCCGTCCCAGTTCACGGGCGATGGTGCCGGGGGTGCGCGTCCCGTCGGCGAGGGCCAGCACGGCTTCCAGACGCGCCGGAACCCCGGCGCCCGCCGCCGGCCGGCGCAGGACGGGCGAGGTGTCGATCTCCGGTCCCGGCCACCGGCCGCCCAGCAGCCGCCTGCGCCGCCGCGTCTCCCGCAGGACCCGCTCCGCCGCGACGGAGCGCGGCCGGCCGCCGCCCTCCCGTACGAAGCCGTGCTGGAAACGCGTCGGACCGCTGCGCGGAGCCAGCGCGAAGAACGCCGCGTCGAACAGGGCGGTCAGCCACCACACCTCGGCCTGGCCGGCGGACAGGAAGCCCTCCTTGACCAGGCGGCCGGGCACGTGGTCGGGGACTCCCGCCCGTCCGAGCGCCTCGTCCCACACGGCCTGCGGCACCCGTCCCCCCGCGGTGAGCAGGACCTCCAGCCCGGGGGCCGCCGCGCTCTCGGCGTGCACGACCCGCCCGCCGACCAGGTAGAGCGTGCCGGGCCCGCACTGGAGCGCGCCGGTGGCGTGCGACTCGGCCAGGCGCGACAGCATCGAGGGACGCGGGGGCAGGGCCGCCGGTGCCACCGGCGGTGCGGTGCTCATGCCAGTGCCAGCTGTCCGGCAACGCCCTCCAGCCGGAGGCGGGCCAGGGCGAGATTCCCGGACGCGCGGTCGAGCCACAGATGCAGGAGCACGCTGTGCCCCGCCGCGGGGTCCACGAAGCGCACCAGGTGATATCCGCTGCGGGTGGTGACGATCAGGTCCTCGACCGGCAGGGCGGCCTTGAGGGCCGGGCCCTCGGCGAACATGGCGGTTCCCAGCACCAGCCGGGCCAGTTCGGCCGCCTCGGCGGCGGCCGCCTCGGGCCCGCCCAGGGCCTGTTCGCCGACCGACTCCAGCGCGAACCCGCACGTCCAGTCCACGATCGCGGCGCCTCGCGCGCCGGGCACGCTCATGGCCTCCAGCAGGCTCACCTCTATACCCGGCACGTGAACTCCTCATCCTGACACGCTGGTCGGCCCGGCTTTCCGGGCGACGAGGAGGCTACGCGGACGGCCGGCCCGCCAGGGGAACTGGCGCATTCCCCGTGGAACTTGTCCCGCACCCACAGGAGTGCGCCCACGCTTGTTCGGTTCCTGACAGGTTTCGGCAACCGATGGGCGCCGCCCCGGCGCCCTACGCGTACGCCAGGTCCCGGACGCAGTGCCACTCGACGGCGGTGCGGCGGTAGCCGAGCGCGGTGTTGATGGCGAGCATCGGGGCGTTCCCGGCGTCGTTGGCGGTGAACGCCTCTGTGCAGCCGGCGTCGCGGGCCCGGTGCAGGGAAGCGGTCTTGGCCAGCTTGGCCAGCCCCCGCCCCCGGTGGGCGCGGCGGGAGCCGGTCATCTCCGAGCCGTAGCGGCCCAGGCCGTCCGTCCTGGCCAGGCTGAACGCCGCGATCTCGCCGCCGACGCGCACCACCGTGGTCAGATCCAGGTCGATGTCCGGGTGCTCCCAGGTGTGGGTGATCCAGTCCTCGTACGCCATCGCGTCGACCGTCAGATCGTCCGGCTCGTCCGCCGTGACCTCGGCGTCCGCCTCGAACAGCGGACGGGGGTCGGCACCGAGGTCGGCGGCGGTGCACACCTGCGTCCCGGGCGGGAGACCGACGGGCAGCGGCGGCAGTACGGCGTGCGCGAGGTCGAGACGGAGGTAACGGGACGCGCGCAGGCGGCGGTAGCCGCGGCGTTCGGCGAAGGCCAACGAGCGCGGGTCGTCCTGGGGACGGGCGTGCAGGCGGTTGACGCCGAGGCCGGTCAGGTGGCCCTCCGCCGCCGCGAGCAGGGCGCTGCCCGCGCCGCGTCCGCGGTGCCCGGGGTCCACCAGCACCGAGACGACGCCCTGCCCGGGTGTGCTGCTGTCGTGCTGGACCGAAGCCTTCGCCATGCCGACGGCACGGCCGCCCGCCTCGGCGACGAACACCCGCAACTGCCGGGCGGCGGGCGCCTCGGCGACCTCCCAGGCGACGGACTGCGGTGTACAGATTCCGTAGGGGAACACACGACGCCGCACGTCACAGACGTCCCGGGCGTCGGCGCGGCGGAACGGGCGCACAGTGATGGTCATCAGCGGGACGGTACGCCCACCGGGCGCGCGCCGCCTCCGAATATCCCGCACGCCCGGGGCGGGGGAGCGCACGCCGGTCGCGCGCTCCGCCACGGCCGGTGCCACGGCACGACATGGGCGGCCCTGCGGACATGGCGGGCACCCCTGGCGCACAATGGGTGCGACCCACCCCCTGCGTCCCTCGCAACCCCGTACCAGGAGCGCCACCGTGGCCGTCCAGCAAGCGCCGCCCCTGCGGCTGACCATCGACCCGGACGCGGCGGACGCCCCGTTCGAGCAGGTCCGCGCCCAGATCGCCGGCCAGGCCCGGGCCGGCGGCCTGCCGGTCGGCCGCAAACTGCCCACCGTACGCGGCCTCGCCGAGCAGCTCGGGCTGGCCGCCAACACCGTCGCCAAGGCCTACCGCGCCCTGGAGACGGACGGTGTGATCGAGACGCGGGGCCGCAACGGCACCTTCGTCGCGGCGGCCGGCGAGGCGGCCGACAAGGAGGCGGCGGCAGCCGCTTCCTCCTACGCCCGGCGCGCCCGCCGCCTCGGCCTGGACCACGCCGCGGCCCTCGCGGCCGTCACGGACGCCCTGCGCGCCACCTACGGAGACGACGCATGACCGCCACCGCCCGTGTCCAGTGCACCGCCCTGGACTGCCCCGACCCCCTGCGGCTCGCCCGCTTCTACGCGGAGCTGCTCGGCGGCGAGATCAACCGCCGGACCTCCCTGTGGACCACCGACGACGACTGGGTCACCCTGCACACCGCAACCGGCACGGTCCTCGCCTTCCAGCGCGTCCCCGGCCACCGCCCGCCCCGCTGGCCGGACCCGGCGCACCCCCAGCAGTCCCACCTGGATCTCGGCGTCGACGACCTTGAGACCGCGCACCACAAGGCGCTCGACGCGGGCGCCACCCTGCTCGACTCCACCCACGACGCACCCCCACGCGGCTTCCGCGTCTACGCGGACCCCGCCGGCCACCCCTTCTGCCTCGTGCGGGAACTCCCCGAGGACCGGCAGGGCTACCCGAAGGCCGCCTTGTGACCAGCAAGAAGGCCCTCATACGCCGCCCCGGGCCGCGTCTGGCCGAGGGGCTGACGACACACATAGAACGCCGCCCGGCGGACCCGGAGCGCGCGCTGCTCCAGTGGGAGGAGTACGTCCGTACGCTGCGGGCGCACGGCTGGGAGACCACGGAAGTGGCGCCCGCCGACGACTGTCCCGACGCCGTGTTCGTCGAGGACGCCATGGTCGTCTTCCGTAACGTGATGCTGCTGGCCCGGCCCGGCGCCCCGACCCGTCGGCCGGAGGTGGCAGCGGCCGAGGAGGCGGCGGCCGCGCTGGGCTGTTCCCTCAACCGCGTACGCGCCCCGGGCACGCTGGAAGGCGGCGACGTCCTGAAGGTGGGCGACACGGTGTACGTGGGGCGCGGCGGGCGCACCAACGCCGAAGGCGTACGCCAACTGCGCGCGGTGTTCGAGCCGTTGGGGGCGCGCGTGGTCGCCGTACCGGTGAGCAAGGTGCTGCACCTGAAGTCCGCGGTCACCGCGCTGCCGGACGGCACCGTCATCGGCTACCCGCCGCTGGTCGACGACCCCGCCGTCTTCCCCCGCTTCCTGGCGGTGCCGGAGGAAGCCGGGGCGCATGTCGTCCTGCTCGGCGGCGGGCGGCTGCTGATGAGCGCGAGCGCGCCCCGCAGCGCGGAGCTGTTCGCGGATCTCGGGTACGAGCCGGTGCCGGTGGAGATCGGCGAGTTCGAGAAGCTGGAGGGGTGCGTGACATGCCTGTCGGTACGGCTGCGGGAGCTGTACGCGTGACCGGGGTCCGGAGCCGTGCGTGTGCCGCGGGGCGGGAGTCGTACGTGTGACCGGTGGGGGAGTCGTACGTGTGACCGGTGGGGCGGGCGCCCGAAGGACGTCCCGGGCAGCCGCCCCGCGGGCCGGCCCCTACAGGTACAGCCCCGCGTCCGCGCCCGAGTCCTGTGACGGCACCGAGGCGGGGCCGGTGCCCCGGCGCAGCGCGTACAGCTCCGCCAGCGTCGCGCCGTCCCGGCCGACGCCGTCCTCCCTGCCGAGCCACCGCACCGCTTCCGTCCGGTTCAGCGGGCCCACCTCGATACGGGCCAGGCAGCGGCCCGGCCGGACCACCGCCGGGTGCATCCGCTCCAGGTCCTCGTTGGTCGTCACGCCGACCAGGACGTTGCGGCCCTGGCCCAGCAGTCCGTCCGTCAGGTTCAGCAGCCGGGACAGCGCCTGCCCCGCCGTGTGCTTGGCCTCGCCGCGGATCAGTTCGTCGCAGTCCTCCAGCAGGAGCAGCCGCCAGCGCCCCTTGCCCGCCGCGTCGTCCTCGCCGATGGCGATGTCCATCAGGTAGCCGATGTCGTTGAACAAGCGCTCCGGGTCCAGGACGCAGTCGACCTGGCACCAGTCCCGCCAGGAGCGGGCCAGGGTGCGCAGCGCGGAGGTCTTGCCCGTGCCGGGCGGGCCGTGCAGCAACAGCAGCCGCCCGGCGATCTCCTCCGGCGCCACCTTCATCAGCCGGTCCAGGGCCTCGGCCACCGGCGCGGTGTAGTTGGGGCGGATCTCGTCCCACGTACCGGCGGAGATCTGCCGTGTCGTACGGTGCGGGCCGCGCCGCGGGGAGAGGTACCAAAAGCCCATCGCGACGTTCTCCGGCTGCGGCTCCGGCTCGTCCTCCGCGCCGTCGGCGGACTGGCCCAGCACCTTCTGGGCCAGCTCGTCGGTGGTGGCGGTCACGGTCACGTCCGCGCCGCGGTTCCACCGCGACACCAGCAAAGTGAAGCCGTCGCCCTCGGCGAGGGTCGCGCTGCGGTCCTCGTCGCGCGCCGAACGCAGCACCTTGGCGCCGGGCGGCAGCAGCGTCAGGCCGGACTTGACGCGGTCCACCGAGCGGCTGCGCGCATACGGCTGCTCGCCGTTGGCGAACCGGCCCAGGAACAGGGCGTCTACGACATCGGACGGCGAATCGCTGTCGTCCATGTTCAAACGGATCGGGAGGGACTCCTCGGCGGCGGACGGCTGGACGTGGTCGGCACACATGACCACCATGATCCGGCAACACCGGCCACCGCGTACACGGAATTTACCCCCGCCACCCCGGACTTTTCCCC
The DNA here is from genome assembly GCF_042732265.1 of Streptomyces sp. NPDC059788. NCBI lineage: Bacteria > Bacillati > Actinomycetota > Actinomycetes > Kitasatosporales > Streptomycetaceae > Streptomyces > Streptomyces sp. NPDC059788. The sequence continues at coordinate 110,664 of NZ_JBHWHY010000019.1, read as the reverse complement.
GCCCCGTACACACCGGGCGGACCGGCCCCCGGCACTTCCCCGGAATCCGGCCGCCCGGCCCGCGAAGCTGGCTAGGCTGGCCCGTTGTGGGACGTCATGGGGAACGTCACGGTGGGGACCGGCACGGCGGTACGGAGACGGCGCGCCCGCCGCGCCCGCCGGACCTGAAGGCAGCGGCCGCGAAGACCGGCGCGGGCCGCGGGCTCGGCAACCGGTCCCGGGCCACCGCCCTGCTCGCGATGGGCGTCGCGGCGCTGGCCATGGCGCTGGCCATGTGCGGCTTCCCGCCGGAGAGCGGCAGCAGCGCCAAACGGGCCGCCACCTCGCCCGACGCCCAAGTGGGCTGGGGCTTCACCCACACCGAGTACAGCGCGGACCGCGGCAACAAGGCCGCCACCGCCGGCGCCGGCCGGCTGCTGTCCGCCGACCCGATGCCGCAGAACCAGCACATCATGGGCTGGGGCGCGCAGAACCCCGAACCGAGCCCGGGGAAGTACGACTTCAAGGACCTGGACAGCCGCGTCGACCTGATCCGCCGCACCGGCGGCACGCCCGTACTGACGCTGTGCTGCGCCCCCGACTGGATGAAGGGCGGCAAGGCGGGCGCGACGGACTGGAGCGCGCTGGAGAAGGCGCCGAGTCCGGAGCACTACGCGGACTTCGCCGAGCTGGTCGCGACGATCGCCCGGCGCTATCCCGACATCCGGCACTTCATCGTCTGGAACGAGTTCAAGGGCTTCTTCGACGAGGCCAGGAACCGCTGGGACTACGAGGGCTACACCCGCCTGTACAACCTGGTCTACCGCGAGCTGAAGAAAATCGACAAGGACAACCAGGTGGGCGGCCCGTACGCGGTCATGGACAGCCATCCGCCCGGTGACGACACCTACGCCTCCGACGTGCAGGGCCCCTGGGGCAGCCTGGACCAGCGCACCGTCGACGCCGTCGAGTACTGGAACGAGCACAAGGCGGGCGCGGACTTCGTCGTCGTGGACGGCTCCAGCTACACCAAGGACGACCGGTACGTGCCGGACGAGTTCGCCGCCACCCGCAAATTCGCCGACACCGGACGCTGGCTGCGGGAGACGACCGGGCTGCCGCTGTGGTGGGCGGAGTGGTACGTCGAAGTCGCGGACGCGAACGACGACCGCGGCGGCTGGAGCGAGCCGCGCCGCACCGCCGTCCAGGCGAGCGCGCTGATCTCCATGGCCGAGGGCGGCGCCACCAGCGGCTTCTACTGGAACCCGCAGAACGAGAGCGCCGACTGCCCCGGCTGCCTGTGGCGCAGCACCGAACTGGTCGGCGGCGGCAGCCGGCTGCCCATGATGGACCTGCTGTCCCGCTTCTCCCACGCGTTCCCGCCCGGTACGGACTTCGAGCCCGTGGACGTCGCCGCCGACAGCCGGGCGGACGTCCGCGTCCTCGCCGACCGCAAGACGGCCCTCGTCGTCAACACCCTCGACCGCCCCGTACAGACGACGGTGGACGGCCGGCGCGTCACGCTGGACGCGTACGGCATCCAGTGGCTGAAGCGCCACTGACGCACGGCGGCACCCGCCCGCAGGGCGCAGCCGCGGCCCTGCGGCGCACACCGCCGTGGCTCACGACATCGTCACGAACCGCTGGACGAGAGCCACCAGGAACACCAGCAGCAGCGGCAGGGTGAACCAGAACGAACTCTGCATCCACCGGAGCTTGCGCACGCTCGGCGGCAGGGCCACCCGCACCACCTCGCGGGCCGCGAGCAGCAGGATCAGCGCCCCCGCCGCCAGCGCGCCGATGACCGACCACGACGTCCAGGTGACGCGCGGGCCGACCGGCCCCGGGTCCGGCTCGGCGACCTGGCCCGCCGGCTGCTGCCGGAGTTCGTACAGCGCCGCGTGCGCGTTGCTCATGACGCGGCGCAGTTCGGGGCGCTGGTCCAGGGCGGTGCGCAGGCGCTGCTCCCAGGTGGCGGCGTAGCCCGCGCCCAGGCGCAGCGACTCCGACTGACCGCGGTTGACCATGAAGTAGGAGTGCGGTCCGGCGTCGCGCAGCGCGTCGACGAGCGAGTCGACCAGGACCGGGTCACGCGGGGCGAGTACGGGCTTGTACTGCACCCGCTCCATGTCCTTCGCGCCCCACGGCAGGTCCGGGGTGACGTCGTTGACCGTGTCGTTGGTCGGCCACAGCACCCGTGCGGTGGGCCGGTCGTGCGCGTAGACGTAGTCCATCGCGGCCACCTCGCCCGGTCTGACGCGCTCGAACGGCTCGTTGCCCCAGCGGGCCACCAGGAAGCCGGTGATCAGCACCACGCCCGTCAGCAGGGCGGCGAGCGGGCCCAGGCCGCGGCGGGTCCCGGCGGCGCGCGGGAACAGCGCGAGCGCCCCGAGGACGCAGGCGCCGGGCAGCGCGAACATGAACACCCGCAGCGCCATCTCGCCGCCGTAGGACTGCATGCCGAACGCGAGGAACGGGACGAAGGCCAGCACCAGCAGCGAGCGCTCGGAGAACCCGGCGGCGCGCCGCCGCAGCACACCCCAGCAGGCCAGTGCCAGCACCCCGCCGGCCAGCGCCACCCGCGCGTACAGCACCAGTTTGTGGGTGCTGTCGCCGCCGCCGATCCGGCCGGTGACGGATGACGAGACGTTTCCGCCGAAGCCGCCCAACCCGCCGAACAACTCGTCGAAGTGCCCGGACCAGTACGGCTCGGCGAGATAGCCGATCCAGACCACGACGACCACGCCGAACAGCAGCGGCAGCCCGTACAGCGACGTACGGCGCACCAGCACCAGGAAGGTCAGCACGCCCAGCATCACGAACGGCGTGAGCTGATGGCCCGCCACGGACGCCGTGAACAGCAGCGCCAGCACGGCCAGCAGCGCCACCCGCTGCCCCCGCCCGGCCGGCCGGACCTCCGCCTCGCCGGGCCAGCGCCTGCCGCGCAGCACCCGCGGATCGCGGAACCACACCAGCAGGATCGCCGCGAAGACCAGGTAGAGCAGGTACGTGAAGCCCTGCGGGGAGAAGTAGTCCTGGCCGACCCAGCCGCACAGCGCGAACAGCCACGCCGCGCTCCACTTCGCGCGCCAGCTCGCCCGTACGGACTTCAGCAGCAGGAACACCGGCGCCAGATACAGCAACTGGATGGTCAGCGGCCACCAGCGCAGCACCTCGGTGAAGTCCGTGACGCCGCACGCCTCGGCGAGGAACTGGGCCGCCGCGAAGAACCCCGGCCAGCTCCAGCGCGCGTCCAGGTCCGGGACCGCGGTGCCGGTCCGGTCGATGTAGTCCAGGAAGCCCAGGTGCTGCCAGGCCGTCGCGAAGCGCGGTTCGGCCTCCAGGACGGCGGGCAGCGCGTGCAGTGCCACCACGGTCAGGACCAGGACGGCCGCCAGCAGGGCGCGCCGCGGCCGGGACAGCCACAGGGCCGACGCGAAGGCCAGGACGAGCAGCACGGCGCCCAGCAGGGTCGCCGCGGGCAGCACGCTGATCAGGCCGAGCCCGCCCATCCGGTCCAGGTCGGCGTCGCCCATGCCGCGCAGCGGCAGCCAGAACAGCGCGAGGGCGGCGACCAGCAGCGCCCAGACGCCGATGTCGGGGCGCCCGCTCAGCCGGGTGGTGAGCCGGGTGCCGAACGGGACGGACGCCGCTAGCCGGGACCCGAGCCGGGCGGCGGCCGGCAGACGGGTGGGAGGAGGGGCCGTGGCGGCCGGGGTGGTGGCGGGGGCGTCGGGCGCCGGGCCGGAGCGGGCCGGCGGCGCACCGTCCGACTCCGGCGCCGCGGCAGGCTCGACCCGGAACACCTTCGTGGGCACCTTGGGGGCCGTGGGCGCTGTCGGTGCCGGGGCCGCCGGCCGCTCCGTACCGCCGTGCCCGTCCCCGTTGCCGCCCCCGTCGCCCTGCGCCCAGGTCGGCGTCGGCCGGACGTCCGGCCGACGCTCCATGTGCTCGAAGTCCACGTGCAGGCCCAGCGGCATCGTGTCGACATCGCCCAGCGCCCGCTGCGCCCAGCCGGGCCGGTGCGGCACCGCCTCCGGCGCGGTACCCGCCGTCTCCCGCGTGTGGTCGGGCTCCGGTGGTACGGCGGTGTCGGTGCCGGGTGTGCGCGCGTCGCCCAGGTCGCCGTTGACGGCCAGGTCCGCCAGGTCGCCGTCCGGCGCGAGGCCTTCCGCGGGCGCCCGCGTCAGCGGGGCGGAGGGCCGTCCCTTGAGGATGCGGTAGAGCTTCACGGAGGCGATCGAGACGATCACCGCCAGGCTGGAGATCTCCGCGACGCCCGCGCCGGTCAGCCCCATCCGCGGCAGCAGCAGCAACGTCAGGCCGAGGACCAGGACGCACAGCAGGCCCTGCATGTACGCCAGCCCCGAGGTGCGGCTCTGCGCGCGCAGGACCGCGAAGTACACCTCCATCACGACGCGCAGCGCGGCGCCCACCGCGAACCAGCGCAGCAGCGGGGTCGCGGCGTCCGCGTAGCCCTGGCCGAAGACGGCGAGGATGTACGGCGCGCCGACGAAGAGGAAGAGGCAGACCGGGATCATGATGCGGGCCATCCGGCGCAGCGCGGCCCGGGTGTTCTCGGCCAGCCGCGCCGGGTCGTGCGAGCCCTCGACGGTCAGCGAGGCGCCCATGTTGATGGCGAGCAGGTTGACCGTGCCGCCGATGGTGGTGGTGATGTAGAAGTACGCGTTGTCGGTGGAGCTGACCTGGGAGGCGACCAGCACCGGCACCAGGTAGACCACCGCCAGCGAGAACAGCGAGCCGGTGTAGTCGCCGGCCAGGAAGCGGCCCATCTCGCGCAGCGACGGCGGCCGGGCGGTCCGTTCGGTGGCCCGCACGTGCCGGGGCACCAGCCGCCGGAAGACCAGCCAGCCCAGCGGCAGCACGGACACCGCGATGGCGGCGACCCAGGAGACGAAGACGCCCGCCAGCGGGATCGCCGCGGCGAACCCGATCAGCAGCGCCAGCTTGACCGCCGAGAAGACCAGGTTGCCGACCGGCACCCACATCGCGCTGCGCAGCCCGGTCAGCACGCCGTCCTGGAGCGTCAGCAGCGACCAGGCGACCACCGCGACGATGAACCCCAGCCCGTGGACGGGGCCGTGCAGGAACCGGTACGAGGGCCCCCACAGGTCCAGGGTCAACAGGAAGACCGACGCCGCGAGCGCCACGACCAGCGAACTGCCCAGATACGTGCGCAGGACGAGGCGGCCGGTGGTGCGGCCGGCGATCGGGATGTAGCGGGCCAGCGCGCCGGTCAGCGTCAGCGAGGTCAGCCCCGCCAGCAGCTTCATCGCGGCGATGGCCGCCGAGCCCTGGCCGACCGCGGACTCGGTGTAGTACCGGGCCGCGACCAGCCAGAACCCCAGACCGAGCAGCCCGGAGATGCCGGTGTTCAGCATCAGCGCGTAGGCGTTGCGGAACAGCGGGCTGCCCCCGCCGCCCTTCCCGCCGGCGCCCCGGCCGCCGAACAGGCGCTTGCGCCCGCCGGCCGGGTCCCGCCGCGTACGCTCCTCGGCCCGGGTGGTCGTGTCAGACACGGCTTTCGCGCACCTTCCCCACTGCCTCGACCGCCTGACGGGCCCTGCGGACCACGGCGTACCCCTTCGTGAGCGCCCGGTCCCGGGCGAAGTGCCGCCCGACGCCCCGGCCCGCCACGAGCCGTTCGAACTCCTCGGTGCCGGTGCCGCGCCGCACCGTCAGCCGCGCCAGCGCGTACGGGCCCTGGCGGGGCGCGGCGAGCGCGTTGCCCACCGCCAGCGACTGCCGGAAGCCCGCCCCGCGCACCGCCCGCCGCACCCGGCGGCTGGAATAGCCGTACGGATAGGCGAACGACACCGGTGGCGCGCCCAGTTCGTCGGCGACGATCTGCTTGCAGCGCGTGATCTCGCACCACAGGCGGTCGTCGGAGAGCCGGTCCAGCTGCGGATGGGTGTGGCTGTGTCCGCCGATCTCCACTCCGGCGGCGGCCAGTTGGCGCGCCTGGTCCCAGTCGAGCATGGTGTCCAGGCCCTTCCCGGTGTCGTACGGGCCGCGCAGCCAGCCGGTGGAGACGAAGAGGGTGGCCGCGAAGCCGTGCTTGGACAGCGCGGGCAGGGCGTGCCGGTGCACGCCCTCGTAGCCGTCGTCGAAGGTGATCAGTACGGGCCGGGCGGGCAGCGGGCCGCCGCCCCGCCAGGCCGCCGCGAGCGCGGCGGTCGTCAGCGGGGTGAAGCCGTTGTCGTCCAGCACCGCCATCTGCTCGGCGAACGCCTCCGGTGTGACGGACAGGCCGAGTGTGGCGCGCGCGGGCGCGTGCGCCACCGCGTGGTACATCAGGATCGGTACGACCCGCGGCTCGGTCATGCGACCGCCCCCTCACTCCCCGCCGACGAAGACTCGCCGGCCGCCCGCGCAGTTGCGGGGGCCGGCACACTGTCCGGATCGTGCGCGTCCGCGGGTACCGGGGGCGCGTCGTGCGCCCCGCCCGGCACGCCCGCCACCACGAAGCCGCCGCCGTCCGACGCCCGTCTGCCGCGCCGCACCCGTACGCTGCCGAGCGCGTAGCCGTACGCGGCGGAGGCCATGCCCGCCACGATCGCGCCCGCCCGGCCGGCGCCGCCCGGCCGCCGCAGCAGCGCGTCCCGCACACCGCGTGCGACGCCCGCCGGGAGCACCCGGGTCGAGTAGCGGCGCTCCGCCGACAGCCCGTCCCGCGCGCCCACGCTGCGCGTCACCAGCGCCTTGGACAGCCCCTCCGCGTACGTACGGGAGCGGAAGTACGCGAAGCGCTCCCGGCCCCCCGGCACCCGGTGGTGGATCACCGACCGGTCGTCGACGAGCAGCACCGCGTCCGGCACGGCGCGCGCCAGCCGGATGCACAGCTCGGTCTCCTCGCAGCCCAGCGGGCGTCTGTCGCCGTCCCGGCCGATGCCGGTGGCGAACCCGCCGGCGGCCTCGAACGCCTCCCTCCGGAAGGAGGCGTTGCCGCCCAGGACGTTGCGTACGCGGACGGTGTGCGGGCCGCCGGCGCCGTCGGCCTCGGGGAACAGCCCCCGGTACGCGCAGCCCACCACCCAGTCGAACTCCTCGGGGAACCAGGCGGGCCGGCGCCCCGAGGCCCACACCGGCTCGGTCCGGCCGCCGACCGCCATCACGTGCGGGTCGGCGTAGCCCTCGGCGAAGTGCAGCAGCCAGTCGCGCTCGGCCACCGCGTCGTCGTCGAGGAAGGCGATCACCTCGCCGGTGGACTCGGCGATGCCGGTGTTGCGTCCGGCGGACAGGCCGCGCGGCCCGGCGTTGGCCAGGACGCGTACCGCCCCGGACCGGCCGGGTGACGCGAAATGCGCGTCCAGCCGGGCCAGCAGGGCCGGATTGTGGTCGACCACGAGCAGGGTCTCGTGTGCCGGATGGGACTGGTCGTGCACCGAGGCCGCCGCGGCGAGGATGTCGCCCCAGCGGTCCTCGGTGTACACGCAGATCACCACGGAGACGCGGACGCTCAAGACGCCTCTCCCGTGATCATGGCAGGGCGGGCGGGGCGCTTGTGGCGCGTGCTGCGCTCGCGCAGTATCACCTTCAGCACCCGGAACCCGTCCCGCACGGCGCGCAGGTTGCTCACGCCGTGGATGCGGTTGTACTCGTGGCTGGGGATCTCCTGGACCTTCAGCCCGGCCTTGACGACGCGGATGTTCATCAGCGTCTCGACCTCGAACCCGGCGCAGTCCAGGGCGATCTCGTCCAGGCAGTGCCGCCAGAAGGCGTTGTAGCCGTAGCACAGGTCGGTGTAGCGGGCGCCGAACTTGGCGTTGACCACGGTGGTCAGCACCCGGTTGCCCAGCTTGCGCACCGGTGTCATGTCGTCGGTGCCGCCCCCGTTGGCGAACCGCGAGCCCTTGGCGAAGTCCGCGCCCCCCACCAGCGCGGAGACATAGCTGACGATCTCGGCGCCGTCCGCCGAGCCGTCCGCGTCCACCATCACGATGATGTCCCCGGTGCAGGCGGCGAACCCGCTGATCAGGGCGTCCCCCTTGCCCTTGCCGCGCTGCTCGACGACCTTGACGTCCGGCCGCAGTTCCCGCGCGACCCCGACGGTGTCGTCGGTGGAATTCCCGTCCACCAGCACGACTTCGTGTATCCACTCCGGAAGTGTCTTGAAGACGTACGGAAGATTCTCCGCCTCGTTCATCGCGGGTATCACGACGCTGACCGGCGGAGCTATGGCCAGATGTGAGGAAACGGGCCGGTATTGTGCCTCGGCACTCACCGGCGACGACGTCAACTGCTGATCCGTTTCCGCGGAGTGGAGGAATGAACTCATGATTTGGTTTCCCTCTCGTCCGGTGGACCGCCCACCCCCGGGCGGCCCGGATAGGTATCCGGTTCGAAAGGGGGGTTCACACCCCGATCAGGACGGCATGGATCTATTCGCCGTGCGAACAGGGCGAGCTGGCATTCGTGTTTCCGGCCGCGCGGCTCGTGTCCCGACGGTCCACGCGGTGTTCGTCACGTGAAGATCGAGCACGGCACCCCCCTACCGCGCCCCGCTCCGGGCCCTGCCGCGACGCTTGAGCCCCTCCCCTAGAGCCGCCTTGCATGACGGGCCGGTGCGGGTGGTGTACGACGGTATTGATGACTGGGACTCTATGGCAATACCTCGACCTCGCATCCCGTTTTGCGTCATTGGCGAATATGGAGCGGTGTCTTCCTCAACCTCCCGACCGGATTCGGCCCATCCGTTTGAGAAGACGATCAGCGGGCTCGAACAATTCAGGCCGGGCCAGCACCGTGTTGCGCAAAGCCCGTACCGGTGCCCGATGCGCGCGGTGACACAGGGCGACCGGATGGCGCCGTGACACCCACCCCTCGGACACCGAAAGTTCCCGGGTCTTCAGGGAGTCCTTGTATTCCTTTTCGCCCCGCCCCAGATCGAGATAGGACATCGCTTCGGCGGCGGCCCCCTCGGCCATCCGCAGATGCAGCACCAGGCCGGGCGAGAACTTCGCGAACGCCGGGTCGTAGGCGGGGAACCAGCAGCCGAGCACCCGCTCGGAGCGGATGCCGAAGTGCGCGGCGACCGGCCGCTCGCCCGCGTAGAGCACCGACAGCAGACCGGCGAAGGACGGCGTACGGGTGTGGAAGAGCTGTTCCACCAGCTGCTGTATCCAGGGGTGCGCGAAGCGGTCGCTCCGCCCGGTCCTGCGGTACTGCGCCGACTTCCACTCGATCAGCCGGTGCAGCGCCGCCGGGTCCCGCTCGTCGTGCACGTACCGCACCGGCCCCACGTCCCGGCCGAGCTTGCGCTCCTTGGCCAGGGTCGTCCGGGTGAACTTCGGCGCCTGGGCCCGCAGCCGCTCCAGATACGTCCCGAACCCCTGGTCCACGTCGATGACGGGGGAGGGGTGGCTGCGCAGCGGCGCCGTCTCGAAGGGCTTCTGGCCCTCCACCAGGTGGTCGAACTCCAGCACCGACAGCCCGCAGGCGTGCAGCAGTTCGCGGGCGTCCCACTGGAAGCCGGGCCGGTGCACCAGGCCCTGGGCGTCGGAGACCCCCAGCCCGATCGCCCGCCCCACGCCCAGCGGCGAGCGCTGGAAGGGCAGGAACGCGGCCGGTTCGCCGTCCTCGCGCAGCACCGCGATCCGCACCCCGCGCCGGCAGCGGCCGACCGCGAGGGCGAACTCGGGTGCGAGGAAAGGATTTGCCAGCTGGGGCGTGCCCAGCAGATGGGCCTGGGACTGCACGGTGCTCCACGCCGCCCGGTCGGTGCCGCTGAGCTCACCCGGGCGGTACACGCTGATGTCCACGTCAGTTCGTCCGACTTCCCCGTCCACGGGCGCCGGACCACCGGCGCCGCACGCTGACCCCTAGGAAAACGATGCCGCTGAGCACGGCGACGGCCACCACCCCGCCACGCGCCGACCAGATGTGCAGCGCGAGCATGGCCTGCGCGACGAGCAGATCCAGGGCGACGGCCCCGGCTCCCGCGACGACGGTCCTGCTGAGCGGGTCGAGCCGGCCCAGCGCACTGGCGATCGCCGTGGCCGGCGCCAGTACCAGGAAGAAGAGCGTGCAGGGCGCGCGCAGTGGCGAGGCGATGTCGGCGAGCGCCAGGAAGGCGCCCACGCCGCCCACCGCCACGGCCGCCCCCGCCAGTACGGGCGCCGAGTCGGCGCGCAGCCGTCCGCCGCCCCGGCCGTCGTCCCCGGGCCGCGGACCGTCCGGCCCGTCGCCTCCGGGGCCGCCGTGCGCGGGCCCGTCGCCGGCGGGTCTGCCGCCGTCCGGCGCGTTGCCGTTGATGGTCTTGGTCTGCATTGGCAGCTTTGCCCCCCATAAGCGCCTGATGCCGGGCTTCAATGTCGCGCAGCGGGCGCGCGCCCGTCAAGATGCGAAGAAGGCGTGAACGGGCCATGTCCACCGTGTGGTTGGCGATGCGGGCGGCCCGTTTGCGAAGGCGTCGGGGGAAGGCGCGAAGACGACCTTCGGGTGCTTGCCGGACGGACCGGGCGCCGCTGCCGACGCCGTGCGCGCCCCGGCCGCCGTCCGGCTGCCGGGGAAGGGTGCTTTGCGGCGGGAGCCGCCTGGCCTGATCGCTGCGGCCGGAAACCGCCGCGGGCGCACAGCGCCTGGCGATGTGTCATATACGCGTCACATAAATGCCACGACATGTCCATAACGGTCACTCGTGATCGTGAGAATGAGTGTCAACACTTCCCGTAACGGATGGGTCCTGCTACATCAGGAGTGGCAGAGATCCTGCTCAGGGAGGTTCCATGAGACTGTCCCGATGCGCGGCGACGGCGTCCGCGTTCCTCGTCACCACGGCGCTCGCGCTCTCCGGCGCGAGCGCCGCCATGTCCGCCCCCCAGGTCAAGGCCACCGACTACGTGGCCCTCGGCGACTCCTACTCCGCCGGTGTGGGAGCGGGCAGCTACGACAGCGGCAGCGGCTCCTGCAAGCGCAGCAGCAAGTCCTATCCGGTCCTGTGGGCCGCCGCCCACGCCCCCTCGTCCTTCAGTTTCGTTGCCTGCTCGGGCGCCCGTACGGGTGATGTGCTGGCCAAGCAGCTGGCCCCGCTGAACTCCGGCACGGACCTGGTGAGCATCACCGTCGGCGGCAACGACGCCGGCTTCGCCGACACCATGACCACCTGCGCCCTCCAGGGCGAGTCCGCCTGCCTGAACCGGGTCGCCCAGGCGCGCACGTACATCAAGGAGACGCTGCCAGGGAAGCTGGACCAGGTCTACGACGCCGTCGACGGCAAGGCGCCCGCCGCGCAGGTCGTCGTCCTGGGCTACCCGCGTTTCTACAAGCTCGGCGGCAGCTGCTCCGTCGGCCTCTCGGAGAAGTCCCGCGCGGCGATCAACGCCGCCGCCGACGACATCAACGCCGTCACCGCCAAGCGCGCCGCCGACCACGGCTTCCGCTTCGCGGACGTCAACACGACCTTCGCCGGGCACGAGCTCTGCTCCGGCTCCCCCTGGCTGCACAGTGTGACCTTCCCGGTGGAGAGCTCCTACCACCCCACCGCCGACGGCCAGTCCAAGGGCTATCTGCCCGTCTTCACCTCCGCCGCCTGACCCTGCGCTTCCCCGGCCCCCGAAGTCCCGCCCCCGGGCGGGACTTCCCCTGTGCGCGGTCCGCCGTCACCCCAGTGATCCGGTCGCCCCGCCGTACTGCCCGCCGTCCGTGGCACCGCCGCCGGTGGCCGAGGCGGTCGTGGGCGCGGCCGTGGTCGGCGCGGAGGTCGTGGGCCGCGACGTGGTGGGGGCCTGGGTGGTGGTACGGGCCGGGGTGGTCCGGGGGTACGTCTGGCGGGGCGGTGTGCTGCCGGGCGACGTACGGCCGGGGGACGTGGCGCCCGGCGACGTGGTGGCGGAGGCCGTACTGCCGGGCGACGTCCGGCCCGGGGTGCCGCCGCCTCCGCCCGTACCGCCGCCCCCGCCGTCGCCGGTGCCTCCTCCGGAGCCCCCGCCGCCCGTCGTGCTGCCCGGCGTGCGGTCCGGCGGGCCGCCGCCGTCGTCCAGCAACGCGTACGCCACCCCGCCCGCGGCCAGCACCGCCAGCAACGCACCGGCCAGCATCAGCCGGACCGACCGCCGCCGTCGCCGCTCCGCCTCCCGCTCGGCCACGGTCGCCGCAGTGATGTCCACGGCCGGCTCCCCGGCGGCCGGCTCCGGCATCGGCGTCGCGGGACCGTACCCGTACGCCGAACGCGTGGGATCGGTGGCGACCGTGGGCGGGTAACCGGAGGGCGGTACCACGGCGGTGGGCGTGGCGCCGCCCGCTATCGCCTCCAGCATCCGCTGCGCCTCGGCCGCGTCCAGGCGCTCCTGCGGGTCCTTGCGCAGCAGCCCCTCCAGTACGGGCGTCAGCGGTCCCGCGCGCAGGGGCGGCGGAAACGGCTCGTCGACCACCGCGCGCAATGTGGTCAGCGGCGTGTCCTGGCGGAACGGCGAACTGCCCTCCACAGCCGCGTACAGCGTCACGCCCAGCGACCACAGGTCCGACTCCGGCCCCGCCTGCTGCCCCAGGGCCCGCTCCGGTGCCAGGAACTCCGGTGACCCGACCAGCTCGCCGGTCAGTGTCAGGGCGGACGAGCCCGCCACCCGCGCGATGCCGAAGTCGGTCAGCACCACGCGGCCGTCGTTGGACAGCAGTACGTTGGCGGGCTTCACGTCCCGGTGCAGTACGCCCGCCAGGTGCGCGACGCGCAGGGCGGCGAGCACCTGGGCCCCGATGCCCGCGGCCCGGACCGGCGGCATCGGGCCCTCCGCCTCCAGCGCCTCGGCCAGCGACAGCCCGCGCACCAGTTCCATGACGATCCACGGCCGCCCGCCCTCGGTCACCACGTCGTAGATGGTCACGACATTGCGGTGGGTGATGCGGGCCGCGGCCCGGCCCTCCCGCTCCAGGCGCGCGTACAGCGACTGCTCCTCGCGCGGCGTCAGGTCGCGGGGTGCCCGCACCTCCTTGACGGCGACCTCGCGGGCCAGCAGTTCGTCCCGGGCCCGCCACACCACGCCCATACCGCCCCGGCCCAGCCGGTCGGCGAGCCGGTAGCGCCCCGCCAGCAGCCGTCCGCCGTCGCCGCCCTCCCCGCCGTCCCGCCGCCCGCCGGTTCCCGTACTGCCAGGACCCTCGCTCATGGACGAGCCCTCCTCGCAATAGAGCGATGCGGTGGAAACGTACCTCAACCCAGCGTCGTTGCCGCCCCTTTGAGCAGCAATCCGCAACCGAGCAGGAGGACGACGGCGGCCGTCCCGACGGGCGCCAGACGGTGGGCGAAGGACAGCAGCCGCGCGCCGGCCCCGCGCCCGGCGGCCAGCCGCCCCCCGAGCCGCAGCGTCAGGCGGACCGCGAGCAGCCCGGCCGCGGTCAGGGTCGCGGCCAGCCCCGCGCCGTACGCGACGACCAGCAGGAACCCGAACCACGCCTGGCCCAGGGCGGCGGCGCCGACGAGGACCACCACGGCGGACGGGCTCGGTACCAGACCACCCGCGAGCCCGAGCAGGATGGTGCCGCGGAGGCCGGGGCGGGTCGGGTGGTGGTGATGATGGTGATGGGCGTGAGGGTGCTGATGGCCGTGGCCGTGGCCGTGGCCGTGTTCGTGGTCATGCGCGTGGGCGTGATCATGACTGTGCCCGTGCCCGTGTCCGTGCCCATGACTGTGCCCGTGTCCGTGACCGTGCGCGGACCGCCTCAGGCGCAGGGCGCGGCGCAGCAGCACCGCTCCCGCCCCGGCCACCAGCGCCCCGCTGGCCACCCCGAGCCAGGCCACCACGGAGGGCGCCGCGGCCGATCCGGCCGCGATCAGCGCCCCCAGCGCGAAGACGCCCAGGGTGTGCGTCACGGTCACCGACAGGCCCAGCGCCAGCACGTCCCGGCGCGAACTCCGGCCGCCCGCCGCCGCTGCCGCGGCCATCATGGTCTTGCCGTGCCCCGGCGCGAGGGCGTGCAGCGCGCCGAGCAGCAGCGCGGTGCCGAGTGCGAGCGCCGCGAAGGCGGGCGTCAGTTCGTGCCGGGCGACGAGTCCGGTCAGCGCCTGCGTCCAGCGGTCCGCGCCGCGCGGCAGGAAGGACCCGGCGGACGGCGCGGGGGCGGACGGGGAGCCGGCCGTGCCGGACAGGGCCGGCCCGCCCGGTACGGCACGTACGGACGCCGCGCGCCGGTCGGGCGGCGACGCCAGGACTTCCTGCGGGTACGCGGTCAGCCGGCGGGAGGCCGATTCCGCGGGCACGTCCGTCGCGGTGAGCCGGGTCCGGTCGCCGCGCGCCGTGATCTCCCGCCAGCCGGGCGCGCCGTCGCCCGGTGCCGCGCGGAACCGCAGTGCGGCCCGCCCGTCCGAAGGCAGCCGCGCCGTCAGCCGGCACTCCAGGCGCAGCGTCGGCAGACCGGCCTGGCCGGGCCGGGTGTCCGCCGCGGCGCCCGTGGACCGCAGCCGTTCCCCGCGCCCGTCCACGGTCAGCCCGCTGCCGCGCGCCGCCGTGGCGCACCGCTCCCGGGCCCAGCCCGTCAGTTCCGTACGGCTCATCGCGCCGTCGCCGTCCCGGTCGATACGGGCCCGCTGCTGCTCGGCCGGGATCTCCGCCAGGTCCTCGACGTGGTCCACGCGCAGTCCGCCGGGCCGGACGACCAGCCCGTCGTACTGGCTGACGGTGAAGTTGCCGAGCGGATGCGCGCTCGCGGAACCGGCCGGAAGCAACAGCAGCAGGACGGTGGCCGTCACCACCGCCAGTAGGGCGGCCACCCGACCCTTCATCGGAGGGCCTCCTCGGTCGTGGTCACCGTCCGGCCTCCAGGGCGGCCAGCGCGGACCGGGCCGCCGCCGAACCCGTGGGCGAGAAGCCGGGGTCCAGGCTCAGGGCGGCGGACAGGTCGCGGCGGGCGTCGGCGGCCCGGCCGAGCGCGCGCTCGATCATGCCGCGGTGGTAGAGGAGCGTCGCGTCCCGGAAGCCGGGGGCGGCGGCGCGCTCGGTGTAGGGGAGGGCTTCCCGGTCCCGGCCGGTGCGGTGCAGGGCCCAGGCCAGGGCGTCGGCGCTGTGCACGGTGTGGCGGCGGGACCACTCGGCGCGGGCCGCGCGCAGGGCGGCGCTCCGGTCGCCGTGGTCGGCTTCGATCAGCGCGGTCTCCAGGTCCACGGCCACGCCGTTGGCGCGCGCGAGGTCGGCCCAGGTCCCGGCCAGGGCGTACTGCCGCTGGGCCGCGGCCCGTTCGCCGCGCGCTTCGAGGACCTCGCCGAACGCGGCCAGGGGCCCCGGCAGCGGATAGCGGCGCACCACTTCGCGCAGTTCACGGGCCGCCGTGCCCAGTTCGCCGCGCGCCGCGTAGGTGCGGGCCCGGCCTTCCAGGGCCGGAAGGTGTCCCGGCACGGCGCGCAGGGCGGTCGCGTAGTGCCGGGAAGCCGCCGCGTACTGCCCCTGGCTGCGTGCCAGTTGACCGAGTGCCGTGGCGACGTACGCGATGTCGTCGGGCCGGGAGGCGGACCGCAGGGCCGGCTCCAGCGCCTTGCGGGCGCCGTCCGGGTCACCGAGCAGTTCCCGCACGTACGCGAGCCGGGTGAAGGACGGAATGCCGGGACGCACCGCGTCGGCGTGCCGCGCCGCGGCCAGCGCGTCGGTGTAGCGCCCGAGTTCCACCAGCGCGTCCACGCGGACCGCCAGCGCCCGTTCGCCGTACGGATTCACCGCGAGCGCGGCGTCCGCGTCCCGCAGCGCGGCACGGAAGTCGTGCCGCGCCGCGGCCAGCGAGGCCCGCCCCGCCAGGCCCGCGTCGTTCTCGCGCGGGCGCAGCGTCAGGGAGCGGGCGACGGCCCGCTCGGCCTGCGGATAGCGGGTCGGGTCGCCCGTCGTACGGGCCTGCTCGACGTACGCGGCGCCGAGCCGCGCCCAGCCGAGCCAGTCCCCGGGGCGCTCGCGCAGCGACGCCTGGAGCGTGCTCACGGTGCCGGCCAGGCCGGTCGCCGCGCCGCGGCCCACGGGGACGTCGGACGACGGAGGCGCGGACACGGGGGCGTGTGCCCGGCCGCCGTCGCCACCCAGGGCGAGCCCGCCGACGGTGACCGCACACGCGAGGAGGAGAACGGTCACGACGGCGACGGCCAGCCGGCCGCGCCCGCTCCTGGGTGTCCTGGGGAACTTCAACGCCCCGACCTCGCTCGCCGGTTGGCGCGCAGCCACAGCAGGCCGATCCCGACGAGCACCAGCCCGGCGCCGCCCGCCGAGGCGGAGGCGATCAGTACGGTGTCGGCGCCGTCACCGGTGCCGCTGTCCTGCGGACGCAGACCGGTCCGCAGGCCGGCCGACTGGTTCACCGCGCCCTGGCCCTGACCGTCCGTGCTGCCGCCCTTCTTGGCCAGCGGCCCTTCGGAGCCCGAGGTGGGCAGCGCCAGGTAGGGGAAGGTCTGCCCGAAGGGCCGGTCGTTGGCGTCGACCGCGTCGCCCAGGTCGTTCTTCTGCCCGACCAGCTCGCCCTCGACCACCTGGAGGGAGATGTCCACGACGTCGTCGGCGAGCCGCCTGCCGTTCGGATAGCCCGCGTTGTCGCCGTCCAGGACGCCGAGGCGCTTGGGCTGCGCGGCGGGCCGGATGGAGGTGTTCAGCCGCAGTGCTTCCGCGGGGCGCACGTTCGGCGGCTGGTTCAGCTTCGGTACGCCGGTCAGGAACGCCTGGATCAGGTCCTTGCGGGGCAGCGCCGGCGCCTTGATGCCGTAGATCTTCTCGATCAGCCGGGCCAGCTCGGGGTCGGTGACGTACTTGAGGAACTGGGCGTCGTTCCACGGCGCGGACGCGTTGAAGCGGTCCTTGTCCTTGAGCGGTATGACCAGTTCGTTGACGAGCGGGTTGCCCATCCGGGACACCTGGGACCAGCCGCCGGAGGCGTTCTTGCGCTGGGTGGTGGACCAGACGCCGATCACCGGCTGCGCGGCGGACTGGCGCAGGGTGCTCGTCGGCACCTGGAGTGCGACGGACTGCACGTTGTAGCCCTTGAGGGTGTCCCGCCCGACCTCGGAGAGGTCACCGCCGTACAGCAGGTCGAAGGCGCGCAGGTCCAGGAAGAAGGGGTCGTCGGCCTGGCCCGCGAAGGACGTCGCGCCGCCCGCGACGGGGCGCACCGCCTGGTCGCGCAGCTTCTGGTAGTCCGGCATGGAGGCCTTGCCCACGTTGGAGGGCGCGGCGATCAGGTTGTCGGCGACCTTCGTGCTGGAGACGACCTTCTGGTCCTTCAGCCGCAGCAGGTCGATGTCGTAGGTCTGGTAGAAGTTCAGGTCCTTGTCGTCGAGGGACGTGACCTGGCCGGTGTTGTAGAGGAACGTGTCGCCGCTGCGGTAGTTGTCCTTGAACGTCCACCGGTAGATCAGGTCGCCCTGTCCGTCCCCGTCGCTGTCCACGTGCACGTCGTACTGGGCGTCGTCGGCGAACTTGTAGAAGTTCGGGCCGCCCGCGGGTTCCGCGAACGGCCACCAGTTGACCGTCAGCGTCGTGGTGTCGGGCTTGTCGGGGCTCTGGTAGGCGTACACGTCCGTGGTGTCGTACTCCGGCTGTCCGGAGATCTGCGGTGCCTCCCGGTGGCTCGCGGCCTGCGCCGAGCGCGTCGCCAGCGGGCCCGCGGCCGCGCCGGCGATACCCGCGGTGGCCAGCGAGCCGCACGCCAGCACGGCGACGGTCCGGCGGCTGCGCCACCCCTTCCCGGGCTTCGCGGCCTTGCTGTCCTTCCTGGTGGCCGTCATCGCTTCGGTCTCCCCCCATGGATGTGCCGGACGGGCCGCCGGGATACGGCGGGCCTGGCTGCCGTACCGGCGCTGTGGCGGCTATTCGGGGCCGCGCGCCGTCCGGATGGGTGCCGGTTTTCCGGGCGCCCGGGGAAAGCCGGGGCCGCCGGGACCGGTCCGCCGCGCGTCTCGCCCCGAACCCACCACGGCGGGACAATGACCGGTCGGCAGGGGAGCGGGGTGAGGCCGCGTGGACTCGGGAACGGCCGCCGGACGCGGCGCCGAGGTGCTGCTGCCCCTGATCGCGCGCGGTGACCACGGCGCTTTCGAGGAGCTGTACGACCTGGTGTCGTCGCCCGTCTTCGGAATGGCCCGGCGGGTGCTGCGGGACAGTGCCCAGGCCGAGGAGGTGACGCAGGAAGTGCTGTTGGAGATCTGGCGCAGGGCCGGCCGGTACGACCCGGGGCGCGGGAGCGCGCTGTCGTGGATTCTCACCCTGGCCCACCGCCGCGCGGTGGACCGGGTGCGGTCGGCGCGCGCCGCGAGCGCGCGCGAGGAACGGGCCGCCCGGCGGGGCGCGGTGACCGTGTTCGACGAGGTGGCGGAGGCGGTCGAGGGTTCGTTCGAGCGCGAATGGGTGCGCCGGTGCCTGGAACGGCTCACTGCTTTGCAGCGGCAGTCGGTCACCCTCGTGTACTACGACGGCTACACCCATCGCGAGGCGGCCCGTCGGCTGGCCGTACCGCTCGGCACGGTCAAGTCGCGGCTGCGCGACGGGCTGGCGCGGCTGCGCGACTGCCTGGCGGGTGCCGGATGAGCCGCCGTCCGTGGCCCGCGGTCCTGCGCGACGCGCTGCGCGCCGGACGGCGGGGTGTCCACGCCCTGGCCGCCCCGTACGCCCTCGACGCCCTGGGCCCGCGCGAACATCGCCGCTTCGAGCGGCACTTGCGCCGCTGCCCGGACTGCGCGGCGGAACTGCGCGTCCTGACCGAGGACGCCACCTGGCTGGCCCGCGCCGCGGCCCGCCCCGCCCCCGACGGACTGCGCGCACGCGTGCTGACCGCCGCGCTGGCCACGCCGCAGGAGGCCGACGTTCCGCGGCCCGCCGCGCCGGTGCCGGTGGCCGGGAAGCCGTCCGGCACGGACGCCGCCCGCCTGTGGGGCGTGTCTCTGCCCGCCCGTTACGGCATCCGCGTCGCCGCCACGGTCACCGCGCTGAGCCTCGCCGTCAGCGCGGTGCTCGCCCTCCAGCTCGCCCGTACGGACACCGAACTGGACCGGCAGCGTGCCGTGACGCAGTCCGTGAACGCGGTCCTGGCCGCACCGGACGCGCTGGCCGTCTCCGGCCGGCCGATCGGCGGGCGCTCACTGAGCGCGGTCGAGTCGGCCGCCATGAACCAGGCCGTGGTGAACGCCGCCGGACTGCCCCCGCCGCCCGAGGGGCGCGCCTACCAGCTGTGGCGGATGCGCGCCGGACCCGCCACCGCGCGCCCGGCGGGCATGCTGTCCTACGACCTGCGGACCCGGACCGCGGGCCCCGCGGTGGTACGTGATCTTCGGCACGGCGGCACCGGGCACGCGGACCGGCTGGCGGTCACACTGGAGCCGGCCGGCGGTTCGGCCAGGCCCACGACCTCGGTACTCATTCAACTCGCCCTCGGCTGACGAAGATCCGTAAGGTGGCGTCAACGTCGGCGCGCGCCAGGTGAATACCACGGCCCGGGCCGCGCGCGTGTCGCGGGAGAGAGATAGGGTTACCCTGCCCGGGCCGGGTGCCCTCGTACGGGTGGGGAGTGTCATGGAACAGATAACAATGCGCAGCAGGCCACGAGTGCCTGCCATCAGTTGCGGAAGCGGCGCGTCCAGCGCGCGGCTCGACCGCCATCTCGCGGTGCTGGGCGGACCCGCCGTCCCGCAGCGTGAGGCGGAGGGCGCGACATCGTTGATGCAGGAGCTCACCGCTCGTGATCACCGGCGCAGCAGGACGAACCGCGGCGCCAGGGTGTCGCTGTTCGCACCGCTGCGCAGGCTGCGCCGGTCGCTCTTCGGCGGCCACGGCTGAGGCACGGCCGGAAAACGTGCAGGTCCCGGTCCCTCAGGCGACCACACCGTCCCGGCGCAGCGCTGCAATCCGCTCGCTCGTCAGACCCAGAGCGCTCAGCAGCGCGTCGGTGTGTTCGCCGAGGGCCGGGATGTCTCCCATCACCGGCCCGGCGCTCCCGGGCAGCGTGACCGGCGGCAGCAGCGCGCGCAGCCGCCCGGCCGGCGACCCCACCTCCCGCCAGCGGTCGCGCGCCGCGAACTGCGGATGCCCGGCCAGCTCCGCCACCCCGTTCAGCCGCGCACAGGCGATTCCCGCCTCCTCCAGCCGCCGTACGGCCTCGGTCACTTCCATCCCGGCCAGCGCCTCACCCACCACCTGGTCCGTCTTGTCCCGGTTGCGGGCACGCGCCACATTCGTCGCGAACGCCGGATCGTCGGCCAGCCCGGGCCGCTCCAGCACCTGCCGCGCCAGCCGCCGCCACTCCCGGTCGTTCTGGACGGACAGCAGTACCGGCTGTCCGTCCGCCGTCGGATAGGCGTTGTACGGCGCGATGACGGCGTGCGCGACCCCCGTGCGCGCGGGGGGTGTGCCCCCGTACATCCCGAAGTAGAGCGGGTGCCCCAGCCACTCGGCCAGCGCGTCGAGCATCGCGACCTCCACCGGCCCGCCGCGCCCGGTCGTGCCGCGCCGCAGCAGCGCGGCCAGCACACCGGAGAAGGCGTACATCGCCGCCGCGATGTCCGCCGCCGGTATTCCCGCTTTCGCCGGTTCGTCCGGGGTCCCGGTCAGGGAGACGAGCCCGGCCTCGCACTGGACGAGCATGTCGTAGGCCCGCTTGTGCGCGTACGGGCCGCCGGGGCCGTACCCGGAGATGTCGACGGCCACCAGGCGCGGATACCGGGCACACAGCGCCGCCGCGTCCAGCCCGAGCCGCGCCGCCGCGCCCTGCGCCAGGTTCTGGACGAACACATCCGCCCCGGCCAGCAGTTGTTCCAGCAGTTCGCGCCCGCGCGGGTCCTTCAGGTCGAGCGCCAGGGACTCCTTGCCGCGGTTGGCCCATACGAAGTGCGAGGCCAGTCCGCGTACCGAGGTGTCGTAGGTACGGGCGAAGTCGCCGCCGTCCGGCCGCTCGACCTTGATCACCCGGGCGCCGAGATCGGCGAGCTGCCGGGTGGCGAACGGCGCGGCCACGGCCTGCTCGACGGCCACGACGGTGATGCCCTCCAGGGGCGGCGGCTGCACGGCGTGGTCCGTGGGCGTGTGGTCCATGGTCGGAGCACCTACCCGCCGCCGCCCGCCGGACAACGCGCGAAGCGGCACGGCCGCGTCACAGCAGGGCGAACTGCCCGTCCGGCCCCTCCTCGTGATGATCCAGGACGGAGGCCGGGCGGCGGGCCGCGGCGGGCGGCGGCAGCACGCCCGCCGCGCGCAGCTCGGACGCCTCGACGCGCGGCCCGTCCGCCGTACGCCGGTGCAACTCTTCCTGTGCCGGTCGCAGTTCGGCCGTCAGCGCCAGCACCGAGACCAGCTCCAGCAGTTCGGTGGTCCACTCCTGCGGCCAGGCGGCGGGACGCAGCGCCTCCAGGCTCTCCGGCTCGGCCACCGGGGCGGTACGGCGCTCGAACCACGCCTCCAGCACCCGCACACCGCCCGCCTCGGCCTCCCAAGCAGCCGCGGGCACGGGCGAGACGCGGCCGGGCCCGAGGAGCAGCGCTTCCTCGTCCGGCTGGTAGGAGAGCGCGTCGGGCAGTCCGCGGGCGGGCAGCGGGGCCCGTACGTAAGGCCGTCGGCCACCGGGCATCCGTGGACGCTCCCCGGCGCGCCCCGTACGCCGTCCCGTCACCCCGCGCGCCCCTCGTCTGGAGCCACAGCAGCCGCTCGCCCAGCCCCACGCCGTCCTCCCACACCCCGGCGTCGGCGGTCAGCGGCACGACGGCGCCGGACGGCGTGGGCCGGGCGCTCGCCACCGTCCAGGCGAGCACCTCCGCGGCGCCGACCGGCCGCTCCAGACGGCGGGTGAGCAGGTCGGACAGGCCCGGGGCGAGGTTGGGTTCGCCGCCGCCGGGCCGCCGGTAGAGCGGGCGGATACGGCCGGGGCGCCCGGCCGGCGACCTGCCGTCCGGCAGCAGCGCGGAGGCGACCAGCGCCGGGCCGTCCGTCTGCGGCACGTGCCCCAGCTCCACCACGAACACCTGCCGCCCGTCCGCGACCCGCCACAGCTCCGGCCGGGCGGCGTCGATCAGCCGGTGGTCGGGCAGCAGCCACTGCTGGTCGTGCGGGCCGTGCAGGACGCGCACCGGCTCGGGGCACGGCCCGCCGCCGTGCGCGAGGCGGCCGGTGGGCGTGGCCTGGCCGGGCAGCTGGGGCACGGCCGTACGCAGCGTACGGGCGCGGCTGGGCCGGAACAGCCGCTCGCGCGCGCCGTCGTCCCCGGCCCGGTGCAGCGCCGCCCAGCGGGCCCGCAGGGAGGCGGCGTCCGGCGCCATCACCCAGCCGCGGCCGAGCCGCAGCGGCGCGGCCGACCAGGGCATCAGGTCATCGAGCCGGGGTGCCGCCGCGAGCCTGCCGCCGCCGCTGCCCGTGGCCTGTGTCACCGTCACGCGGTCGCCCTCCCTGGACCATCGGTGCGCTCGGTTCGCTGAGGGCATCGTAACGGCGGCGGCCGGTGGCGGTCTTTTCCGAGTGATCAACGACGGGTACCGTCCTGGCCGTACACCGTGCCGCCGCCGTCCGCCGGGAGGAGCACCATGACCGCCACGCAGCTCACCGGGGCGCGGGCGGGAGCCCGGCTGGACCGGCTGCCGCCGTCCCGCTGGCACCGCCGCCTGACCCTCACCGTCGGCGTCGGCGCCTTCTTCGACCTCTACGAGATCTTCCTCGGCGGGGTGCTGGCCGCAGTGCTCGCCGAGCGCTGGCACCTGGACCACACCGCCAAGTCCTGGGTGATCGCGGCCGGGTTCCTCGGCATGTTCGTGGGCGCGGGCGTGCTGTCGGTGCTCGCGGACCGGTTCGGGCGGCGCCGGATGTTCCTGGTCAACCTGGGCGGGTACTCCCTCTTCTCGCTCCTGTGCGCCTTCGCGCCGGACGCCGGGTGGCTGATGGCGCTGCGCTTCCTGGCCGGGCTCGGCCTCGGCGCCGAACTGACCCTGGTGGATACCTACCTCGCCGAGTTCCTGCCGCGCGCCGTACGCGGCCGGTACATCGCCTGGGCCTACACCTTCGGCTTCCTCGGCGTGCCGGTGGCCGCCTTCGTCGGGGCCCGCCTGGTGGCCACCCGCGAACTGTTCGGCATCGAGGGCTGGCGCTGGCTGCTGGTGGCGGGCGCGCTGGGCGCGGCGTTCATCCAGCTGATGCGCGCCCGGCTGCCCGAGTCGCCGCGCTGGCTCGCCGTGCAGGGCCGGGAGACGGAGGCGGCGCGGATCGTCTCGGACATCGAGGAGCGCGTCGCCCGGGAGACCGGCGGCACGCTGCCGTCGGTCGCCGCGGCGGAGGAGGTGCCGCAGCGCCGCGTCCCGCTGGGCGAGATGTTCCGCGGCGACCACCGGCGCCGTACGGTCATGTGGTGGATCTTCCAGGTCCTCCAGACCGTCGGCTACTACGGCTTCGGGTCGCTGGCGCCGGTCGTGCTGACGGCCAAGGGCCACACCGTCACCGCGTCGCTGAGCTACGCCGCCCTCAGCTTCTGCGGCTATCCGATCGGCTCGGCGCTGTCCGTACCGCTCATCGACCGCATCGAGCGCAGGACCCTGATCATCGCCTCGGCGCTGGGCATGGCCGGGTGCGGACTGGCCTTCGGCTTCGCCGGCCCGGCCTGGCTGATCGTGGGCGCGGGCTTCGCACTGACCGTGTGCAGCAACGTCTTCTCCAACGCCTTCCACGTCTACCAGACCGAGATCTTCCCGACCGCCCTGCGCAGCAGCGCCATCGGCATCGCCTACTCGCTGTCCCGGCTGACCTCGGTGATACTGCCGTTCGTCGCGCTGAGCGTGCTGGCGCGCCTGGGGCCCGGCGCCGTGTTCACCGGCTCCGCCGCGCTGATGCTGCTGCTGTGCCTGAACGTGGCCCTGCTCGGGCCGCGCAGTACGGGGCGGAGCCTGGAGCGGATCTGAGCGCGGGGGCGCGGCTCAGGAGGTTGAGGAACATCCATGTCAGATCGTGCGCTAAGCCGACGTCGGCCCTGGTGGGCGACTGACGGGGCTTGGGCGGCAGGGACGGTCTGAAGTCTTGCCGCAGATAACACCCCAATATCTGCGGAACCTTAGTTCGTCACCTGTGGTGACGTTCTCCGGGCCGTACGTGAAGCGGCCCTGTTATCCGTGGCAAGGGGGAAGCGGTGCCCACCGTCGTGCAACTGCCAGCCGGGAAGGCCTTGACCGTTCGCGCGGCGGCCGACGCCTTCCTCGACTCGCTCCGCAACCCGAACACCGTCCGCAGCTACTCGACCGGCGTCGGCAAGACCGCCGAGCGGATCGGAGAGGCCCGCCCGCTCGGTTCGGTCGCGGACGACGAGATCGGCGAGGCCCTGGAACTGCTGTGGGGCACCGCGGCGGTCAACACCTGGAACGCCCGCCGGGCGGCGGTGCTCTCCTGGCTGGGCTGGTGCGCGGAGTACGGCTACGACGGTCCGGCGGTCCCGGCCTGGACGAAGCGGCTGGCGGTGCCCGACTCCGAGACCCCGGCCCGCTCGAAGATGGCCGTGGACCGGCTCATCGCCCGGCGCGAGGTCCACCTGCGGGAGAAGACGCTGTGGCGAATGCTCTACGAGACCGCCGCCCGCGCAGAGGAGATCCTCGGCGTGAACATCGAGGACCTGGACCTCGCCGCCCGCCGGTGCCCAGTCAAGGTCAAGGGCGCCCGCAGCAAGGCCCGCCGCCGCGGACAGGCGCGCGAGAACTTTGTGCTGGAGACCGCCTACTGGGACGCCGGCACCGCCCGGCTCCTGCCCCGGCTGCTGCGAGGCCGCACCCGCGGACCGGTGTTCGTCACCCACCGCCGCCCCGGCCCGGATAAGGTCGTCAGCCCGCGCGACGTCTGCGCGGGCACCGGCCTGGCCCGCCTCTCCTACGGCCAGGCCCGTGCCCTCCTCGATGAGCACACTGCCGTGCGCGGACCGGGCACCGGCTGGGACCTGCACGAGTACCGCCATTCCGCCCTGACCCACCTCGGCGAACAGGGCGCGTTGCTGCTGATGTTGATGGCGAAGTCACGCCACAAGAAGGCGGAGAACGTCCGTCGCTACTTCAAACCCTCCCCAGAGGCGATCGCTGAGGTCACCTCCTTGCTTGCCCCCGGCGACAGCAGGCGCTGATCGTTCCCCCACCCAAGAGCCCGACATCAACGCCCCTCTCGACTAAGGTGAGAGGTGGGCCGTGACTGGCGCTGGGGTGGAGTACCACCGGGGAGCGGCCTGACATCTCGTCAATGCCGTGCGCCTGGGCGACTCGTGTAGAGCTCAGGAGTGAGACGTGACTGATATCCACCCGGCGCGGCTGATGAGCGGCACCGACCTCGCCCGACGCATCACCGAGACCAGTTCGGCAGCCGCCGCAGACATTCGTCAACGCACCGGGACAGCGCCCTGTCTGGCGACCGTGCTGGTGGGAGACGACCCGGCCTCGGTCACGTATGTCCGGATGAAGCGTTCCAGGTGCGAGAAGGCCGGCATCCTGTCGCACCACGTGGCCCTGCCCAGCTCAGTGAGCACCGCTGGCCTGGTCGAGATCATCACCGCACTCTCCACGGATCCGACTGTCCACGGCATCCTGCTGCAGCATCCCGTGGGGAAGCACATCGACGAGCGCGCCGCGTTCGAGGCGATCGTCCCGGACAAGGATGTCGACGGGGTCACCATGCACTCCTTCGCGGCGATGAGCTTCGGCCTGCCCGGCTTCGTCTCCTGCACTCCCGGCGGGATCATGCGCCTGCTGGACGAGTACGGAGTCGACCTCGCAGGCAAGCACGCCGTCGTGGTGGGGCGCAGCGCCATCCTGGGCAAGCCCGTCGGCATGCTCCTGCTCGGACGGGACGCCACGGTGACCTACTGCCATTCCCGCACCGTCGACCTGCCCTCAATCGTGCGCGAGGCCGACGTCCTGGTCGCCGCTGTCGGTCGTTCGCGCTTCATCGCCGGAGCGGATATCAAGCCTGGCGCCGTGGTGATCGACGCGGGCTATAACCCTGGCAACGTCGGCGACGTCGACTTTGAGACCGCCCGGCACCGGGCCGGCCTGATCACCCCCGTCCCCGGCGGCGTCGGCCCCATGACCATCGCCGTTCTCCTCGCGCAGACCGTCGAGGCCGCCACGCGCCAGCTCGGCCTCGGCTGATCAGTCGGGGGTCTGGCGGAGGCGAAGACTCCTCCGCGAGACCCCCGACCCGGCTCCCTTACGGCTCCACAGTGTCAGGGTCGCGCAGGGGCCGCAGGCCGCCGGGCAGGTCGGGGAGATGGAAGGAGTACCGGCCGAGCATGTTGATGTGGTGCCGCACGAACGGCGAGAGGCGGGCCACGTCCTCGTCACGGACGTCGAAGCCGTCCACCCGCAGCTGGTTCACCGCGGCGTCCATGTACCGGGTGTTGAACAGCACCAGGGCGTTGAGGACAAGGCCCAGGGCGCCGATCTGGTCCTCCATTCCGTCCTGGTAGCGCTGGTAGAGCTGCCCTGAGCGGCCGTGGAAGATCTTCCGAGCGAGGGAGTGGCGGCCCTCCTGAAGGTTGGCCTGGCTCTTGATCTGCCTGCGGTAGCCGGGCTCATCGGCCAAGCGCAGGATGTGGAGGGACTTGGCGATCCGCCCGTAGTGGGCGATCGCGTCGCCGAGCGGGGTCGGTGCCCGTCCCGCGACAGCATCCGGATGACGTCGTACGCGCGCACGGCTCCGGTGTGGATGGAGCCGATGATCCGCAGGATGTCCTCCCAGTGCCGTTCGATACGGGCGAGATCGCCCCGGCCGCGGGCAGCGTCCTGGAAGGCGCCGTAGTCGGCGGTACGGTCGATGCGCCACATCTTCTGGTCCGGCAGGTCGGCGAGCTGCGGGGCGTACGCGAACCCAGCGAGCGTGAGCAGGCCGAAGACGATGTCGCTGTACGAAGCGGTGTCCGTGACGATCATCTGGGGGCGCTTGCCGCCGTCGCGGTCGTAGAGGACGTCCAGCACGTACAGCGAGTCGCGCGGGGTGCCGGCCACCACCTTCCCGCCGAGCCCCGCCGCCTGGTCGTTGATCATGTTCAGCCAGGTCGCGCCGCCCCGGCGCCCGAAGTACTTCGGGTTCGGCCGCGCGTACACCGACGGCACGGGGACGACGAACCTGCGCCCCATCAGGTCTGGCAGTGACTTCAACGCCTTCAGGACCGGCAGGCCCTCCGGGGTAGCGTCGAAGTCGACCACCGTCACCAGGAGCTTCAGGAACGGCCGCACGGTGCCGAACCGGGTGACCAGCTGGGCCCGCCATGCCTCGTCCGCGTCCGAGTCGAGCGGCGGAGTCAGCTCGAACAGCACAGCGATCGCCGACGCCAGCTCGTGCCGGGGCACCACCTGCTCGATCCGCTCCCACATCGCCTCCAGCGTCTCCACCTCGGGCGGGGTGATCTCCCCGGTGTCGGTGTCGACCTGCTCGCTGGTGCTGTCGAACACGATCTGGAACGCGGCGGCCAGCTTCGCCGACGCGCGCTCTACCCGCGGCAGGGTCTTCAGCTTCTCCTTCGCCGTGTCCCGCTCGGCCCTGGCCAGCAGCTTCGTCGCGATCAGCACCTCCAGCAGGTCCAGGGCGTCATCGACCTCCCGGGACGTCAGGTAGACCGCAGTGGCCAGCAGCGTGGCCAGGCGCCGGGAGTCACCGTGCCGCCTGAGCAGCGACGCCTTGCCGTCGATCCCGTACCGGGACAGCTCCGCCAGCCGCCGCGGCGGTATCGCGGACACGTCCACCTCGCCCATCCCGAAGGCCGCGATCTCTCGTGCTCGCTCCAGAGCCCGCTTCATCTGGGACCCGGAGATCCGCACCGGCCCCCGGCGCAGCCGGTCCAGCTCCGAGATCCGGGCGCCTGGCGGAACGGACAACAGCGAGTCCAGCACCGCCTGCTGGCCGGTGCTCAGCAGGCCGTACAGGGTGTCCCACAGGCGGTTGTTCGCCGTCTCCCGAACCGTGCCCACCAGCCGGGCCAGACGGCTCGCCCCGGGCAGCAGCACCCGGCGCTCGCACAGCCACCCGGCCGCTGCGTCGAACAGCGACTTCGGCCCGTCGCCGGTCGTCCAGGCCCGCGCATCCAGCCACTCGCTCAGCTCGTCGCGCACCTCGGCGAAGTCACGCCAGCCTCCGGCCTCCTGGATCTCACCAGCGTGTGTGCGGGCCGTCCCGTCCCGCTCGCCGTACTCCTTCAGGCACGACGCATCCGCAATCCCCAACTGCTCGGCGAGGTACTCGGCGACCTGCACCGGCACCTGCCGCGGGTCCGGCATAAACCAGCCCAGGTAGCGCACGCTCGTCAGCTGGACCGCGAAGCCGAGCCGGTTGTGCGCACGCCGCTTGGCCTGCACTTTCTCCAGATCCGAGTCATCCAGGAAGAAGTACCGCTCCAGCTCCACACGAGACGGCGCTCCGTTGAACGCCGCGTATTGGGCTGCCTGTTGATCAGACAGGAACTCGACTGCCACCCGGTCCTCCGAAGATCGACGATATCGACCCGCGAAGGCTGCGCCGTACGATCAGCCCAGGTCAAAGGGTCAATTGGGGTCGCGAGGGCTCAACGCACGATCTGACATGGATGTTCCTCAACCCCCGCTCAGTGCGCATCGAGGGTGACGGTGAAGGAGAAACGATCGCCCCGGTAGTGGATGCGGGCCACGTCCACCACCCGCCCGTCCTGGTCGTAGGTGATGCCCGTGTAGTGCAGGATCGGGCTGAGCAGCGGCACATGGAGCAGTCGGGCGGTCTCCGGGTCGGCCAGCCGCGCCTCGACCGTGTCCGTGATCCGGCTGATCGCGACGCCCACCGAGTCCCGCAGCACCTTGGTCATCGGCCAGCGCGCCAGGTCCGCGAGATCCACCCGGGCGGCGACGTCCGGGCGCAGGAAATTGACCGCGTGGTTCGTCGGCTCGCCGGTCTTCTCGTCGCTGCGCAGCCTGCGGTACGCGGCCACCTCCACCAGGCCGGGGAAGAACTCCGCCAGTTCGGACGGCACGGCGGCCGGGCCGTGGCCCAGCAGTTCGGTGCGCATACCGGACTGCTGGGCCACGATCGCGTCCACCGAACCGAGCAGCCGCACGGGCGCCCCGCGCCGCGCGCTCGGCTCGATGAACGTGCCGCGCCTGCGGTGCCGGCTGATCAGCCCCTCCGTCTCCAGCTCCTTGAGCGCCTGGCGCATGGTCAGCACGCTCACGCCGTAGTGCGCGGCGAGCGCGTCCTCGGTCGGCAGGCGCAGCGGGGCGCCGGGGGAGCGGCCGAGTATGGACGCGCGCAGCGACTGCGAGACCTGGTACCACAGCGGCAGCTTGCGGTTCAGGTCCAGCGAGTCGGGGGCGAAGGTGGTCACGGACGACTCCCTATCAGGGGCCGGGGCGGTTACCGGTCAGGGACGGAAGTGGCGCTCAAGACCTTGCCACACCTGGTCGTAACCGCTTTGCAGATGGTCGGCGCCGGCCGCCTGCCCGGTGAGCGTGACCGGCCAGCGGGTCTCGAACATGAACGCCAGCCCGTCGTCGATCTTCTGCGGCTTCAGCTCGGCCGCGCTCGCCCGGTCGAAGGTCTCCCGGTCCGGGCCGTGCGCGGACATCATGTTGTGCAGCGAACCGCCGCCCGGTACGAAGCCCTCCGCCTTGGCGTCGTAGGCGCCCTCGACGAGTCCCATGTACTCGCTCATCACGTTCCGGTGGAAGTAGGGCGGCCGGAAGGTGTCCTCGCCGACCAGCCAGCGCGGCGCGAAGACCACGAAGTCCACGCCCGCCAGGCCCGGGGTGTCGGACGGCGAGGTCAGCACGGTGAAGATCGAGGGGTCCGGGTGGTCGTAGCTGATCGAGCCGATGACGTTGAAGCGGCGCAGGTCGTAGACGTAGGGGACGTGGTTGCCGTGCCAGGCCACGACGTCCAGCGGCGAGTGGCCGTACGTCGCCTTCCAGAGGTTGCCGCAGAACTTGTTGACGACCTCGAAGGGGCCCTCCTCGTCCTCGTACGCGGCGGTCGGCGCGAGGAAGTCCCGCGCGTTCGCGAGGCCGTTGGCGCCGATCGGGCCCAGGTCGGGGAGCTGGAAGGGCTGTCCGTAGTTCTCACAGACGTAGCCGCGGGCGGTGGTGTCGAGCAGCTCGACACGGAAGCGGACGCCGCGCGGGATCAGCGCGACGTGTCCCGGTTCGGCGCGCAGCAGGCCCAGTTCGGTGCGGATCAGCAGGCCGCCGTGCTCGGGCACGATCAGCAGTTCGCCGTCCGCGTCGCTGAACACCCGGCGTTCCATGGAGGTGTTGGCGTGGTAGAGGTGGATGGCCATGCCGGTGCGCTGGGTGGCGTCGCCGTTGCCGCCCAGGGTCCACAGACCGGCCAGGAAGTCGGTGGGGGCCTCCGGTGCGGGCAGTGGGTTCCAGCGCAGGCGGTTGGGGTCGGGCGCGGTCTCGGTGAAGGGGGCGCCGTGGACCGCTCCGTTGTCCATCCGCTCGAACGCGGGGTGCGCGGCGGACGGGCGGACGCGGTAGAGCCACGTACGGCGGTTGTGGGCGCGCGGCTCGGTGAAGGCCGAACCGCTCAGCTGCTCCGCGTACAGCCCCAGGGGGGCGCGCTGGGGGGAGTTGCGCCCCACCGGCAGCGCGCCGGTGACCGCCTCGGAGCTGTGCTCGTTGCCGAAGCCCGCGGTGTACGCGAGCCCCTCGGCCGTCTTCCTCGCCCGCTCGTTGCCCGTGCCGGTCATCGCGCGCTCCCGCCGCTCAAGAGAATCCAGCAAATCCTATGGAGGACCTTAGGATTGCGGACCCGGCCCGTCAACGGAGACTCTCGGCCACCTGCCGCGGGCAGGATGCAACCGTGCAGCAGCTCCCCGCGCTCCGGCGTGTACCCGTCCAGCGGCGCAGCGCCGAACGCCTCACCCGCATCCTCGACGCCTGCGCCGGGCTCCTCGACGAGACGGGCTACGACGCGCTGAGCACCCGCGAGGTCGCCCGGCGCGCCGGGGTCCCCATCGGCTCGGTGTACCGCTTCTTCACCGACAAGGGGGCGATGGTGCAGGCGCTGGCCCACCGCAACCTGGCCGTCTACGGCGACCGGATCACCCACCGCCTGGCCGGGGACCCGGCGGGCGGCACCGACTGGCGGCGCGCCATGGACGTCGTCGTCGACGAGTACCTGGCCATGAAGCGCGAGGTGCCGGGCTTCGCGCTGGTGGAGTTCACCGTCCCGGTGCCCCAGGGCACCCGCGAGGCCAACCACCTGGTCGCGGACAGACTGCTCGGCCTGCTGGCCGGGCCGCTGGGGCTCGACCCGGCGGACGGCGCGCTGCGTACGGCGTTCCTCGTCGCGGTGGAGGCGGCCGACGCCCTGCTCCAGCTCGCCTTCCGCACGGACCCCGCCGGCGACCCGGCGATCGTCGCCGAGGCGAAGGTGCTGGTGCGCGCCTATCTGTCGCGGTACCTGGACTGACGCCGGTGGAGGGGCGGACGGCGGGGGACGGGCGCGCCGTGCGCGGCCCGTTGTACGGCCGTCCGGCGCGGCCCGCTGTTTTGCTCGTATTGCTCGCGCGTCAAGACCTTGTTAACGAAAGTTTCGGCCACCTAGCGTCGCCTCGACCGCCGTCCCGGGCGGTGTTCAAAGGTGAACGTGAGGTACCCCCATGCTGACAGTCCTCGGATTCGTCATGATCGCCACCTTCCTGGTGCTGATCATGACGAAGAAGATGTCGCCGATGGCAGCGCTCATCCTGATCCCCGCGCTGTTCTGCGTCCTGGTGGGCAAGGGGGCCCACCTGGGCGACTACGTCCTCAAGGGCGTGGGCGACCTGGCGCCGACCGCCGCGATGCTGATGTTCGCCATCATCTACTTCGGCGTGATGATCGACGTCGGACTCTTCGACCCGGTCGTCCGGGGCATCCTGCGGTTCTGCAAGGCGGACCCGGTACGGGTCGTCGTCGGCACCGCGCTGCTCGCCGCGATCGTCTCGCTCGACGGCGACGGCTCCACCACCTTCATGATCACGGTGTCCGCGCTCTACCCGCTCTACCGCCGCCTGAAGATGAGCCTGGTGGTCATGACGGGCGTCGCCGCCACCGCCAACGGCGTGATGAACACCGTCCCCTGGGGCGGCCCGACCGCCCGCGCCGCCACCGCCCTCAAGCTGGACGCCGGCGACATCTTCGTGCCCATGGTTCCGGCGCTGGCAACGGGGCTGGTCGCGGTGTTCTTGCTGGCGTACGTCCTCGGCCGCCGCGAACGCAAGCGGCTGGGCCTGCTCACGCTCGACGACGCCGGGACCGCCGCGGAGCACGCGGTGCCCCGGCGCACGGAGGGCGAGCCCGTGCTCGCCGCCGCGGCCGGGAACTTCGGCGCCCGAATCCGTACGACCGTCTTCCGTACGGCGGCGCTGCGCACGTCCAAGGCCCGGCCCGCGACGGCGGCCGGCGGCGGAAACGGTACGGCGCTCCCGGAGGCCGGCACCGGCGACGCGCAGGCTCCCGGCACCGGCGACGACTTCCAGGGCCTGGACCCGCACCGCGCCACCCTGCGCCCCGGGCTCTAC
This sequence comes from Streptomyces sp. NPDC059788, assembly GCF_042732265.1. Lineage (NCBI taxonomy): Bacteria > Bacillati > Actinomycetota > Actinomycetes > Kitasatosporales > Streptomycetaceae > Streptomyces > Streptomyces sp. NPDC059788. The sequence continues at coordinate 78,252 of NZ_JBHWHY010000019.1, read as the reverse complement.
TGGTTCAACGCCGCACTCACCGTCGCCCTGCTGGTCCTGCTCGTCCTGCAGACGCTGCCCATCCCGGTGCTCTTCCTCCTCGGCGCCGCCACCGCGCTCACCGTCAACTTCCCGCACATGACGGACCAGAAGGCACGGATCGCCGCACACGCCGAGAACGTCCTGAACGTCTCCGGCATGGTCTTCGCCGCCGCCGTCTTCACCGGCGTCCTGACCGGCACCGGCATGGTCGAGCACATGGCCCGCTGGCTCGTCGACGGCATCCCCGACGCACTCGGCCCGCACATGGGCCTCGTCACCGGCGTCCTGAGCATCCCGCTCACGTACTTCATGTCCAACGACGGCTTCTACTTCGGCATCGTCCCGATCCTCGCCGAGGCGGGCGCCGCACACGGCGTGGGCGCCCTGGAGATCGCCCGCGCCTCCCTCGTCGGCCAGGCCCTGCACATGTCCAGCCCGCTCGTGCCCGCCGTCTACGTCCTGGTCGGCATGGCGAAGGTGGAGTTCGGCGACCACACCCGGTTCACCGTGAAATGGGCGGTGCTGACCTCCCTGGTCGTCCTGGCCGCCGGCCTGCTGTACGGGATCATCTGACCCGTGGGCACCTCGACGCCCGGCCGGGGCTGGCTGCTGCGCCTCGTCGTCACGTTCTCCTTCGCCCAGGCGGCGGTGAGCATGGCCCGGCCCGCCGTCTCCTACCGGGCGCTGGCGCTGGGCGCCGACGAGCGGGCGATCGGCGTGATCACGGCGGTGTACGCGCTGCTGCCGCTGCTGGTGGCCGTGCCGCTCGGCCGCCGCACCGACCACGGCCGCTGCGCCCCGCTGCTCGTCGTCGGCGTCGCGCTGATCGCCGGCGGCTGCGCGCTGAGCGGTGTGGCGGGCTCGCTGCCGGCCATGGCCGCCTGGAGCGGGGTGATGGGCCTGGGCCACCTGTGCTTCGTCATCGGCGCCCAGTCCATCGTCGCCCGCCGCAGCGCCCCCGACGAACGCGACCGCAATTTCGGCCACTTCACCATCGGCGCCTCCCTCGGCCAGCTCGTCGGCCCGGTCGCCGCCGGGCTCGTCGTCTCCGAGCACGACGGCGCGATGGCACCCACCAGCGCCACCGCCCTCCTGGTCGCCGGGGCCCTCGCCGCCTTCTCCTACGCGTCCCTGTGGCGCCTGGAACAGCAGCCGGCGCGGGGCGCGACCGACGCCCCGGGGGCCGCGCGGGACCGTACGGCACCGGCGGAACGCAGCTCCGTACGGGGCATCCTGCGCACCCGCGGCGTCGCGGCCGGAATCTTCATGAGCCTCGCGGTGCTCTCCGCGACCGACATCCTCACCGCCTACCTCCCCGTCGTCGGCGAGGACCGCGGCATCGCGCCCGCCACCGTCGGGCTGCTGCTCAGCCTGCGCGCGGCGGCCACGGTCGCCTGCCGGCTGGTCATGACGCCCATGATCCGCCTGCTCGGGCGCACGCCCCTGATGGTGGGCAGCTGCGCCCTGGCGGGGCTGCTCTGCGCCGGGCCGGCGCTGCCCGCACCCGTCTGGGCGCTGGCCGCGATGCTCGCCGTACTGGGCTTCTGCCTCGGCGTCGGACAGCCGCTGTCGATGACCACGGTCGTCCAGGCCGCCCCGGACGCGGCCCGCAGCACGGCGCTCGCGCTGCGCCTGACCGGCAACCGCCTCGGCCAGGTCGCGGCCCCCGCGACGGCGGGCGCGCTGGCCGGGCTGGCCGGTACGGCCGCGCCGTTCGCGATGCTCGGCGTCCTGCTCCTGGCCTCGGCGGCCGTGGCCGCCCGCCCGGCGCGCAAGGCCCCCGGCCCGCCGCCCCCGAAAAGCACCGCCGGCGACCCGCAGCGCCCCGACGAGCCACCGGCGCCGCCCCCCGCCGTACGCCCCGGACCGGCCTGCGGCGGCGGAACCCGCGCCACCCGGTGATGCCGGCCGGACACCGCACTATCGTGGCCCCGTGCCGAACCCGTCGCTCGAACGGTTCTTCAACGAACTCGCCGCGACCTACGACCTGTTGTACCCCGACTGGTCCGCCGCGGTGGCCCAGCAGGGGCGCGCCCTCGACGCGTACGTACGGGACGCGCTCGGCGACCGGCCGCACACCCTCCTCGACTGCGCCTGCGGCATCGGCACCCAGGCCATCGGCCTGGCCGCGGCCGGGCACGCCGTCACCGGCACGGACCTGAGCCCGGTCGCGGCGGCCCGTGCGAGCGCCGAGGCCGCCGCCCGGGGCCTGCGCCTGCCGACGGCCGCCGCCGACATGCGCAGGCTGCCCTTCCCCGACGGCCGGTTCGACGCGGTGGTGTGCGCCGACAACTCGCTGGCCCACCTGATCACGCCCGACGGCATACGGACGGCCCTCGCCGCCATGCGGCGGGTGCTGCGGCCCGGCGGGCAGCTCCTGCTCGGGATGCGCGCGTACGAGGACGCCCGCCGCGAGCGCCGCGAGGTGCTGCCCGCCCGCGTCACCCGCATGCCGGACGGCGGCCGGGCGGTCACGCTGCAACTGTGGGAGTGGCACGAGGACGGCGAGCACTACGACTTCGACCTGATCCAGCTGCTGCCGCGCGGCGACACCTGGGAGGTGCGCAGCCGGCGGGCCACCTCGTGGGCCCTGACCAGGGAACAGGTCCGGGGCTTCGTCACGGCCGCCGGGTTCGAACGCCTCGCGTGGCACGAGCCGGCGGAGGGCGGCTACTTCCAGCCGTTGCTGACGGCCCGGCGCCCGGCTGCGGACGCCCTTCAGGCAGTCCCCGAAGCGCATCCGAAGTGAACCCGAAGCGATCCATAAGCGCTGCTCGGCAGGGTGGTGGCACCAGACGGGCCCGGCAGCGGGCCGGCCCGCCGAACCGTTGGAGCGCATCCATGGCAGCCACCCCCACCACCCCGCCCGCCGGCTCCGGCAGGACCCCGGTGACCGTACTCGGCCTCGGCGCCATGGGCCGGGCACTGGCCGGCGCCTTCCTCGGGGCCGGACACCCCACCACCGTATGGAACCGCTCCGGGCACAAGGCCGACGAGCTGGTCGCCCGCGGCGCCGTACGGGCCGGGAGCGTCACCGAGGCGGTGACCGCCAGTCCACTGATCGTCGTCTGCGTCGTGGACTACGAGGTCAGCCACCGCATCCTGGAGCCGGCCGGCGCCGACCTGGCCGGGCGGGTGCTGGTCAACCTCACCTCCGACACCCCGGTACGCTCCCGGCGCGCCGCCGAGTGGGCCGCCGGGCACGGCGTCGACTACCTGGACGGCGCGATCATGGTGCCGACGCCGGTCATCGGCACGCCCGGGGCGACGGTCCTCTACAGCGGCTCGCGGCGGGCCTTCGACACGTACCAGGAGACGCTGAAGGCGCTGGGCGGCAAGGCGCCGTTCCTGGGCACGGACCACGGTGTCGCGGCGGTCTACGACCTGGCGATGCTGAGCTTCTTCTACTCCGGCATGGCGGGCCTCGCGCACGCCTTCACACTGGCCGGGGAGGAGGGCGTCCCGGCCACGGACCTGGCCCCGTTCCTGGACGTGATCACGGGCATCTTCCCGCCGATCGCGAAGGGCATGGCCGGCGACCTGGCCGGCGGGCGGCTCGACGGCGCGGGGGAGGGCAGCATCGTCATGGAGGCGGCGGGCATCGCGCACATCGTCGAGGCGTCCCGGGACCGCGGCGTCAACACCGATGTGCTCGACGCGCTCAAGTCGCTGATGGACCGCACGATCGCCGCCGGACACGGCGCATCGGAGTTCGTGCGGGTGACGGAGGCGATGCGGGGGGCGTACGCCTGAGGCGTACGGGGGCCGTGGGGCGGCGCGAGGTGGCCGGGGAGGGGGCTGGCGGCCAAAAACTACCACCGCTAGTTTGGGGGCGGCGAGTACCTTCGGGGCTCACGGGACCGCAGCCGGCGTGGGAGGGCGACGACGTGAAGCAGCACGACGCTATGTACATCGACGGGAGCTGGCGGCCCGCGGCCGGGCCGGACGCCATCGAGGTCGTCAACCCCGCCGACGAACGGGTCATCGCGACCGTCCCCGCCGGTACCGCCGAGGACGTGGACGCGGCGGTACGGGCCGCCCGCGCCGCCCTGCCCGCCTGGTCCCGCACCGCGCCCGCCGAGCGCGCCGCCCGGCTGACCGCGCTGCGCGACCAGCTCGCCGGGCGCGCCGGGGAGATCGCCGGGACGATCACCGCCGAGCTGGGCGCGCCGCTGGCGTTCAGCAAGGCGGTACAGGCCGCCGTCCCGGTCAAGGTGGCCGGCTCGTACGCCGAACTGGCCGCCACCCACCCCTTCGAGGAGAAGATCCGCAACTCCACCGTCCTGCACGAACCGGCCGGCGTCGTCGGCGCCATCACCCCCTGGAACTACCCCCTCCACCAGATCGTCGCCAAGGTCGCCCCGGCACTGGCGGCGGGCTGCACGATCGTCCTCAAGCCCGCCGAGAACACCCCGCTGACCGCCCAGCTCTTCGCCGAGTGCGCGGACGCGGCGGGCCTGCCGCCCGGTGTGTTCAACCTCGTCACCGGCCTGGGCCCGGTCGCCGGGCAGGCGCTGGCCGAACACCCGGACGTGGACCTGGTCTCCTTCACCGGCTCCACCGCCGTCGGCAGGAAGATCGGCGCCATCGCCGGCGCCGCCGTCAAGCGCTGCGCCCTCGAACTCGGCGGCAAATCCGCCAACGTCGTGCTGCCCAGCGCCGACCTCGGCAAGGCCGTCGGCGTCAACATCGCCAACGTCATGGCCAACTCCGGCCAGACGTGCAGCGCCTGGACCCGCATGCTGGTCCCCGCCGACCGGTACGACGAAGCGCTGGAACTGGCCGCGGCGGCCATCGCCAAGTACGTGCCGGGCGACCCGCTGGACGGCGCCAGCCGCCTCGGCCCGGTCGTCAGCGCCAAGCAGCGCGACCGGGTCCGCGGCTACATCGAGCGCGGCATCGAGGAGGGCGCCCGGGTCGTCGCGGGCGGCCCGGAGGCCCCCGAAGGGCGCGAGCGCGGCTACTATGTCCGCCCGACGCTCTTCGCCGACGTCACGCCGGACATGACCATCGCGCAGGAGGAGATCTTCGGCCCGGTCGTCGCGGTCCTGCCGTACGCGGACGAGGAGGAGGCCGTACGGATCGCCAACGGCACGGTCTACGGCCTGGCGGGCGCGGTCTGGGCCGGTGACGAGGAGGAGGCGGTCGCCTTCGCGCGGCGCCTGGACACCGGACAGGTCGACATCAACGGCGGGCGCTTCAACCCGCTCGCGCCGTTCGGCGGCTACAAGCAGTCCGGCATCGGCCGGGAGCTGGGACCCCACGGCCTGGGCGAATACCTCCAGACCAAGTCCCTCCAGCTCTGAACGGCCGTCCGCCCCAGCCCCCGCCGTCCGGGAAAACCGAAGGAGCCACGCCCGCATGACCCGTGCCGCCGTACTGACCGCCGTGGGTGCCCCGCTGGAGGTCGCCGAGATCGAACTGCCCGGACCCGGGCCGGGCCAGGTGCGCGTGCGCCTGGCGGCGGCCGGCGTCTGCCACTCCGACCTGTCGCTGTCCGACGGGACGCTGCGGCAGCCCGCGCCCGCCGTCCTCGGGCACGAGGGCGCGGGCACCGTCACCGCCGTCGGTCCGGGCGTCAGCGCCCTGGCCCCGGGCGACCAGGTCGTCCTGAACTGGGCCCCCTCCTGCGGGAACTGCCACTTCTGCGGGCTGGCCGAACCCTGGCTGTGCGCGGACTCCGGGGCCGCGGCGGGCACTCCGTACGCCCGGCTGGCCGCCGACGGCACCGACCTCTACCCGGGCCTGGGCACCGCGGTCTTCGCCGAGGAGACAGTCGTCCCGGCCCGCGCGGCGCTGCCGCTGCCGGCCGGTGTGCCGCTCACCGACGCGGCCCTGCTGGGCTGCGCGGTGCTGACCGGATGGGGCGCCGTGCACCACAGCGCACGGGTCCGGGCGGGGGAGTCGGTCGCGGTGTTCGGCGCGGGCGGCGTGGGCCTGGCCACCCTCCAGGCCGCGCGGATCGCGGGCGCGGGCCCGATCGTGGCCGTGGACGTGTCCCCGGCGAAGGAGGAGCTGGCCCGCGCCGCGGGCGCCACCGAGTTCCTCGTCGCGTCGGACGGCACCGCCAAGCGCATCCGCGAGCTCACCGGCGGGCACGGCGCGGACGTCGCGATCGAGTGCGTCGGCCGGGCGGAGACGATCCGTACGGCCTGGTCGTCCACCCGGCGCGGCGGGCGCACCACCGTCGTCGGCATCGGCGGCCAGGACCAGCAGGTCACCTTCTCCGCCCTGGAACTGTTCTACTTCGGCCGTACGCTGTCCGGCTGCGTCTACGGCAACAGCGACCCGGCCGCGGACCTGCCGCGCATCGCCGAACACGTACGCAGCGGAGCGCTCGACCTGTCCGGCATGGTCACCGAGCACATCGGCCTCGAAGGCATCCCCGCCGCCTTCCAGGCGATGCGGGAGGGCAAGGGGGGCCGCGCCCTGGTCGTCTTCTGAGCCCCGGGGGCGCGCCCCGGCGCACCGGCGGTCATCGGCTCCATGACCTGGGAGGTCATTGAGGCCCTGCCCCCGGCACGGCATCGTCGGCGGTGACCGGGTATCCCGGGCCGCTCCGGCCGGGCCCGCCCACGGAGGAGGAGACGCGTATGAGCACGAGCACCACGACGGGCGCCACGACCGGCGTCGCGGCCCGTTCCGCGCCGCCGGCCGGGGCGGAGCCGCTGCGCAGGGTCCTGCTGATCGACAGCTGGAGCACCTTCGCCTTCGGCGTCGTGCTGCTGGCCGGGGGCGGGCTGCTCAGCGAGCCGCTGGGCCTGCCGGTCTCCTGGTCGGTCCCCTTCGGCATCGCCATGCTGGGCGGCGCCGCGGCTCTCGCCCTGATCGCGGGCTACCCGCGCGTGCCCACGGGGCCGGCTGTGGCCGTCGTGGCGGGCAACGCGCTGTCCTGCGTGGCGATGCTCGTTCTGGCCTTCTCCGGGCTGCTGCCGCTCACCGGTCTGGGCAGCGTGTTCCTGGCGATCGGCGCGGTGGTGGTGGCGGTGTTCGCGGTGCTGGAGTTCGTGGGGCTACGGCGGTACCTGGGCGCGGGGGCGCGACAGCGCTAGGAGGACGCCCTCTCCGCGGCTGTCGCTTCGGCGGCAGCCGTCGGCGCCCCGGCCGTCCGCAGGCGCGGGAACGCCGGGGCCGCCGCCAGGAAGACCAGGGTGGTCAGGACGAACGGCCAGGTGAAGGCGTGGCCGCCGGACGGGGCGGTGAGGGCGGCCACGGCCGGGGTCAGGACCGTAGCGGCAGCCGCCCCCGTCACCGCGTACGCCGCGCTCCACCGGCCCGTCCTCAGGAACACCCCGCACAGCGCCATCGCGACCAGCACGGCGTTGTAGCCCGCCGCGCCGGACGCGAGCTGTGCCGCCGGCGCGCCCAGCGCCCACGCGGTGCCGGTGCCGGTCACGCTGCCCAGGCACGCCATCGCCCCGGCCGTCCGGCTCGCGGCGAAGATCCCGGCGAGGAAGAGCGCGCCGACGTACCACTGCGGCATGAAGAAGACCTGGGCGACGTTGGCGAACAGCGCGTGCCACACGTCGGTGAACGACAGCCCGGACGGCGGTCCGCCGGGCCGCGGCAGGGCCGCCGGGCCCGCGCCCTGGTGCCACAGGCGCGCGAAGCCCGGCGCGCCGGTCGTCAGCGCGCTCGCCACCAGGCAGAACGGGAGGGTGAGCGTCGGCAGCCGCCAGGTGCCCAGGACGCGCCCGACGGCAGCGGTGACGACCGTGACCACCGCGCCGCCACCGGCCGCGACCAGCGCGGTGGACAGGTGCCCCGGGCCGAGGAAGACGGCCGAACCGACGGCCACCAGACACGCGTTGAAGCCTTCGAGGCCCGCGGCGATCCGGTCGCGGTCCACGCCGAGCAGGTGCGCGGTGGCCGTGCCCGCCGCGGTGCCGAGGAGCCCGTACAGGCCGTACGCCCAGCCCGCGGCGCACAGCGCCAGCGAGAAGAACGCGCCGGTGACCGCGCTCGGCAGGAAGTCGACCTGGGCCTGGCCGCGCAGTACGTGTACGGCGTGCCGGGCCCAGCGGTGCCGTGTCATGGGGGCGCCGCGGCCCCGTAGCGCGGCGATCGGATCACGCACGTCGTCCTCCTCAGGCAGGCGGCGCACGTCGCGGGCAGCGTGCGCCGCGCCGGGACCACCCGGGCGGATGTACCTTACAGCTACATGTGGGGCGGCGGGGCGGATTCCGGGTGGCGCAGCGCCAGCCCGTCGACCAGCGCCAGCAGGCCCGTCTCGAACGCGCCCTCGTCGACCTGCTGCTGGTGCTCGGCGAGCAGATGCGCCTGCCCCAGGTGGGGGTAGTCGGCCGGGTCGTAGGCGCCCGGGTCGTCCACGAAGCCGCGCGCGAAGGAGCCCAGCGCGGAGCCCGCGACGAAGTAGCGGACCATGGCGCAGATCCGGGTCGCCTGGGCGGGCGGCCAGCCGGCCTCCACCATGCCGCCGAAGGCCGCGTCCGCCATCTTCAGGCCGGCCGGGCGGCGGCCGGGGCCCTGGGCGAGGAAGGGCACGATGTTCGGGTGCGCGGCGAGCGCCGCGCGGTAGGAGCGGGCCCAGCCCAGCAGGCCGGTCCGCCAGTTCGCGCCGGCGCCGAAGGCGGAGACGTCCACCTCGGAGATCACCGTGTCGGCGACCGCGTCCAGGATCTCGTCCTTGGTCGTGAAGTGGTTGTACAGGGACGGCCCGCTGACGCCCAGTTCGGCGGCGAGCCGCCGGGTGGACAGGGCCGCCAGGCCCTCCGCGTCGATGAGCGCGAGCGCCGTGGTGACGATGCGCTCCCGGCTCAGCAGGGGCTTGCGGGGTCGGGCCATGGCGCACATAGTAGAGGCCGCCGCCCAAAAACTAGCAGCGGTAGTTAATGGCGCGCCCGGCCGTCCCGGGCCGCCCGGCTGCCGTCACTTCGCAAGGGGCCTTGATGAACCTGGAACTCAGCGAGGAGCAGACTGCCGTCCGGCAGCTCGCCAAGGACTTCGTCGACCGCGAGATCACCCCGCACGCCGCCGCCTGGGACCGGGCCGAGCGGGTCGACCGGGGCATCGTGAAGAAACTCGGCGGGCTGGGCTTCCTCGGCCTGACGATCCCCGAGCAGTACGGCGGCTGCGGCGGCGACCACCTCGCGTACGCGCTGGTGACCGAGGAGCTGGGCCGCGGCGATTCCGCGGTGCGCGGCATCGTCTCCGTATCGCTGGGCCTGGTCGCCAAGACCGTCGCGGCCTGGGGCGACGAGGAGCAGAAGCGGCGGTGGCTGCCCCCGCTGACCTCCGGCGAGGCCATCGGCTGCTTCGGCCTCACCGAACCCGGCACCGGTTCGGACGCGGGCAACCTCGCCACCCGCGCCGTGCGGGACGGCGGTCACTACGTCATCAACGGCAGCAAGATGTTCATCACCAACGGCACCTGGGCCGACGTGGTGCTGCTCTTCGCGCGCACCGGCGACATGCCGGGCCACAAGGGCGTCAGCGCCTTCCTCGTCCCCACGGACACCCCCGGCCTGGAGCGCCGGGAGATCCACGGCAAGCTGGGGCTGCGCGGCCAGGCCACCGCGGAACTGGTGCTCCAGGACGTACGGGTGCCCGCCGACGCCCTGCTGGCCCCGGAGGGGAAAGGTTTCTCCGTCGCGATGTCGGCGCTGGCCAAGGGCCGGATGTCGGTCGCCGCCGGCTGCGTGGGCATCGCGCAGGCCGCACTGGACGCCGCCGTCGGCTACGCCACGGAGCGCGAGCAGTTCGGCCGGACCATCGCCCACCACCAGCTGGTGCAGGAGCTGATCACCGACATCGCCGTGGACGTGGACGCCGCCCGCCTGCTCACCTGGCGGGTCGCCGACCTGATCGACCGCGGCGAACCGTTCGTCACCGAGGCGTCCAAGGCGAAGCTGTTCGCCTCCGAGGCGGCGGTGCGCGCCGCGAACAACGCGCTCCAGGTCTTCGGCGGCTACGGCTACATCGACGAGTACCCGGTCGGCAAGCTGCTGCGCGACGCCCGGGTGATGACGCTGTACGAAGGCACCAGCCAGATCCAGAAGCTGGTCATCGGGCGGGCGCTCACGGGGGTGTCGGCGTTCTGAGGCGGCCGGCGCCCCCCGGCTCCGCGCCCCTGGCCCCGTGCGGCGTGCCCCGGTGGCTCTAAGCGCTTGCTCACCGGCGGGGTAAGGTGTTCGGTCCGTCGCGGATGGCCCGCGGCGGGCCGAGGATCGGGGTACGCGATGGTCACGGAGGCGGAGCGGGCGGACGGCCCGGCGGGGGACTGGGCCGACGTGTCCCCGGAGGCGGCCCGCCGCCTGGTCGGCGCCGCCGTCCAGGCGTTCGCCGAGCGCGGCTACCACGCGACCACCACCCGGGACATCGCGGGCCGGGCCGGCATGAGCCCCGCCGCGCTCTACATCCACTACAAGACCAAGGAAGAACTGCTCTTCCGGATCAGCGGCATCGGCCACGAGAAGGCCCTGCGGATCATGGAGGAGGCGGCCGGCGCCGACGGCACCCCCGCCGAACGGCTCGGCGCCGCCGTACGTACCTTCGCGCGCTGGCACGCGCGGCACCACACCACCGCCCGGGTCATCCAGTACGAGCTGCAGGCGCTGAGCGAGGAGCACTACACGCACGTCGCCGGCCTGCGGCGGCGCACCGACCGCTCGCTGCGCGGCATCATCCAGGACGGTGCCGACGCGGGGGATTTCACGGTCGGCGACGTGCCGGGCACCACCCTCGCGGTGCTGTCGCTGTGCGTGGACGTGGCCCGCTGGTTCTCCGCCGAGGGGGCCCGTACGCCCGAGGAGGTGGGCGACCTGTACGCCGACCTCGTCCTGCGCATGGTGGGCGCGCGGCCGTGAGCGCACCGGGTCCGGTGGGGGCCGGGGCCGCGCGCCGGGGGCGGAGGGGGCCGGGAGGGCATTGACAGGGCCGGGCCCGCCGCACATCCTGAGCAAGCGCTTAGTCGGCGGACGTGACGGTCCGCGCCTGCGGAGCCTGAGGAGGCATACGGACATGGCAGAGCCCCGGGTGTTCGGCTCGCTCGACGAACTGCACAACGCGGTCGGCGAGGACCTCGGCACCAGCGACTGGCTGGAGATCGACCAGAAGCGGATCGACCTGTTCGCCGACGCCACCGGTGACCACCAGTGGATTCACGTCGATCCGGAGCGGGCCGCCTCGGGGCCGTTCGGCACCACCATCGCGCACGGCTATCTGACGCTGGCGCTGCTGCCCGCGCTCGTACCGCAGCTGCTGCGGGTCGACAACGTCAAGATGGGCATCAACTACGGCGTGGACAAGGTCCGGTTCCCCGCGACCGTCCCGGTCGGCTCGCGGCTGCGCGCGACGGCCAGGATCGCGGGCGTGACGGAGGTGCCCGGCGGCGTGCAGCTCGCGACGACGGTGACCGTCGAGCGCGAGGGCGGCGAGAAGCCGGTCTGCGTCGCCGAGACGCTCAGCCGCTTCTACCTGTGACCGGGGCCGCCGCCGCGCGGTGACCGGAGTGCGCAGCCCTGTGGCGGACGGAGTCCGGCGCCGCGGCTGCGCCCGCGCTCCGCGCCCGGCCCCGGCCGCCCCCGGTCCGGGCGCATCCCCGCAGCCCACCGGGCGTGCCCCCGGATAGGGTTGGGGTCGTGCCTCAGCTTCCTTACAAGGTCCACGAGCTCACGGTCGGCCAGCTCTCCGCGCGTAGCGGCGCGGCGGTGTCCGCCCTGCACTTCTACGAGTCCAAGGGCCTGATCAGCAGCACCCGGACCGCGGGCAACCAGCGCCGCTACACCCGCGACGCGCTGCGCCGGGTCGCTTTCGTGCGCGCCGCCCAGCGGGTCGGCATCCCGCTCGCCGTCATCCGCGACGCGCTCGCCGAACTGCCCGACGAGCGCACCCCCAACCGGGACGACTGGGCCCGGCTCTCCGAGGTCTGGCGCGAGGAGCTGGAGGAGCGCATCACCCAGCTCGTCGAGCTCCGCGACCGGCTGACCGACTGCATCGGCTGCGGCTGCCTGTCCCTGCAGAACTGCGCGCTGTCGAACCCGTACGACCAGCTCGGCGAGCAGGGGGCGGGCGCGCGGCGGCTGCGCGTGGACCGGGTCGGCGGGCCGTCCCGGGCGCGCGGCGGCACGACGGGCGCCGACGGCCGCGCCTCCGGGGCCGATGCGCGGGACGACCGCTGTGAGTCCGGCGCGGAGGCGTCCGCCACGGACGGGCGCTGCGGCAGCGGTACCGGGACGTCGGGCGCGCGGGACGAGGAACGCCGTACCGCCGGGCGGGCCGGTGACCGCCGTACCGCCCGGCGGGGCGCGGAGCGCTGAGGATCACCACACGTCGGGCTTGCGGTGGGCCCACGGACGGGCCTCCTCCAGCTGCGCGGAAAGCGCGATGAGCGTCGCGTCCTCGCCGTAACGGCCGCCGAGCATGACGCCGATCGGCAGGCCCGCCGCGTTCCAGTGCAGCGGCACATTCACTGCGGGCTGGCCGGTGGCGTTGTACAGCGGCGTGAACGGGGTGAAGGCGCCGACGGCGGCGAACTCGGCCTGCGGGTCCGCGTCGTTGCGCAGCCCGCCCACGCGCGGCGGCGGCTGCGCGACCGTCGGGGTCAGCACCACGTCGAAGCCGCCGTCCCGCGGCATCACCCCGTCGGCGACCAGCTGCCCCAGCATCCGGAACGCGTACAGCGAGCGGGCGTACTCGACGGCCGAGATCTCCGCGCCGCGCCCGCGCAGGTAGCGGGTCAGCGGCATCAGCTCCGCCTCCCGCTCCGGCGGCACCGGGCGGGAGGCGGCGATCACCGACCAGACGCGGGTGAAGGCGTGGCGGGAGCTGTCGTCGGCGGGCAGCGTCAGCTCGTCCACCTCGTGCCCGAGACCGGCCAGGAGCGCGGCGGTCTCCGTAGCGGCGGCCTTGCACTCCGGGTGCACCTCGATGCCGGGGAAAGGCACGTCGGTCAGCAGGCCGACGCGCAGCCGCCCGGGGGCGCGCCGGGCGTGGCCGGCGTAGGTCTCGCCGGGCGGCAGCGCGGGCGCCGCGTACGGGGCGCCGGGCATCGGGCCGGCCATCGCGTCCAGCAGCGTGGCGGCGTCCGCGACCGTACGGGCGAGCGGGCCGGACGTCCCCAGGCCCGTGACGTCGTGGAGCACCGGGCCGGCGCTGATCAGGCCGCGGCTCGGCTTGATGCCGTACAGCCCGCAGAGCGCGGCGGGGATACGGATGGACCCGCCGCCGTCGCTGCCGTGCGCCACGGGCGCCAGCCCGCCGGCCACCGCGGCGGCGGCCCCGCCGCTCGAACCGCCCGCCATGCGCTCCAGGTCCCACGGCGTACGGGCGGGCGGCGCGAGCAGGTTCTCCGTGTAGCAGGGCAGGCCGAATTCGGGGGTGTTGGTCTTGCCGAGCAGGATCGTGCCTGCCCGGCGCAGCCTGGTGACGATGTGGTCGTCCACCTGCGCCACGTTGTCGGCCAGCGCCCGCGAGCCCATCGTGCAGCGCACGCCGGCCACCTGGTTGAGGTCCTTGACCGGGACGGGCACGCCGTGCAGCGGCGGCAGCGCGCGGCCCTCGCGGCGCGCGGCCACGGCCTCGTCCGCCGCGGCGGCGGCCTGCTTGCGGGCGAGGTCGGGGGTACGGGTGAGGAACGCGCCGAGGGTGGCGTCCAGTTCCCCGGCGCGGGCGAGGTAGTGCTCGGTGATCTCGACGGGGGACAGTTCGCCGGTCCGCACCCCCGCGGCCTGCTCCAGAGCGGTCAGATCGTGCAGCTCGGCCATGGACGTCCGCCTTCGCGTGTGCCGGGGTCGGGTGGTCTGGTACGCCGGGCCCGTTTTCTCTCAGCCCGTGAAGAGTTGTCTCAGTTTGAGGGCCAGTTCGTAAAGGCCGTACGCGAACGGCAGGCCCACCCACAGCCAGGCCAGGACGAGCAGGGCGGTGCGCCGGGCGGTCACGGGGCGGCTCCCTTCGGGGCGGTGCGGGCGGTGTCGGCCGGGCGGGCCGCGGCCGGTGGTTCGTGGTGGCGGGGGTGCACGGGCCGCACCAGTTCGTTGGCGGCGAACCCGACGACCAGCAGGCCGATCATGATGAGGAACGAGGTCGTGTACAGGTCGGAGCCGGTGTGCCCGGCGGAGCGGCGCGCGTCCGCGACGGCGTTGACGATCAGCGGCCCCAGCACACCCGCGGTGGACCAGGCGGTGAGCAGCCGGCCGTGGATCGCGCCGACCTGATACGTGCCGAACAGATCCTTCAAGTAGGCCGGCACGGTGGCGAAACCGCCGCCGTAGAAGGAGAGGACGACCGCGGCGCAGCCGATGAACAGCGGTTTGGAGGAGTCCCCGGCCAGCGCGACGAGCAGGTACATCAGCGCGCCGACGCCCAGGTAGAGGCGGTAGACCTGCTTGCGGCCCGCCAGATCGGAGGTGGCCGACCAGACGATCCGGCCGAGCATGTTGGCGAGCGAGAGCAGGCCGACGAAGCCCGCGGCGGCCGACGCGCTCACCGGCGCGGAACTGCCCGCGAAGAAGTCGGAGACCATCGGCGCGGCCTTCTCCAGGATGCCGATACCCGCCGTGACGTTCGTGCACAGAACCACCCACAGACACCAGAACTGCGGGGTGCGCAGGGCGTTACGGGCGGAGACCTGTGCGGTGGTGACCAGCGGGCGGGGCGCGTCCGCACGGCGCGCGGGCGGGGCGCCGTCCGCGCCGGTGGTGTCCGGGGCGGGAGCGCCCGCGCCGGGTGCATTCGGGCCGGGCGCGTCCGCGCCGGTGGGCGGGACCCGTACCAGGAGGACGCCGAGCGTCATGAAGACGGCGTACGCCAGTCCCATGACGAGGAACGTACGGGCGATGCCGGAGGTGTCGGTGCCCAGGGCGTCCAGCAGCGCGGCGGACCACGGCGAGGCGATCAGGGCGCCGCCGCCGAAGCCCATGATGGCGATGCCGGTGGCCGTGCCGGGGCGGTCGGGGAACCACTTCAGGAGCGTCGAGACAGGGGAGATGTAGCCGATGCCGAGACCGATGCCGCCGATGAAGCCGTAGCCGAGGACGACGAGCCAGTACTGCCGGGTGGCCGCGCCGAGCGCCGCGACCAGGAAGCCGGCGCAGAAGCAGACGGCCGAGACGGTCATCGCCCAGCGCGGCCCGTTGCGCTCGACGAGGGTGCCGCCGAAGGCGGCGGACAGCCCCAGCATCACGATGGCGAGCTGGAAGGGGAGCGCGGAGGCCGTGCCGGACAGCCCGAGCGAGGCTTCCAAGGGCGGCTTGAACACGCTCCAGGCGTAGGCCTGTCCGATGGCGAGGTGGATGGACAGCGCAGCGGGCGGCACGAGCCAGCGGCTCCACCCAGGCGGCGCTACGGTACGGGAACGGGCGGGCGCGCGCATGAAGCGGAACGTACATCGTTCACCTACTTCCGGGAAGTGGGCCGCTGTTCCCGGTAGGCGTGCCGTTGCCTTCCCCGCCCGCCGCGCCGGACCGCCCCCGTCCGGCCGGCTCCCGTCCGGCCGTCCCCCGCCCGGCCGGCTCCCTTCCGGCCAGCTCCCGCAGCGCCGCCGCGACCAGCTCCGCGTTGGACGCCGCGGGTGCCCCGCCCGGCAGCAGCAGGGTGTCCTCGGCGCCGATACGGGTGGCGAGCCCCAGCTCCCCGGCGAGCCGCAGCACCGGCCAGGCGCCGCCGTCCTCGCCGTGCAGCAGCACGGGGCGGCCGTGCGCGCCGTACGCCTCCAGCGCGCGCAGCAGGCCGCGCGCCGTTCCGCGCGCGGAGCCGGGGCAGGTGTCCGTGACCTCGGCCAGCACCCGCAGCACCCGCGGCCCCAGCGGCGAGGCCGCGAAGCGCTCCGCGCCGTCCGTGCCGGACCAGATGCCCGCCTCGACGCCGACGCCGCGCTCCAGCAGAGCGGCGGCGACCGCCTCGGCGCCCGGCTCGTGCCAGTTCACCGAGGCGTGGTCGGGGAGCACCGGCCACGACCGGACGCACACCACCCGGCGCGCCGGGTCCGGCTCGGCCCACGCGCCGGTGGTGACCCCCACCGGCACGTCCACCACGGCCCGTATCGCTTCCAGCGCCGGCGTCAGCACACCGGGCGTGAGCGATTCGCGCCCGCACGGCGACCTGGGGTGGACGTGGATGTCCCGGGCGCCGGCCGCTACCGCCTTCCTCGCGGCATCGGCCAGCTCCGCCGGGATCATCGGCACCACCCCGGAACCGGCGGCGTCGCGTGAGCCGTTCAGGCATACCTGCACCATGTCCCCGAGCATGACACCGGGGTCTGACAACGCCCCCTCGGCGCGGGCGCCCCGGCCCCCTCAGGCCGCCGCGAACAGCCGCCGCTCGCGCGAGGACTCCCGCGCCCCCGCCAGCGCCTCCCTGGTCAGCACCGAGAGCGGCGCCACGACGCCGCACTCCCGGCACACCGGCCCGGCCACCGGAAAACGTTCGAGGTCCGTGCGCCAGACGAACCGCTGCGTGCCGCAGACGGGGCAGCCGGCCCGCGGCGTGCCCGACTCCATCGCGCGGATCATGCTGCGCAGCACCGCGGCGAGCGGCGCCGCCGGGTGCCGGTGGGGCGCTTCGCACGGCACGATGTCACAGCCGCCCCAGGTACGCCGGTGCCAGTCGTCGAGCGCGCTGGGCTGCCGGATGCCGTCGTGCTTCTCGCGGCGCCGACGGGCCGCGAACTCCTTCTCGTACCCGAGCCAGACGGCCCGGGCCTCCTCCAGTTCCGTCAGCGCGGCCATCAGCCGCGCCGGGTCGGGCTCGCGGTCCTCGGTCGCGATGCCCGCCCTGGTGCACAGATGGTGCCAGGTCGCGCGGTGCCCGTAAGGAGCGAAGCGCTCCAGGCACTTGCGCAAGGCCGTGCGCCGCTGTGTGGCGACGAGACGGGGGTTGCGCACCTGTTCTGCGAGAGCTCTGAAACCGGCCAATTCATCCCACCTCCGTGGGGAGGACCCGACTGGACAGGGAATGGACGTGGCGGACGGCCCGCCGGATCCATCGAACTGTCTTGCGGATACGCGGTGGCGGCACTCGCGCCGCACCGGGCGCGTCAGCCGCTCCCGATGCCCCCCGTGGCGCCCGGCGCGCCTCGTGTGCACCATCCACCGTACATCTGTGGGGAATTGGAAAAAGTGAGTGTTGTTCATCTTCCGGCTCCGGCTAACCGCCGGTAACCTCCGGCGCACCCGCATCGCAAGGAGCCCCTATGCAACGACGCACCGGACGGCTCAGGACCGCCGCGGCCGCGGCCCTGTTCGCCCTCGGCGCCACGGTCCTGGCGCCCCTGCCCGCCACCGCGACGGCCGCCGCGCCGCCACCCGGCCCCGACTACTGCAAGGGCCGGTGCGCCGACATCCTGCCGCCGGGCGCCAACGGCAACGCGACCCTCGCGGAGATCCTCGCCCACAAGCTCCTCGGCACCCGCCCCGGCCACGCCTCCGACCAACTCGGCCCCTACGACGCCCTGGTCGGCGGCTACCGCACGCTCACCGACGACAAGCTCGCCGACTACTTCAACGACGCGTCCTTCGGCGTCCCCGACGACCAGGTCGCCAAGGTCACCCGGCCCCGCGACGACGTCTCGATCACCCGCGACAAGAAGACCGGCACCCCGCACATCAAGGGCACCACCCGGTACGGCACCGAGTTCGGGGCCGGATACGCCGCGGGCCAGGACCGGCTGTGGCTGATGGACCTCTTCCGCCACATCGGCCGCGGCCAGCTGACCTCGTTCGCCGGGGGCGCGCCCGCCAACCAGGGCCTGGAGCAGACCTTCTGGCCGCAGGCCCCCTACACCGAGGCGGACCTCCAGGCCCAGGTGGACCGCATCCGCGACACCAACGGCGCGCGCGGCAAGCAGGCCATGGCGGACGCCCAGGCGTACGTCGACGGCATCAACGCCTACCGCGAGCAGTCCAAGAACGGCCGGTACTTCCCCGGCGAGTACGTGCTGACCGGCCATGTCGACGCGATCACCAACGCGGGCGAGATCCAGCCGTTCAAGCTCACCGACCTGATCGCGCTGGCCTCCGTGGTCGGCGGCCTGTTCGGCAACGGCGGGGGCGGCGAGGTCACCCAGGCCCTGTCCCTGCTGTCCGCCCAGCAGAAGTACGGCGTCGAACAGGGCACCAAGGTCTGGGAGTCCTTCCGGGAGCGCAACGACCCCGAGGCCGCTCTGACGCTGCACGACGGCCAGAGCTTCCCGTACGCGGTCAAGCCCGCGCACGCCAAGGGCACCGCACTGCCCGACCGCGGCTCCGTCACCCCCGAACCGCTGGTCTACGACCGGACGGGCTCGGCACGGCCCGCCGCGGCCGGAAAGCCGGTGCCACGGGAACCGGTGCGGCTTCCAGGGAAGCTGAAGAAGTACGAAAAGCTGCGCGGGATGTTCCAGGACGGCGTGCTGCCCCCGGGCAGCCTCGACCCCAGCCGGCACCGCGGCATGTCCAACGCCCTGCTCGTCTCCGGCAAGCACACCGCGAGCGGCCACCCCGTCGCCGTCTTCGGACCGCAGACCGGCTACTTCGCGCCCCAGCTGCTGATGCTCCAGGAGATCCAGGGACCGGGCATCAGCGCCCGCGGCGCCTCCTTCGCGGGCGTCGGCATGTACGTCCAGCTCGGCCGCGGCCAGGACTACGCCTGGAGCGCCACCTCCGCCGGCCAGGACATCACCGACACCTACGCCGTCGACCTGTGCAACGCCGACGGCTCCGCGCCCACCAAGGACTCCGTCTCCTACCGCTACCACGGCAGCTGCCTGCCCATGGAGAAGCTGGAGCGGACCACCTCCTGGAAGCCCACCGTCGCCGACCCCACCGCGGCCGGCTCGTACCGGATGCAGGTCTTCCGCACCAAGTACGGCACGGTCACCCACCGCGCCGCCATCGGCGGCAAACCCGTCGCGTACACGGCGCTGCGCTCCACGTACCGCCACGAGGCCGACTCCATCATCGGCTTCCAGATGATGAACGACCCGTCCTTCGTCCGCGACGCGAAGACCTTCCAGCAGGCCACCGAGCACGTCGACTACGCCTTCAACTGGTTCTACGCCGACTCCCGCGACACCGCCTACTACAACAGCGGCCTCAACCCCGTCCGCAACCCGGACGTCGACCCGTCCCTGCCGGTCGAGGCCGACGCCGCGTACGAGTGGAAGGGCTACGACCCGGCCGCCAACACCGCCGAGTACACCCCGCCCGCCCAGCACCCGCAGTCCGTCAACCAGGACTACTACGTCTCGTGGAACAACAAGCAGGCCCGCGACTACGACTCGGCGGGCTTCGGCAACGGCTCGGTGCACCGCGCCAACCTGCTGGACGACCGGGTGAAGGCGCTGGTCGAGGAAGGCGGCGTGACCCGCGCCGCACTCACCCGGGCCATGTCGTCGGCGTCCGTCGCCGACCTGCGCGGCGAGGACGTCCTGCCGGAACTGCTGAGGGTGCTGCGCAGCAAGCCGGTGACCGACCCTGCGCTGCAACGCGTGGTGCAGCAACTGGAGGCGTGGCACAAGGACGGCGCACAGCGCCGTGAGACCAGCCCCGGATCGCACACCTACACCCACCCCGACGCCGTACGGATCATGGACGCCTGGTGGCCCCGGCTCGTCGAGGGCGCCTTCAAGCCCGGCCTCGGCGGCGACCTCTACACCGCGCTCACCGCAGGCCTCGCCATCGACGAGGCTCCGTCGGCGGGCCACGGCCCCACTGGAGCGCACGCCGGTTCCGCGTTCCAGTACGGCTGGTGGAGCTACGTGGACAAGGACCTGCGCGCCGTGCTGGGTGACAAGGTCGAGGGCGCCCTGGCCGCGCCGTACTGCGGAGCCGGAGACCTGGCGGCCTGCCGGGACACCCTGCTGAGCACGCTGGGGCAGGCCTCCGCGCGGACCGCCCAGCAGGTCTACCCGGGCGACGACAGCTGCAAGGCCGGAGACCAGTGGTGCGCCGACGCGATCATCCACCGCGCGGTCGGCGGCATCACGCACGACACCGTCAACTGGCAGAACCGGCCCACGTACCAGCAGGTGGTGGAGTTCCCCGAGCACCGCTGACCCACGGGCCCCGGGCCCCGGGCCTCCGGCTTCGCTACCTCGTGACCACCCGCCCGGCGGTGAGCACCACGCGCGCCAGCTCTCCATGGCAGACGTCGCTGTGCGCACCGGCGGGCGGTGGTCCGTTGCGGACCACCGACGAGGCGTCCACGCTCGCACAGCCCGTACCGGGCACCGCGGCGCCCAGCTTCAGCCGCCGCGCGCCGTCCACGGCCTGGATGCCGTCGTGGCCGATCGCGCCCCACCGGTCGAACAGGCCCAGGAAGCTCGCCGAGTCCCCGGAGAGCTTGGACGCCAGCGGGTACAGCATGCTCAGCGCCGAGTCGTGCCGCGAGTAGCAGGACACCATCGGCCCGTCCACCCGCTGCTGCACCCCCTTCAGGGCCCCGCCGCGATCCGGGTCGTGCGGCAGCCGGGCGGCGAACGCGTAGTGCGAGAACGCGCCTTGCAGCAGCGTCACCGACTTCACCCCGGTCACACCTGCGGGCATACCGCGCAGCGCGTACGACACGAGACGGGCGCCGAAGCTGTGCCCGATCAGATGAATCCGGGCATCCGGCGCGCTCTTCACCAGCCTGCCGAGCACCGGCCCCAGTCCCAGCTGGCCCACCACGCCCGCGCGCCGCTTCATCCCGTAGTAGCTGGTCTGCCGCAGGAACTCCTTGGCCCCGTTCCACCACCGCCCGAGACCGTCGCCGAACAGCTCCTGCCCCGCGCACTTCTCCAGCGCCGCCGTGAAGACCTCACACACCCCCAGCGGGTCGTCGGTGAGCATCGCGGGCGTGCCGTCCCCCGTGTCCTCCGCCAGCCGCCGCGCCGGGCTGCCCTCGCGCACCGCCACCAGGTCGCGCAGGAGGCGGGCGAACTCGTCGAACGCGGAACGGGCCGCGGGCCGCTCCGCCAGCAGCTGCTGAAGGCGCCGCAGCGTCAGCTCCCGGCCGGGGAAGGTCCGCGCCAGGGCGCGCAGCGACGCGTCGTCCAGCAGCGGCGGCCCGGCCGGGGGAGGTACATCGGCCGGTGGCGGACCCGCCACCGGATCGAAGTCCGGGATCGGCTCGTCCGTGAAGCGCATCGCCGGCCAGATCACCCCGGTGTACCCGAGACGCACCCCGGCCCCCGCCATCGCGGGGAACGGGGCGAAGAACCGCCCGTACAGGCGCGTGGCCATCGACCGGTCGTTGTTCCAGCCGTGCGCGAAGACCAGCAGGTCGGTGACGCCCTGCTGCGCCGCCCCGGCCACCAGCCGGTCGCGCTGCGCGGCGTCCGGATCGCCGTCGGCGTCGAACGTCAGCTCCCAGTACGGCTGTACGTCGATGCCCCCGGCCGCCCCTGCGCCGGAACTGCCTGCGGTATCCGTCATGACGACCCCCTGGGGCGGCGCGCCGGGCCACGCCTGCCGGGCCGGAAATCGGGGCCGCGCCGCGGTGTGCGCATCGTCCTGCGGCCGGGCGGTTCCGGCCATACGCCACGCATGGCCAGTTCGCGGCAGTCGGCGGGGGACGGCGGGCGGCCGGGGGGACGGCCACCGGCCGACGACGGGCCGGCGGCCCGGCCGGACTACGCCCGCCCGGAGCCCGCTCCTGTCCCCGCCTCCACCCTCACCCCAACTCCCGCTCCCGCGTCTCCGGCAGCGCCAGCACGCACCCCAGCGACACCACCGCCATCGCCGTCACGTACCACCCCACCGAGCCCGACCCGAAGGCCGCCTGCAACCGCGTCGCCACCAGCGGCGACACCGCGCCGCCCAGCACGCCGCCCAGGTTGTACGCCAGCGAGGCGCCCGAATACCGCACCGTCGTGCCGAACAGCTCCGGCAGGTAGGCGCCCATCGGGCCGTACACCACGCCCATGCAGAACAGCGCCCCGCCGATCGCCACCGCGATCAGCACCGGCTGCCCGGTGTCCAGCAGCGGGAAGAGGATCAGCCCCCAGACCGCCGAGAGCGCCGTCCCGGCCAGCACCAGCCTGCGCCGCCCCGCGCCGTCCGAGCGGGTGGCGGCGAGCCAGGTGCCGGCCGCCAGGAAGAGGCAGGCGACGAGGGAGAGGGCGAGCATGGTGTTGCGCGAGACGCCGAGGGTGCCGGTGGCGTACGCCAGGCAGTAGGTCGTCGCGGTGTAGAACAGCCCGTACGCGACGATCATGCCGCCCGCGCCGAGCAGCAGTTCGCGCGGGTGCCGGCGCAGCACGTCCAGCGCGGGCACCCGGCTCGCCTCCCGCGCGTCCATCACCTTCGCGAACACCGGCGTCTCGCTGATCTTCAGCCGTACGAACAGCCCCACCGCCACCAGCAGGAACGACAGCAGGAACGGCACCCGCCACCCCCACGAGCGGAACGCGCCGTCGTCCAGCACCGCCGACAGCAGCCAGAACACGCCCGTCGCCGCGAAGAACCCGACCGACGGCCCGAGCTGCGGGAAGGCCGCGTACAGCCCGCGGCGCTTGCTCGGCGCGTGCTCCACCGCCAGCAGCGCGGCCCCGCCCCACTCGCCGCCCAGCCCGATCCCCTGGAGGAACCGCAGCAGGATCAGCAGCAGCGGCGCCCATATCCCCAGCGTCCCGTACCCCGGCAGCAACCCCACCAGCGCGGTCGAGAGCCCCATCAACAGCAACGAGGCCACCAGCACGGACTTGCGCCCCACCCGGTCCCCGAAGTGCCCGAACACCACCGACCCGATGGGCCGCGCCGCGAACGCCACCGCATAGGTGGAGAACGACGCCAGGGTGGCGTTGACCGGATCGAGGGTGGGGAAGAACGCCTGGTTCAGGACGAGGGCGGCAGCCGTCCCGTAGATGTAGAAGTCGTAGAACTCGATGGCCGTCCCGATGAACGAGGCCACGGCCACCCGCCGAAGGCTCTCCGGGCCGGCGGCGGCGCCCGGCGGCGCGGCGTCCGCCGACGTGGTCGGATCGGGCGCGGCCGGGGAGCCACCCGCCGGAACGGCTGCTGATGTCGCGTCACTGTGCACGAGCGGCACTGTCACGCGGGATTGTCGGGACAGTCAATAGGTGGGATGCGGTGTCTTGAGAAGTGAGACGCGAGGTCTCTTGACGCACGTCCCGGTGCCCGCGCCCCGGGCCGCCGTCCCGGTCAGCCCGCCACCGCCTCCACGATCGAGAGCGTCGACTCCGTCGCGAGGGTGCGGGACGGTTTCAGGTCCGCGGCGGCGAGGAGGTGATGGAAGGCGGGCTCGTCGCGTTCGCGGCCGTTGAGGGAGGTCATCATCAGGACGTCCATGGTCTTCGCCGGGTGGGCGTCGTTGCCCGGGGGCAGGACCGCGTCGATGGCCAGGAGGCGGCTGCCGGGGCGGGTCATGGCGGCGCGGCAGGCGCGCAGGATGCGGACGCAGTCGTCGTCGTTCCAGTCGTGCAGGATGCGCTTGAGGAGGTAGACGTCGGCGCCGGGCGGTACGGCGGTGAAGAAGTCGCCGGAGCCGGTCTGCCAGCGGCCGGTCAGCTCGGGGATGTCCAGGGTGTGGTGGCGGAGCACGGACTCCTGGTCGTAGAGGACGCCCCTCAGCCCCGGGTTGCGCCGCAGGACCTGACGCAGCAGGCCGCCGCGTCCGCCGCCGACGTCCACGACCGTTCCGGAGGCGGGGAAGTCGTACGCGGCGGCGATGGGGTCGTTCTCGCTCTCGGCCAGGCCCGCCATGCCGGTGTCGAAGACGGCGCCCGCTTCCGGTACGCGTTCCAGGTGGCCGAAGTAGGGCGCGCCGAAGAGGTCGTCGAAGACGGTGTGGCCGGAACGGACGGTGTCCGCGAGCTGTCCGGCCGGGCGCCAGAAGGGTTCGTCGGTGAGCATGACGATGGCGTCGCGCATCGAGGACGGGGCGTCGGAGCGCAGCGGATCGGCCGTGGGGGTCAGGTGGAACGCTCCCGTTTCGTCCTCACGGAAGACGCCGCGCGTCGCCAGGATGCGCAGGGCGCGGCGCAGGTGCCCGGCGTCGGTGCCGGTGGCGGCGGCGAGTTCCTCGGCGGTGCGGGGGCCGTCGGCCAGGTGGTCGGCCACGTCGAGGAGTGCCACCGCCCGCAACGCGGCGGAGTGGAGGTAGGCCAGGGCGTGCTCGGTGAGCTGGACGGCGGGGGAGTGCGGCGGGTTCGTCATGGGGTGACGTCCTTCCGGAACGGGGACTTCGGACGAAAACAGGGCGGGGCGGCGGAGCGGTGTGCTCCGCCGCCCCCTTGCCCGCGGGCGGGAGCGCCGCCGAAGCCGCTACGGCTTGCGGGCGTACACCGTGACGAAGTCGAGCAGGTCGATTTCCTGCCGGATCCGCTCGCGGTCGCTCCACTCCTTGATGAATTCCTGTGCGGCCCCGGGGTGCAGCTCCCGCAGCGCCTCCGGGTCGTCGACCAGGCTCGTCCAGTAGTGGTACCAGCCCTCCCACGTGCGGTCACGGATCGAGGTCACGTCCGGGTCGGTGAATCCGGCGTCGAGGAGCTGCCGGGCGTAGGTGCGTCGGTCGTACCAGTTGGCGTCGGGCACGCTGTACCTGTACAGGGTCAGCCGCGGGGACCCGAACGTTCCCCGGGGTGTGTCGGCGCTCAGCGGGATGGTGTCGATGGCGGCCAGGACGCCACCGGGCTTCAGGACACGCAGTGCTTCCTTGAAGAAGGTGCTGCGGGGATTGAAGTGCATGGGGGAGTCGAGGGCGACGACGCGGTCGAACATGCCGTCCGGAAAGGGAAGGTCGGTGGCGCTGCCGACGCGGAAGTCGGCCCGGTCCTGTAAGCCCTCCGACTCGGCCTGCGCACGGGCGCCTTCGACGTGGCGGGGCGACACCTCCAGCCCGTGCACCTGGTGTATCCGGTTCGCGCGCAACCAGGTGAAGTCCTGTTCCCCGTAACCGAAACCGACGTCGAGAACGGTGTGGGACGGGTCGAAGCCCGCGACGTCGGCGAGCTTGAGCGCGAGGTCCTCGCCGGCCCGGTCCGGGTCCTCGGTGCCGTCCTTCCAGTAGCCGATGTTGATGTACCTGGTCGTCCGGTGCGCGAACTGCTTTTCGGGATCGGCGAGTTCGTAGAGACGCCGGACGCGGGTGTCCGGATTGGGCGTGGTGACGGCATGGAGGGCTTTGCCGATCGTTCTCGCCTTGTTCAGCATGACGGACCTTCCTTCGGCGAGGGGGAGTCGTTCACGCGGCGGCTGGAGGGGTGCGGTGCCGCCTGGCTCTCCGGGTGCAGAGGGCATCGGCCGCCTGAGGTGCGGCCGTCCGACACGGTGCAGCACATCCCGTAATGTCTAGGGAATTCCTTGAAAAAGACAGCGGCGGTCCGCTTTTCTCCTCGGTGGCACGTCGACCAGCCACGTGCTCCGCGCGGAGGCGGCGGCCTCACCGGTACCGCAGGTACTTCCGCCGCATCTTGCGGAAGTCCGTCAGGTCCTCCTGCCAGGCCGCGACCACCTCGTCCACCCCGGCGCCCGCGTCGATCATCGTGCGGACGCGCGGCGTGCCGGTCAGCTTGTCGATCCAGTGGTCCGGGCGCCAGGCGAATCCGGACCAGGTCCGTTTGGCGGTGACCAGGAGGGCGATGCCGGTGCGGACCGGGTCGAAGGTCTCGCGGTCGTGGACGTGGAGCTGGACGCCGCCGATGGTTTTGCCCTGGAACTTGGAGAAGGTGGGGGTGAAGTAGGCCTCCCGGAAGCGGACGCCCAGGAGGCCGATGCCGGCGGCCAGTTCGGTGACGGCGGCGGACCAGCGGCGGTCGATGCCGTCCGCGCCGAGCAGTTCGAAGGGGCGGGTGGTGCCGCGGCCCTCGGAGAGGTTGGTGCCTTCGAAGAGGCAGGTGCCCGCGTAGACGAGGGCGGTGTCCGGGGTGGGCATGTTGGGGCTGGGCGGGACCCAGGGGAGGCCGGTGGCGTCGAAGAAGTCCGTACGCCGCCAGCCCTTCGTCAGCACGGTCTCCAGTTCGGCGGGGCGGCCCGCCGCGCGCGGCACGAACTCGGCGTTGAAGAGGAGGGCCAGTTCGGCCACGGTCATGCCGTGGGCCAGGGCGATCGGTTCGCGGCCGACTCCGGAGGCCTGTGCGCGGTCCAGTACGGGGCCGGTGGCGGCGCGGCCCGTCACCGGGTTGGGGCGGTCGAGGACGACGAATCGTTTGTCCGCGAGGACCGCGGCGACCATGCAGTCGTAGAGGGTCCAGATGTAGGTGTAGAAGCGCGCGCCGACGTCCTGGATGTCGAAGACGACGGTGTCCACGCCCGACCGGGCGAAGATGTCGGCCAGCGCGTGGCCGCTCTTGCCGTACGTGTCGTGGACGGGCAGCCCGGTGGCCGGATCCTCGTAGCTGCCTTCCGAACCGCCGGCCTGGGCCGTGCCGCGGAAGCCGTGCTCGGGTCCGAAGACGGCCGCCAGGTCCACCCGTTCGTCGGCGTGCATCACGTCCACGATGTGCCGTACGTCCGGGGTGACGCCGGTGGGGTTGGTGACGACGCCGACCCGGCGGCCGGAGAGGAGGGCGTAGCCGTCGGCGGCCAGCCGGTCGAAGCCGGTGCGGACCCGGGGGTGGGGGTGTGCTCCCCGCGCCCCCGTCGTACCGGTGCCCGTGGAGCCGCCGGCTGTCCGTGCCGCAGCCGCCTCGCCCTCGCCCGCCATCGCCGTCGCACCCACCATGCTCGTGACCGCCGTCGCGGCCAGCAGATTCCGTCTGGACAGGGTCATGCGTCCACCTCCGCCGTCGGGCCAGTGTCGTGCGCACGCTAACGCCCGGCGGGCTCCGGGGGAACGCGCCGGACGTCGTGCGGCGCGCCGCCGCCGGGCCCGGCCGCCGGGCGGCACCGCGCCCTTCCGCTTCGGCATACCGACTGGTTAGTCTGCCTGGCAGTCGAGCCAGGGGCGACCGAGGGAGACCGCAGGTGGAAGCCGTACGGGACAAGACAGTCGTGGTGACCGGGGCGGGCGGCGGCATCGGCGCCGCCCTGGCCCGCCGCTTCGCCGCCGAAGGGGCGCGTGTGGTGGTCAACGACCTGGACGCGGCCAAGGCCGGGACGATCGCGCGGGAGATCGGCGCCGTCGCCGTCCCCGGGGACGCCTCCGCCGTCGTACCGGCGGCCCGCGAGGCGCTCGGCGGCACCGTCGACATCTTCTGCGCCAACGCCGGGGTCGGCACCGGCGGCGGACCCGAGGCGCCGGACGACGCCTGGGAGCTGGCCTGGGACGTCAACGTCATGGCGCACGTACGGGCCGCCCGCGCGCTGCTGCCCGGCTGGCTGGAGCGCGGCGCGGGCCGTTTCGTGTCCACGGTGTCCGCCGCGGGCCTGCTGACCATGGTGGGCGCGGCCCCGTACAGCGTCACCAAGCACGGCGCGTACGCCTTCGCGGAGTGGCTGTCGCTGACGTACCGGCACCGGGGCATAGCGGTGCACGCGATCTGTCCGCAGGGCGTGCGCACCGACATGCTCGCCTCCACCGGCGCGGCCGGCGAGCTGGTGCTGACGCCCACCGCGATCGAGCCCGCGGCGGTCGCCGACGCGCTGTTCACGGCCATGGCGGAGGAACGGTTCCTGGTCCTGCCGCATCCGGAGGTCGCCGATTTCTACGCCGTGCGGGCGGCGGACAGTGAACGCTGGCTGGGCGGGATGAACCGTCTGCAGCGGAAGCTGGAAGGTGCCGGGCGGCCGGAGGCCGTCGCGGAGCCGTCGGCCGGTTCCCCGGTGGCTGGTGCCCCGTCGGCCGGTGCCCCCGCCGCCGGTTCCCCGGCGTCCGGTGCCCCCACGGCCGAAGGGACGGCCCGGTGACCTCCTACCAGGACAAGCCGTGGCTGGCGCAGCTCACCGAGGCCCAGCGCGCCCCCGCCCACCCGCACCCCTCGGTCCTGCACGCCTTCCAGGACGCGGCCCGCCGCGCCCCCGACCGCACCGCTCTCGCCTACTTCGACGGCCGCCTGTCGTACGCCGAGACGGACGCGCTCAGCGACGGCGTGGCCGGACACCTGGCGGCCCGCGGCTTCCGGCCCGGCGACCGGGCGGCGGTCATGCTCCAGAACACCCCGCACTTCGCGCTCGCGCTGCTCGGCGTCTGGAAGGCGGGCGGCATCGTCGTCCCCGTCAACCCCATGTACAAGTCGGCCGAGATGACGCACATCCTCACCGACGCCGAGGTCACCGCGGTCGTCTGCGCCGACCGCACCTGGGACGCCTTCCTGCGCGCGACGGCCGCCGCGGCCCCCTCCGTACGGATCGGCCTGACCGCCTGCGAACAGGATCTCCAGACGCGGGACGACGCGCGCGTGCTGCGCGGCGAGCGGCTCGGGCCGCGCGAGGGCGCCGACGACCTGCTGGCCGCGGCCCGCGCGTACGCGGGCAAGCCGCCCGGCGCGGCGCCCCCGGCCGCCGCGGACCCCGCCCTCATCAGCTACACCTCCGGCACCAGCGGCACCCCCAAGGGCGCCACCAACACCCATGGCAACATCGCCTACAACGCCGAGCGGCAGCGCACCGGCCTGGACCTGCCCGACGGCGCGACGTACTTCGCGCTGGCGCCGCTGTTCCACATCACCGGCATGGTCTGCGAACTGGCCGCCTGCTTCACCAACGCGGGCACCCTCGCGCTGGCCTACCGCTTCGAGCCGGGCGTGGTCCTCGACGCCTTCCTGGAGCACCGGCCCGCCTACACGGTCGGCCCGTCCACGGCCTACATGGCGCTGATGGCGCAGCCCGGAGCCACCCGCGAGCACTTCGCGTCGTTCTCCTCCCTCTCCTCGGGCGGCGCGCCGCTGCCGCCTGCGCTGGTCGAGAAGTTCCGGGCGGGTTTCGGCCCGTACCTGCACAACGGCTACGGGCTGACCGAGTGCACCGCACCGTGCGCCACCGTCCCGCCCGGCCGCGAGGCGCCGGTGGACCCGGCCTCCGGGACGCTCGCCGTCGGCGTGCCCGGCCCGGACACGGTCGTACGGATCGTCGACGAGCAGGGGCGGGACGTGCCGTTCGGCGAGCAGGGCGAGATCGCGGTGCGCGGCCCGCAGGTGGTGCCCGGCTACTGGCGCCGCCCGGACGCCACCGCCGAGGCCCTGCCGGACGGCGAACTGCGCACCGGCGACATCGGTTTCATGGACCCGGACGGCTGGCTGTACGTCGTCGACCGCAAGAAGGACATGATCAACGCGTCCGGTTTCAAGGTGTGGCCGCGGGAGGTCGAGGACGTCCTGTACGGCCACCCCGCGGTGCGCGAGGCGGCGGTGGTCGGCGTGCCGGACGCCTACCGGGGCGAGTCGGTCAAGGCGTATGTGAGCCTGCGGCCCGGACAGCGGGCGGACCCCGCCGAACTGGCCGGGTACTGCAAAGAGCGGCTGGCCGCGTACAAATATCCACGGCAGGTGGAGATCCTGCCCGAGCTGCCGAAGACGACCAGTGGCAAGATCCTCAGGCGGGAACTCCGCGCACGCGGCTGACCGCGCCCGCGGCGGGCACCGGGCCACGGCAAGACGTAAGACGACGCACGACGCACGAGGGACAGGTGAGGGCGATGGCCGGCACGACGGACGGCGGGAGTTCCAAACCCGTGGCACAGCGGCTGCTGGCCACCGCCACCCGGCTCTTCGCCGAGCGGGGCTACGACCGCACCTCCGTCCAGGAGATCGTCGAGGCCGCGGGCGTCACCAAGGGCGCCCTGTACCACTACTTCGGCTCCAAGGACGATCTGCTGCACGAGGTGTACGGGCGGGTGCTGCGGCTCCAGCAGGAGCGGCTGGACCGCTTCGCCTGCGCCGACGCGCCCGTGGAGCGGCGGCTGCGCGACGCGGCGGCGGACGTCGTGGTCACCACCATCGAGAACCTCGACGACACGAAGATCTTCTTCCGCTCGATGCACCACCTCGCCCCCGAGAAGGACAAGCAGGTACGGGCCGAGCGGCGCCGCTACCACGAGCGGTTCCGCGCGCTGGTCGAAGAGGGCCAGCGCGCCGGGGTGTTCAGCGACGCCACCCCCGCCGACCTGGTCGTGGACTACCACTTCGGCTCGGTGCACCACCTGGGCACCTGGTACCGCGAGGACGGGCCGCTCACACCGCAGCAGGTCGCCGACCACCTCGCCGACCTGCTGCTGCGGGCCCTGCGGCCGTAAGGGAGCCTCCGGGCGGGGGCTCGGGGTTTCTCAGGCCGCGTCAAGGCGCTGTGTTGGCTCCTGTAGGGCATTCCCGACGCCGGCCTGCGTGATCGTCTGCTGGCGTCGCCTGGTCGACCCGCCAGGTTCTTCGTAGCCTGCACGACTCGCATGGCCGGAGACCATCTCTGGCGAACAGCACCGGTCACCCGCACATCAGGTCAGCTCGGGGCGCCGGTGCCGCACGGGGCTGACTGTCTCAAGTGCGGCACCGAGGCGCAGCAGGGTCGATTCGTCGTACCAGCGAGTGACAAGCTGGATGCCGATCGGCAGGTTCTCGCTGGTGGCCCCGAAGGGAAGCGACAGCGCGGGCAGGCCAGTGAGGTTGAACGGAACGGTCGCGCGCATGATGCCGCGTGCCGGGACGGTGACGTCTTTGACATCGAACTTCGATCGAGCGTGCGGTGGGGCGGGGATGGGGCACACGGGGCACAGCAGCACGTCGTAGCACTCGAAGTATCCGGCGAACAGGGAACTGAGCGCCTCGACCTGCTGCTGCGCGGCGATGTAGTCAGCCACCGTCACCTCCGGCGCGCTGATCGTCCGCTGGATGACGCGGTGCAACTCGGACTCGCGGCCGGCTACGACCCGCCGGAGGTACGGCACGACCTCAGCGGTGAACAGCACTGCGCTCAGCGCGGTCCCGTCGAGGGTCTCCAGTCCCCTCAGTGGAGCGGGCTCGACGCTACAGCCCAGCGCCCGCAACGCGTCGGCCGCTTCCATGATGGTGGCTGTCACCTTGGGGTCCACTGGGCCGAAGGCAGGTTCGGCCGCCCAGCCCACCCGCAGCCCGGCCACGTCGCTCGGCTGGCCGACATCTCTCGGCGAGTGCCGTACGTAACCGTCAATGCCGTCGGGCCCTGCGAGGATGTTCAACGCAGTCATGATGTCCCGCACGCTCCGGGCCATCGGGCCGACGTGCCAGTAACGGCGCGGAACCTCGGGCCAGTGTCCGGTGATCGGTATCCGTCCCCGGGTCGGCTTCAGAGCGACGATGCCGGTGTCGTGGGCCGGCCCCCGCACCGAAATGGCGACGTCACTGCCCAGCCCGAGCGGCGACATCCCGGCGGCGATCGCGGCCGACTCCCCGCCGCTCGAACCGCCCGGAGTCCGCTCGCTGTCCCAGGGGTTGCGGGACCTGCCGACGACCAAGTTGTCGGTCTCGGTCCAGTAGGAGAATTCGGGCAGGTTGGTCTTGGCCAGCGGAATCCCGCCGACGGCCCGGAGCCGGGCCACTGCGGTCGCGTCCCTCACGGGAACGTGGTCCCGGAACAACGACGAGCCGCGCGTGGCCACCATCCCCGCCACATCCAGCGCGTCCTTGACCGTGAACGGAACACCGTGCAGCGCACCCACGGTGCCGCCCGCCGCCACCGCTCGATCGGCGGCACGCGCCGCCTCAAGCGCCTGCTCGGCGGCCACCGTCACGACGGCGTTGACCCTCGGGTTGACCGCCTCGATGCGGTCCAAGTGCGCTTGCACCACCTCCACCGCGGAGATCTTCCGCTTGCGGATCAGCTCCGCCAGTTCGGTCGCATCCCGGTAATAGATCTCGTCCTCGCCCACCGAACCCCCTTCCGCCGCACAGTGAGATCACGATACGTGCAGAACCCACAGCAACCATGCTCAAGGTCATTTCGGTAGGGGTTCCAACTGATCATTCTGAAATGATCACTTAGGCCCCGCCGATCCGCTTCTCGAACCAGTGGTGCGCGTACGGCTCGTCGTTGAAGGCCGCGACCTCCTCGAAGCCGTAGGAGCGGTACAGGTCGATCGCGCCGCCGAGATCCTTGTTGGTGTCCAGGCGGAGCGCGCCACGGCCGTGCCGGACGGCCCGCGCCTCCAGCTCGCCCAGCAGTCGGCGGCCGAGGCCGAGCCTGCGCGCCCGGGGCGCCACCCACATGCGTTTCACCTCGGCCGCCGCGCCGGACGGCAGTTTCAGACCGGCGCAGCCGACGGGTTCGCCGTGCAGCCGGGCCACCAGGAACAGGCCGTTCGGCGGCCGGAGTCCGCCCGTGTCGGGCAACAGGCTCCGGGCGGGGTCGAAACCGGTCTCGAACTGCGCCTGCATCTCGGTGAAGTAGGACCGCAGACAGTGCCGGGCGTCCGGGTGGTCCGGGTCGACGACGTCCAGCGTGACCGTCGTGGCGGTCAGCAGCCGGTCGACCTCGGCCATGGCGGCGACCAGCCGCGCGCGCTGGGCCGTGTTGAGCGGCTCCAGCAGGGAGCCGGCGAGTTCGTCGCTGCGGCCGTCGAGCGCGGCGTGCTCCGCGCGGCCCGCCTCGGTGAGCCGGACGGTGCGCACCCGCCGGTCCCGGGGCTGCGGCTCCACGATCACCAGGCCGTCGGCCTCCAGGGCGCGCAGCAGCCGGCTCAAGTAACCGGAGTCGAGTCCGAGGCGTTCGCGCAGCCGCCGCACGTCCTGCCCCTGCCCGCCGATCTCCCAGAGCAGCCGGGCCTCGCCGATGGGCCGGTCGCGGCCGAGGTAGTGGTCGTGGAGCACGCCCACGCGTTCGGTGACGGTGCGGTTGAACCGCCGCACCTGGTCGATCTGTGCAGCATCCATTCTCTGACATTAGTCAGAGAAGTCGGTGCGGGTCCAGCGGACCGCGGCGGCACCGGGCCCGGAGTCCGCCGGGGCGTGCGCTTCGGCGGACTCCGGGGGTGCTCACATGTGGCGCTTCAGCTCCCGGCGCGCCAGCGACCGCTGGTGCACCTCGTCCGGGCCGTCCGCGAGGCGCAGCGTGCGGGCCGCCGCCCACAGCTCCGCCAGGGGGAAGTCCTGGCTGACGCCGCCCGCGCCGTGCAGCTGCACCGCCTGGTCGAGGATGTCCACGACCGTCCGCGGCGTGGCGATCTTGATGGCCTGGATCTCCGTGTGCGCGCCCTTGTTGCCGACGGTGTCCATCAGCCACGCGGTCTTCAGCACCAGCAGCCGCAGCTGTTCGACGGCCACCCGCGCGTCCGCGATCCACTGCTGTACGACACCCTGGCGCGCCAGTGGCTTGCCGAAGGCCGTACGGGTCACCGCGCGGCGGCACATCAGCTCGATGGCGCGCTCGGCCATGCCGATCAGCCGCATGCAGTGGTGGATGCGGCCGGGGCCGAGCCGGGCCTGCGCGATGCCGAAGCCCCCGCCCTCCTCGCCGATCAGGTTCTCGGCCGGTACGCGGACATCGTGGAAGGCGACCTCGGCGTGACCGCCGTGGTAGTGGTCCTCGTAGCCGTACACCCGCATGGCGCGGCGGACCTCGACGCCCGGGGTGTCGCGCGGCACCAGCACCATCGACTGCTGGCGGCGCGGGTCGGCGCCGTCCGGGTCGGTCTTGCCCATCACGATGAAGATCCGGCAGGCCGGATGCATCGCGCCGGAGATGTACCACTTGCGCCCGTTGATGACGTAGTTGTCGCCCTCCCGGTCGATGCGGGTCTCGATGTTCGTGGCGTCCGAGGAGGCCACCTCGGGCTCGGTCATCGCGAACGCCGACCGGATCTCGCCCGCCAGCAGCGGCCGCAGCCACTGCTCCTGCTGCGCCGGGGAGCCGAACTGGGCCAGCACCTCCATGTTGCCGGTGTCCGGCGCCGCGCAGTTCAGCGCGGTCGGCGCCAGCTGCGGGCTGCGGCCGGTGATCTCGGCCAGCGGCGCGTACTGGAGGTTCGTCAGCCCCGCCCCGTACTCCTCGTCCGGCAGGAACAGGTTCCACAGGCCCTGCCCGCGCGCCTCGGCCTTCAGGTCCTCCACCACCGCCGGGGTGTCCCACGGCGAGGCGAGCGCGGCCCGCTGCTCGTCGGCGACCGCCTCGGCCGGATACACGTGCTCGTCCATGAAGGCCAGCAGCCTGCCCCGCAGCTCTTCGGTGCGGGCGTCGAATGCGAAGTCCATCGGCGTGCCTCAGCCTTCCTTGGCGGTCGTCAGGGTGTCGAGGGTGGCCAGGCCGCGGCGGATGAAGACCGGCACCAGCTCGCCGATCCGGTCGAAGCCCGCGCCGAGCGTCTGCCCGAGCGTGAAGCGGTAGTGGATGCCCTCCAGGATCACGGCGAGCTTGAAGTACGCGAACGCCGTGTACCAGGCGATGTTGGACACGTCCCGGCCGGACCCGGCCGCGTACCGCGCGATCAGCTCGGCGGGCTCCGGATGGCCGGGCGCGCCGCGCGTCGTGGCGATCGGCGAGCCGGGCACGTCCTCCTGCTCGCTGTACATCACCAGCAGCCCGAGGTCGGTCAGCGGATCGCCGAGCGTGGACATCTCCCAGTCCAGTACGGCCGTGATCCGGTCGTCGGCGCCGACCAGGACGTTGTCGAGCCGGTAGTCGCCGTGCACGACGGCGGGCGCGGGGGAGGCGGGCAGCGCGGCGCCCAGCGCCTCGTGCAGTGCGTCGATGCCCGGCAGGTCGCGGTTGCGCGACGCCGCCAGCTGCTTGCCCCAGCGGCGCAGCTGCCGCTCCAGGAAACCGTCGGGCCGGCCGAAGTCGTCCAGGCCGACCGCCGCCGGGTCCACGGCGTGCAGTGCCACCAGCGTGTCGACGAGGGAGAGCACCACACCGCGGGTCCGCTCCGGGCCCAGCCCGGCGAGCTGCTCCGCCGTCCGGTACGGCACGCCCTCGACCAGCTCCATCACGTAGAACGGCGCCCCGAGGACCGCCTCGTCCTCGCACAGCAGCAGCGCCTCGGGGACCGGTACCGCCGTCGGGTGCAGCGCGCTGATCACCCGGAACTCGCGCGGCATGTCGTGCGCGGTGGCCAGGACGTGGCCGAGCGGCGGGCGGCGGACGACCCAGTGGGCGGTGCCGTCGGTGACCCGGTAGGTGAGGTTGGACCGGCCGCCCTCGATCAGCTCGGCATCCAGCGGTCCCCGTACCGACCCGGGGCGCTCCCGGTCCAGATGCTCCCGCAGCCGCTCCAGGTCGAGTCCCGGGGGGCCGGGCCGGTCCGGGGGCTGTGGGGGAGGGGTGCCCTTGCTCATCGTGCTCCTCCGTACGCAAAGGGGCGGTCGCCCCGGTCGGGCGGCCGGTACGATCATGCCGACTAGTCGGTATGGAGTCCAGGGGGCATCCGTGGGGAGTGGGTCACGCGGCCGGAAGGGGCCGGTGGCTCTGGGGCCGGTGGCTCTGGGACGGAATCTCCGGGGACGGTGTCCGTGGGGCCGGAGTCCGGGCGGGCGGAGTCCGCGTGGGCGGTCTCAGATCAGGATCGCCGCGCCCAGAACCGCCAGCGCGCAGGTGCAGGCGGCCAGCGTCAGGGCCGTGCGGGCGGACAGGGCCGGCGGACGGCCGTCGCACATGGCCCGCATCCGCACGTGCGCCGCCGCCACGAACGCGATCCACACCAGCATCACCAGCGCCGCCGCGACCACCGTCACCGGGCCCGGGGCGCGGTGCTGGACCAGCTGGCGCCCCGCGAGGATCGCGACCAGCGTGCAGGACAAGGTGGTGCGCCGCCAGGCGAGACGGGTGCGCTCCGGTTGCAGCCCCGGATCGCGGGCCGGGCGGGGCCGCTCCGGCGGCGGGGAACCGGTCATCGGTCAGCGCGTCCAGCCGGCGGCGACGAGCACCACCATCGCCGCCGCGAGCAGACCGACGGCTACCGCCAGTACGGCCGGGAAACGGGACGCGGGCAGATCCTCGCCGCGCCGCATCGCCCGCTCGCAGCGCACCCAGTGGTTGACCGCCCGCACCGCGCACAGCGCGCCGCCCACCAGCAGGACCACCGTGAACGTCACCCGCAGCACATCGTGCAGCCGGGGCAGGAACTGGTCCACCGCGAACCCGCCGCCCACCAGCGCCAGCCCGGTCCGCAGCCAGGCCAGGAAGGTGCGTTCGTTGGCGAGGGAGAAGCGGTAGTCGGGGGTGGTGCCTTCCTCGCGGACGCGCGCGGGCGTGAACCACAGCCGTACGCCCGCGCCGATCGACCGCAGTCTGTCGGTGAGGATCATGGCCTGAACCCTACGCTGTGCCGCTCCGGCAGCCGTCCCCCGGCGGTCGCCTCTCCCGGCTGCTCACCGGCGACCGCTTCTCCCGGCCGCCCGCCGCGGGCTACTGCTCCCGCGCGGCCCGCCACTCCCGGAGCCGCAGGTAGGCGGCCATGCCGTCGGGCGTCCACTCCCACTGCGGAATGCGCCGCTCCAGCTCCTCGTCGGTGAGGAAGGCGTGCCAGGCCACCTCCGACTCCTGCGGCCGCACGGGCAGTGTGCAGCGCACCTCGTAGACCGCCGACCACCAGGTGTGCTCGGGCGTCTCGTACAGGAACTTGAACAGCGGGACCGGCTGCGGCAGGCCGGTCACGCCCAGCTCCTCCTCCGCCTCGCGCAGCGCGGTCTCGTCGTACGTCTCGCCCGCGCCGACCACCCCGCCGACGAACATGTCGTAGTGCGAGGGGAACACCAGCTTCTCCGCGGTACGGCGGTGTACGAAGACCCGGTCCTCGGCGTCCCGGGCGAGGATGAACGCGCACCGCGTCCGCAGCCGGTGGGCGTAGGTATCGCCCCGCCGGGCCTGTCCCACGACCTCGTCGCTCTCGTTGACGACGTCGACGATCTCGTCCGCGCTCAGTGGCTGCTGTCCGTCCATGGCCCCATGCAACCAGCCCGCCGTCCCCCGGGGCGCCACGGGCCCCGGGTCACGCGTCACTGCCCCATGACGTAGCGGACCGTCGGCCCGGAGGTCCAGCCGCCGTCCACCGCCAGTTCGGCCCCGGTGACGTACGACGCCGCGTCGGACAGCAGGAACACCACCGCCTCGGCGACCTCCCCGGCCTCGCCGACCCGCCCCATCGGCGTGTTCGGGTACTTGCCCGCGCCCCGCTCGATGCCCGCCTGCTCGGTCATCGGGGTGAGGGTCATGCCGGGGTGCACCGAGTTCACCCGGATGCGTTCGGTGCCCAGCTCCACCGCGCCGATCTTCGTCAGACCGCGTACGCCCCACTTGGAGGCGCCGTAACCGCCGGTCAGGGCCAGGCCCATGAGGCCCGCCGCCGAGGAGATGTTCACGATCGACCCCGCGCCGCGCTCGCGCATCGCCGGGAGCACGGTCTTCATGCCGATGAAGACGCCGGTCAGGTTCACGTCGAGAACCTTGCGGAAGAAGTCGACGGAGACCGAGTCCAGCGGCTGACCGGTGGCTATCCCCGCGTTGTTCACCAGCCCGTCGATGCCGCCGAACGTCTCGGCCGTGAAGTCGGCCGCCCGCTGCCAGTCGTCCTCCGACGTCACGTCGTGCGCGAGGAACCGGGCGCGCTCGCCGAGCCGTTCGGCCGTCGCCCGGCCCTCGTCCAACAAAATGTCGGTGAGGACGACGTGCGCGCCGGCCGCGACCGCCTGCTCGGCGGCGGCGGCCCCCAGGCCGCGTGCGGCGCCGGTGATGATGACGGTCTTGTCGTGTAGGTCGGGCATGTGCAACAGCTCCTAGCGAACGGGCCGGATGAACCGGAGGGGCGGGTAGGACAGGCGAGACGGGCGGGACCGGTGATGCCTGGGCGGCGTCAGGGATGCGGGGCGGCGGGCGGGGCCAGCAGGAACGCCACCGTGGTGCCGGTGAGGTCGGCGAGGAACAACTCCTCGTACGTCAGCGGCCGGACGCCGTCCAGGTACTGCCGGGCCCGGTCGGCCAGCGCCGCGCCGACCAGCGTCAGTGCCAGGTCGATCCGCTCCAGCCGCAGCGCCTCGGGCAGGCCCGTCGCGACGAGCGCGTCCTCCGCCAGTCCGATCAGCCGCCAGGTCGCGGTGCCCTCCAGGGCGGGGTGCGGGGTGCGCGTCCGTACGCCGCTCTCGTGGGTCAACTGGGCGGAGATGCGCAGGCAGCGGCGGCCCCGGTCGTCGCGCAGCTGAGTCGCCTCGGCGGCGACGAGCGCGCCGACCAGGGCGCGCAGACCGGGGCCGGACGCACCGGCCCGTGCCTCCACGGCCGCCAGCGCGGGCGCGAGCACCGCCTCCGTACGGGCCAGCCGCCCGGCCATCACGGCGTCCAGCAGCCCGGCCCGCGAACCGAAGTGGTACTGGACGGCGGACGGGTTGTTCTGCCCGGCCAGCCGCACGATGTCGCGCGTCTGCGCCCCGTCCACGCCCTGTGCCGCGAAGAGCTCCTCCGCGGCGCGCAGCAGCTTCTCCCGGGTCCCGGCCCCTGACGCCCTGGTCATGCGGGCACTCTAATGCTGGGCATTATTCAGTGTCGAGGGCGCCTCGTCGGTGTCGGTGGCGTCTCGTCTCACCAGCGCACGGCCGTGAAGTCGACCGGCCGCGGCCGCAGCTCCCGGGTGCGGGCGGCCAGCCCCCGTATCCGCCCGGCCATGTCGTCGGCGGGCAGCCGCTTGCGGTCGCCGTGGCCGGGCAGCAGCCACTCGAAGCGCAGTCCGACGGCGGTCCGGGCCAGGGAGGCGGCCAACTCCTCGATGGAGTACCAGGTGACGCTGTCCGCCACCTCGATGTCGCCGGTCGTGCGCGACCAGTAGAAGCTGTCCCCGCTGAAGCAGTACCGCTCGTCGGCGACGAAGAGCACGCTGCCCTCGGTGTGGCCGGGCAGCGGGTGGGCGAGCACGCCCTCGGCGATCTCGGTGGCCCCGGTGCCGCGCAGGACGTGGTCGGCGTCGGGCACGGAGTCCAGGTCGCCTTCGTGTATCCACAGCCGGGCCCCGAACCGGTCGGCGTAGCGGCGGCCGTGCGCCACGTGGTCCCGGTGGGTGAGCAGGACGTCGGTGACCGGGCCGAGCGCCTCGTACCGGGCGGCGAGCGGCTCGCTCCAGCGGGGCGTGTCCACCATCATCAGCGTCCCGCCGGGGCGGTGCAGGAGGTAGGAGTTGGCGCCGGCGGTGTGCGGCGAGTTGTGCCCGCACAGCAGGACGTCGGTGTCGCCGAGCCGCAGGGGGTAGGGGTCGAGGGCCGGGTCGAGCCGCCGTACGGGATGGCGTATGGAGCGGGTGTGACACGCGAACGCGGCGGCGTGCAGCTGCCGTTCCTCCGCCGCGTCGCGCGGCTGCCGTACGACCTCGGAACGGCCGCCGGACTCGGCGATCAGGCCGGGGGCGAGCTGCCGGGCGACGTCGCAGTTCGTGCAGCGGTCGTCGACGTACCAGGCGTTCTCCGGTGTGGAGGCGGGGTCGGTGACGTGTGTGCCGTTCATGGCGTCCCTCACTCTTCGGGCGAGCTTTGTGCGCGGGGGGTGGTGGGGTCCGTAGGAGAAGAGGTATCGCGGGGGCCGCGCGAAGAGGAAGGGGTGCCGGGGCTTGTTTCTGCTGGTCAATGGGTCTCTCACGGGGGTGGTACTAGGTCACTGCTGATGCGTGCATGACAATGCACGACGGGCGCGGCGAACCGCTTCCGGTCCGCCGGCCGCCCCGCTCACCCCGCCTGCAACTGCCGCACCCGCTCCGGCCGCCCGGCCGCCCCCGCGGGCATCGCCGGATGCCGGCCGATCAGGACGATGCCGCCCACAACCGCCGCCAGCCCGGCCGCCTCCCAGACGAGCGCACCGGTGGTCAGGTTCAGCCGGTCGCCCAGGAAGCCGACCCCGCAGACGATGCCCGCCAGCGGCTGGGCCGCCGTCAGGGCGGGCAGCGACATGCGCAGGGGCGCCGTCTCGAAAGCGCTCTGGACCAGCACCAGCGCGAAGACGCCCAGCGCGAGGACCGCGTACGGCTCCCAGCCGGTGAGCAGCGCCGCCCAGCCGCCGTGCCCGAACCGCTCGCCGCTGATCCGGGTCAGGGCGTCCTGGAGCCCGTACAGCAGTCCGGCCGCGATGCCCAGCAGCGCCGCCTCCCGGCTCATCCGTACCCGCTTGGCGCAGGCCGCCAGCAGCAGCGCGAGGGCCAGGACCGCGCCCATGACGAGCCAGTGCCGCAACGGGTCGGCGACGCTGCGGCCGCCGTGCGGCTCACCGGCCACGATGAACGCCGTCACGCCGCCCGCCAGCAGCCACAGGCCGCCCCAGCCCTGCCGTCCCAGCCGTTGCCGGGTGAGGAGTCTGGACAGGGCCATCGCGAAGAGCAGATTCGTGGCCAGCAGCGGTTCGACGAGGGTGACCTCCCCCATGCCGAGCGCCGCGGCGCCCAGCGCCATACCGGCGGCCATGAAACCGATGCCGGCCAGCCAGCGCGGCATCCGGGCCAGGTCGAGCAGCAGCCGCAGGGAGAGGAAGTCCTGCATCGGGGCGCGCTGGGCCGCGCACTGCTGGAGCACGAAGCCGAAGCCCAGACAGCCGGCCGCGCTCACGGCCAGCAGGAACACCGTCACGTCACGCACCTCAAGTCGAGCGGGGCGATGGGGACTTGGCCGAGGATAGCGAGCCGCCCGGCCGCCCGCCGCCGGCGGACGCCACCGGGTACCCGCCCGGGGCGTCCCGAACCCGCGGTTGACGCACCGCCCGGCCGCGCTGAGGATCGGTAGCCACGATGGCGGCCGGGCCCTCCGGTGCGCCGCGGCGAGGAGAGAAGACTGGCGGACATGGCCTACGACGCTGACGTGATCGTGATCGGAGCAGGTCTGGCCGGGCTCGCGGCCACCGCCGAGCTGGCCGAGGCGGGGCGCAAGGTGATCCTCCTGGACCAGGAGCCGGCCGGCGGTCTCGGCGGCCAGGCGCACTGGTCCTTCGGCGGTCTCTTCCTCGTCGGCTCGCCCGAGCAGCGGCGGCTGCGCATCCGCGACAGCCGCGAGCTGGCCTGGCAGGACTGGCTCGGCGCGGCGGCCTTCGACCGTCCCGAGGACCACTGGCCGCGCAAGTGGGCCGAGGCGTACGTCGACTTCGCGGCGGGGGAGAAGCGCGCCTGGCTGCACCGGCAGGGCGTCCGGTTCTTCCCGGTCGTCGGCTGGGCCGAGCGCGGCGGCTACGCGGCCACCGGACACGGCAACTCCGTACCCCGCTTCCACATCACCTGGGGCACCGGTCCCGGCCTGGTCGCGCCCTTCGAGCGGCGGGTGCGGGCCGGAGTCGCGCGCGGCCTGGTGGAGCTGCGCTTCCGGCACCGCGTCACCGGCCTGGGGCGCAGCGCGGGCACCGTCGACACCGTCACCGGCGAGATCCTCCAGCCGTCGGACGCCGAACGCGGCACGCCCAGCAGCCGCGAGGTGACCGGCGCCTTCGAGCTGCGCGCCCAGGCCGTGATCGTCACCTCCGGCGGTCTCGGCGGCAACCACGACCTGGTGCGCGCCAACTGGCCCGAGCGGCTGGGCAGGCCGCCGGAGCGGATGCTGTCCGGCGTGCCCGCGCACGTGGACGGCCTGATGCTGGGCATCGCCGAGGCGGCGGGCGGCCGGATCGTCAACCGGGACCGTATGTGGCACTACACCGAGGGCATCGACAACTGGGACCCCATCTGGCCCCGGCACGGCATCCGCATCCTGTCCGGCCCGTCCCCGCTGTGGCTGGACGCGCGCGGCAAGCGGCTGCCGGTGCCGCTGTTCCCCGGCTTCGACACGCTCGGCACGCTCGAACACATCATGCGCACCGGCTACGACCACACCTGGTTCGTGCTCACCCAGAAGATCATCGAGAAGGAGTTCACCCTCTCCGGCTCCGAGCAGAACCCGGACCTGACCGGCCGCAGCGTACGGGAGGTGCTGCGGCGGCCCCTGCCCGGCGCCCCGGCACCGGTCCAGGCGTTCATGGACCGGGGCGCGGACTTCGTCGTCGAGCGCTCGCTCGGCGGCCTGGTACGGCGGATGAACCAGCTGACCAAGGAGCCGCTGGTCGACGAGGCCGCGCTGCGCCGCGAAATCGTCGCGCGGGACCGCGAGATCAGCCACTCCTTCACCAAGGACCTCCAGGTCACCGCCATGCGCGGGGCGCGCAGGTACCTGGGCGACCGGCTGATCCGTACGGCGCCGCCGCACCGTCTGCTCGACCCCAAGGCCGGCCCGCTGATCGCCGTACGGCTGAGCATCCTCACCCGCAAGACGCTCGGCGGCCTGGAGACCGATCTGTCCTCGCGGGTGCTGACCGAGGGCGGCGAGCCGCTGCCCGGTGTGTACGCGGCGGGTGAGGCGGCGGGCTTCGGCGGGGGCGGCGTGCACGGCTACCGGTCGCTGGAGGGGACCTTCCTGGGCGGCTGCATCTTCTCGGGGCGTACGGCGGGACGGGCGGCGGCGAAGGCGGTGGGCTGAGCGCGCGGGCGACGAGCGCGTACGGGACGGGCCCGACGGGGCGGGCCGGGGCCCGGTCCGCCGCGGCAGCAGCCCCGGCGCTTATTGACAAGTGTGTTGACGGGCAAGGCAGTTGGCTTTCCGGCCATTCTCCGAACCGCCTTGACGCGTGGCTGCGCCTGACGCTTTGCTGTGCGTGACCTAATGGTGTCGATCAGTGCACCAATTCTGCACATGCGCGCCCGGGATGCGGCGCGTCCGGAGGTGAAGCGCGCGTCGTGGAGTGTTCCTGCCCGTGACCCCTCCGCCGCCCCCTCCGCTGGGCCGATCCCGCCGCAAGGACGCACCGGTCCTCGACCCGTGCCTGGACGACGCCCAACTCGCCGCCACCGTCGACGCCCTGGCGCACGGCCGCTGGGTCCGGGTACGGACGCTGCTGTCCGACACCGGTACGGACTGGGACCTGCGGGGCCACCGCCTGGTGGTGCTCGCCGAAGGCACCGCCAGCGCCGCCTGGGCCGGTGACTGGCGCCTGGCCGAACCGGACAGCGCCGACGCCGCCACCCTGCTCGCCTGCGCCCTCGTCTTCCAAGCGCTGCGCGGCAGGAGCAGCGAGCACGCGGCGCGCGAAGCCTGCCGCCTCGCCGCCGCCATGGCGCCCCGCGACCCGACCCCCTGGCTGGGCCTGCTGATCCTCGCCCGCCGCACCGGCACCCCCGACGAACGCGAGCACGCCTTCGACCAGGTGCGGGCCCGGCACCCGGACCACCACCACGCCCACCACCTGATGGCCGCCTGCCTGGCCGAGCAGCGGCAGGGCGGCGCCGACGACCCGCTGCACCAGGTCTACGACTTCGCGTACTGGGCCGCCGAACAGGCCCCGGCGGACTCGCCGCTGGCGATCCTGCCCGTCGTCGCGCACGCGGAGCGCTACCGGGCGCTGGCCGCCGCCGGTGTCGAACCCGCGGACCCGGCGGCTTCCGGCCACTGGTCCACCCGCCGCGCCCGCCAGGTCATGAAGGCGGCCTTCGACTGGTGGCTGGAGTGGGAGGGCGAGGGCCACCCGCGCCGCAAGGTGGACCTCAACTTCCTCGCCCACGCCAAGTACCACGAAGGGCGGATGGCCGAGGCCGCCGCGCTCTTCCACCGCATCGGCCCGCACGTCACCGCCGCGCCGTGGTCCTACCCCGACCGGGACGCCCGCAAGGCCTTCAAGGCGGCCCGCGACACGGCGTTCGGCACCGCCTGATCCCCGGCGCCCGGCCCCGCCGGGCGCCCGCACCACGTACGCAGCACCACGCACCACGCGCCACAGCCGTACGCACCACGCGCCACAGCACACCCCGCACATGCATCACGCACCACGCACCATGCGCACCGCCCGCCTCCGCGCTCCACGGAAAGGACACCTCCGCGCCATGCTGACGAGCAGTACGGGAAACCAGGGCAAGCCGGGACGCACGGGAAGGCCGGACGGCACCCGCGAGATCAGTACCTTCAAAGGCCAGGAGCGGGCCCTGCGCGCCGGCCGCATCGGCACGCCGGGCCTGCTGCTGTCGGTGCTGGCCGCCAGCGCGCCCCTGATGGTCGTGGCCGGCGTCATGGTCACCACGTACCAGGTCATGGGCATCGTCGGGCAGCCGCTGCTGTTCGTCATCCTGGGCGTGGTGATGGCGCTGTTCAGCGTCGGCTACGCCGAGATGAGCCGGCACGTCCACAACGCCGGGGCGTTCTACGCGTACATCGCGCGCGGCCTCGGCGGCACGGCGGGCGCCGGCGCCTCCTTCGTCGCGCTCGCCGCCTACAGCGCCCTGCAGTTCGGCATCTACGGCATCTTCGGCTTCGAGGTGTCCGCCCTGCTCGACAGGCACCTGGGCCTCGCCGTGTCCTGGTGGGTGCCCGCCCTGCTCGGCGTCGTCGTCATCGGCGTGCTCGGCGCGCTGAAGATCGACCTGAACGCCAAGGTGCTGGGCGTGCTGCTCGCCATCGAGGTCGTCCTGATCGTCGTCTTCGACATCGCCTTCGCCGCGCAGCCGGGCCCGCAGGGCCTGTCCCCGCACGCCTTCGACCCGGCCACCCTCGGCGGCGCGGGCCTGGGCACCGCGCTGTGCTTCGCCGTCGCCGCGTTCGTCGGCTTCGAACAGGCCCCCGTCTACGCCGAGGAGACCAGCCGGCCCCAGACGGTCGTGGCCCGGGTGATGTACCTCGCCGTCGGCTTCGTCGCGGTCTTCTTCGCGCTCAGCTCCTGGCTGGTCGGCGTCGCCGCCGGACCGGACCACGTTGTGGCCACCGCAGGCAAGGAGGGCCCCAACCTGATCTTCGCCCTCACCGGACCGCGGCTCGGCGCCACCTTCACCGACATCCTGCACCTCTTCTTCGTGACCGGCATCTTCGCCTCGATGCTCAGCTTCCACAACGTGGTGGCCCGCT
Organism: Streptomyces sp. NPDC059788; assembly: GCF_042732265.1. Taxonomy (NCBI): domain Bacteria; kingdom Bacillati; phylum Actinomycetota; class Actinomycetes; order Kitasatosporales; family Streptomycetaceae; genus Streptomyces; species Streptomyces sp. NPDC059788. Next base: position 33,653 of record NZ_JBHWHY010000019.1, on the reverse strand, counting down.
ACGCCTTCGCGATGGGCCGCGAGGGACTGCTGCCCGCCGCCCTCGGCCGCACCGCCAGGACCAGCGGCGCGCCCGCACTCGGCTCGCTGCTGCAGTCCGTCATCTCGCTCGTCGTCGTGGCCGCCTTCGCGCTCACCGACCGGAAGCCGGACGGCGACCCCACCACGCCCGTGCTGAAGCTGTTCACCTGGGGCGGCAACGTGGGCGCGCTCGGCGTGATCGTCCTGATGGCCACCGCGTCCGTCGCGGTCATCGCGTTCTTCGTACGGCGCGGCGCGGGCCGGGCGCAGGCCGGACGGCTGGTGGCCGCCGGGCTGGCCGCGCTCGCGCTGCTGACCGTGCTGGTCTACGCGGTCAAGGACTTCGGGGTACTGGTCAGCGCCGAGGCGGGCTCGGCGCTGAACTGGGTGCTGCCCGGCGTCATCGGCCTGGCGGCCGTGGTCGGGCTCGGGTACGGCCGCGTCCTGCGGGCCCGGCGCCCCGCGGTCCACGCCCGCATCGGCCTGGGCAACGAGGCGTTCCAATTGGAGAAGGCGGCGAGCGTGCCGCCCTCGTCGACCTCGCGTGAGGAGAGCTGACCCATGGCGCACGGCACGACGGAACCCCGCCCGGCCGGGCGGCGGGACACGGACGCGGCGGCCACCGCCCCGCACCCCGCCGGACGGGACGGCGCCACCGCGCCGCACCCCCTCGACCCGCTCACCGCCGACGAGATCACCACCGCCCGCGACATCCTGCGCGGCGCGGGACTGGTGGGCGACACCACCCGCTTCCCCCTCGTCCTGCCGGACGAGCCGGACCGGCACACCGTCGCCGCCCACCGCCCCGGCGACCCGGTCGCGCGCCGGCTGCGCGTCACCCTCCTGGACACCGCGACGGGCGCCGCCGCCGAGGCGGTCGTCGACGTCACCGCCCGCGTCCTGCTCGCCCACCGCCCGCTGGACCCGGCGGCGGACGGCCAGCCGCCCATCCTCTTCGAGGAGTACGAGCGCTGCGACGAGATCGTCAAGGCCGACCCGGGCTGGCGCAAGGCGATGGACGGGCGCGGCATCACCGATACCGCGCTCGTCCTCTGCGCCCCGCTGGCCGCCGGCCACTTCGGCCGGGCCGGGGAGACCGGACGCCGGATGCTGCGCTCGCTGACGTTCCTGCGCTGCGACGCGGCCGACAACCCGTTCGCGCACCCCGTGGGCGGCCTGGTCGCCGACGTGGACCTCACCGAGCGGCGGGTCGTCCGCCTCGTCGACACCGGAGCGGTGCCCGTCCCCGCCGCGTGCGGGCGCTACGAGGCCGAGTTCAACGGCCCGGCCCGCACCGATCTGAGGCCCCTGGAGACCAGCCAGCCCGACGGCCCCTCCTTCGCCCTCGACGGACACCGCCTGACCTGGCAGAACTGGTCGCTGCGACTGGACTTCAACGCCCGCGAGGGCCTGGTCCTGCACGAGCTGGCGGTCCGCGACGGCGACCGTGTACGCCCCGTACTGCACCGCGCCTCGCTCGCCGAGATGGCCGTCCCGTACGCCGACCCCGGCGCGGACCGCAACTGGATCTGCTACCTGGACGTCGGCGAGTACACCCTCGGCCGCAACACCAACGCACTGCGGCTGGGCTGCGACTGCCTCGGCGAGATCCGGTACGTGGACGCCGTGGTCCCCGACGACCACGGCACCCCGCAGACGCTGCCCAACGCCATCTGCATCCACGAGGAGGACCACGGCCTCCTGTGGAAGCACACCAACATGTTCCACGACTTCGCCGCCGAGAGCCGCCGCTCCCGCCGTCTCGTCGTCTCCTGCATCGCCACGCTCGGCAACTACGACTACGGCTTCTACTGGTACCTGTACCAGGACGGCGGCATCGAGTTCGAGGTCAAGTCCACCGGCCTGGTGCAGACCTCGGCGTCCGAGCCGGGCACCGTCTCCCCGTACGCCACCGAGGTCGCGCCCGGCCTCCAGGCGCCGTACCACCAGCACCTGTTCTGCGCCCGGCTGGACCCCGCGGTGGACGGCCACGCGAACACGGTGGAGGAGGTCGACGTCGTCCCCGTCCCCACCGGTCCCGACAACCCCAACGGCAACGCCTTCACCGTCCGGGCCACCCCCGTCACCGACTCCGGCGAGGGCGGGCGGCTCGCCGATCCGGCCGCCGGCCGCCGCTGGCGGATCACCAACCCCGCCGCCCGCAACCGGGCCGGACAGCCCGTCGCCTACACCCTGACCCCGCAGCAGTACGGCCCCACCCTGCTCGCCCGGCCCGGCTCCCCGGTCGCCGCCCGGGTCGCCTACGCCACCAAGCACCTGTGGATCACCCGCAGCGCGCCCGGCCGCCACTACCCGGACGGCGACTACCCCAACCAGCACCCCGGCGGCGCGGGCGTCACCGAGTGGTCGCGCCCCGGCGAGTCCCTGGAGAACACCGCCCTGACGCTCTGGCACTGCTTCGGCCCGACACACCTGCCGCGCCTGGAGGACTGGCCGGTCATGCCCGTCGACCGCTGCGGCTTCACACTGCGGCCGACCGGGTTCTTCGACCGCAACCCGACGCTGGACCTGCCGCGGGAGAGCGGCGGGACAGGGCACTGCCACGCCCCGGGGACGTGATGTGCCCCGGCCCGGGGCGAAGATGACGAAAGCCTGACGTCCCGGCGCGAAGGCTGGCCGGGGCCCCGGCACGGTGCTCGAATCGAGGCGTGACCCCGAACGACAACACGCCCCGGAACGGTGACACGCCGGACACCGGCAACCGCAGCGCCCCGGCGGCCGACGGGCACGGCACCCCCGTCGGCCGCCGCCTGGTGCTCGCCATGCTCGCCACCGGCGCCGCCGGCATCGCCACGGCCCCGTACCTGCAACGCGCGTACGACAACACCCTCGGCGCCGCCGCCCGGCGGGACCCCACCGGCCTGTCCGGTCTGCTCCCGGCGGGCGGCGGCTTCCGCTACTACTCGGTGACCGCCTCCGTACCGCGCAAGGACGCCCGCGGCTACCGCCTCACGGTGGACGGCCTCGTGGACCGGCCCACCGCCTACCGCCTGTCCGACCTGCGCGCGCTGCCGCAGACGCGCCTGGTGCGCGACGTGCAGTGCGTGACCGGCTGGCGGGTCCCGGACACGCCCTTCACCGGCGTACGCCTGTCCCGCCTCCTGGACGCGGCGGGCGTGCGCCCCGGGGCGCGTGCGGTCCGCTTCACCTGCTTCGACGGCGCGTACAGCGAGAGCCTCACGCTCGAACAGGCGCGCCGCGACGACGTGCTGATCGCCTTGGGCATGCGGGACAAGCCGCTCGCACACGAGCACGGCGGCCCGGTGCGGCTGTACATGGCGCCGATGTACTTCTACAAGTCGGCGAAGTGGCTCTCCGGCATCACCGTCACCGAGCGGGTGCGGCCGGGGTACTGGGAGGACCGCGGGTACGACGTGGACGCCTGGGTCGGCCGCTCGAACGGACGCGACGATGCGCCGACCGTCTGAGCGCGTGGCGGGCGGCGCGCAGCAGCCGGTACGGACGGCCGGCGCGCGCCTACGCCGCTTCTCGCCCGCCGAACGCTGGGTGCACCGCGCCACCGCCACCCTCATGGCCGTCTGCGTGCTGACCGCGGGCTGCCTGTACCTGCCCTTCCTCGCCCAACTCGTCGGCCGCCGGGCGCTGATGGTGACCGTCCACGAATGGTCCGGGCTGCTGCTGCCCGTACCACTGCTCCTGGGCCTCGTCTCGCGCGCGCTGCGCGCCGACCTGACCCGGCTCAACCGCTACGGGCCGCACGACGGCCGCTGGCTCGGCGCAGCACTGCGCCGCCGCGCCGGCCGGCCCGCGGGCAAGTTCAACGCGGGCCAGAAGATCTACGCGGCGTGGCTGGCGGGCGCGGTCCTGGTCATGACCGGAACGGGCCTGCTGATGTGGTTCACCGGCCTCGCCCCGCTGTCCTGGCGGACCGGCGCGACCTTCGTGCACGACTGGCTGGCCCTGACGATCGCCGTCGTCATCGCGGGCCACGTGTGGATGGCGTACGGCGATCCCGAAGCACGCCGGGGGATGCGCACCGGGACCGTGGACGCGGGCTGGGCACGGCGCGAGCATCCGCTGTGGGAACCGGAGGAACGGACCGACAGGAAGCGCGGCCCGGCGGGGTAGCCAGGGGGCCGGGATCGGCCACGGACCTCAGCCGGACTCCGGGCCGTCCAGCGATGTCGGCTCCCACGCCCGCCGCAACTGCGCGCGCAGCAGCGGCAGGGGACTGTCGTCGAGGCCGCGGAGCCGGTCGGACAGCAGGGTCAGCGTGTCGCAGCGCGCCAGCTGCAGCGCGCGGGCGCACGCGCCGGAGCCGAACCCGGCCGCGGCGGCGATCCGTACGGCCGCCACGGCACCGACCGAGATCGCCAGCCCCGCGACATCCTCGGCGGGATCGCCGGTCACGGCATCCGTCCAGTCCAGCACGCCGCCGATCCGGCCGTCCTCGGCGACGAGCAGGTGCTCACCCTTGAGATCGTTGTGCACGAGCGTGCCGGGCGCCGTCGCGTCCTCCGCCCCCGCGACGCGCAGCCTCGGCAGCCGGTCGGCCTCGAACTCACCGCGCGCGGCGACCGCCTCCGCCGCCTCCGTGGCACGGCGCAGCAGCCCCGGCATGTTGCGCGGCGCCTCCGGCGGCACGCCCAGCGCCCCGGCGTCCGCCACGGGCACCTCCGCGAGCCGGACGAGCATCCGCGCCAGATCGGCCTCGCCCGCCTCCGGCACCGCGCGCAGCTCGGCACCGACCCCGGCCAGCCGGACGTCCAGGGTGAAGGCGCGCCCGCGCGTCCACTCACCGCTCGCCGCACTCACCGGTACGGGCACCCCGATCCGGTCACCGATCAGCTCGCGCAGCGCGACCTCCCGGCGCAGGCGCTCCGATCCGCCCCGGTCGAGCGCGCACCGGGCCACATGGCCCGGCCCCACCCACCAGGACGCGTGATCGCCTCCCTCGTCGATGGGCCGCACATCCGCCGCACCGAGCCCGGGGACGACGTCCTGGGCCAGCCGGGCCACCTCTGCCGCCTCCGGCAGGCGTTCCTCCGTCATGATCGCCATCATGCCGCAGGAGACCGCCCTCGTGCGGCGGCAGGCCGCCGCGCCCGGTCACGCGCCGGGAAGTTCGACCTCGAAGCGGCAGCCCCGCTCCGTGTTGCGCACCGAGGCGCGCCCCGCGTGCGCCTCGACGATGCCACGGACGATCGCCAGGCCCAGACCCGCGCCGCTCCCGCCGTCCGCGCGCGGCGTACGGGCCGGGGCGCCGCGCCAGCCGGTGTCGAAGACGCGCGGCAGGTCGGCCTCCGGGATGCCGCCGCAGCCGTCCTCGACCGCGAGCACCACCCGGCCGTCCGCGCGCCGCGCGCTCACCGCCACCGTGCCGTCGGCCGGCGTCGCCCGGATCGCGTTGCCCAGCAGATTGCCCAGGACGCGGGTGATCTGCTGCGCGTCCACCCGGACCGGTACGGCCGCCACCCCGCCGTCCACCAGACGCACCCCGCCCGCGGCGGCCAGCGGCCGGGCGCCCGCGAGGGCGTCGTCCACCAGGTCGTACACCGACACCCGGGAGGGCGTCAGCGTCAGCGCGCCCGCCTGGATGCGGGAGAGTTCGAAGAGGTCGTCGACCATGCCGGCCAGCCGGTCCACCTCCACCCGCATACGGGAGTGGTAGCGGGCCGCGTCCGCGCCGCTCACCACCTCGTCCTCCAGGGCCTCGGCCATCGCCCGCAGGCCCGCCAGCGGGGTGCGCAGATCGTGGGAGATGCCCGCGATCAGGTCGCGCCGCGCGGCGTCCAGCGCCTGTTCGCGCTCCCTGGCCCGCGCGAGCCGGGCACTGGTCGCCTCCAACGCGTCGGCCAGCGTCGCCAGTTCGGCGGTCGGCGGATCGGCGGGCGCCGCGAACCCGCCCGCGCTGCCGACCGTACGGGCCGCGTCCGCCAGCTGCCGGCTGCCCGCGGCGATCCGGCGGCCGAACAGCAGCGCCGCGGCCAGCGACACCACGCCGGAGACCGCGACCACGGCCATCACCACACCGAGGTCGTGCGCCGACAGGAACATCGCCTGGGCGACCGCGACCGTCCCCGCCGCCATGGTGACGACCGCCAGCGCCCCCGCGGCGAACAGCGACAGCGCGACGGAGCGGCGCCGCAGCATCCGCACGGCCGCGGCGGCCGGCAGTCCAGCGGCGGCGGCGCCGAGGGCGGCCAGGGCGGCGATGGCGAGGAAGTCGTTCACGGGCGGGGACCTTCGGAGGGGGCGGGCGGGGCGTCGGGGGCGGCGCCGGTACGGCCGTCGCCCGGACCGTCCGCCGGGTCGAAGCGGTATCCGGCGCCCCACACCGTGACGATCAGCCGCGGCGCCGCCGGGTCGTCCTCGACCTTCTCGCGCAGCCGCCGCACATGCACGGTGACGGTCGACAGGTCGCCGAACTCCCAGCCCCAGACCTGGTGCAGCAGATCCTCCCGCGCGAACACCCGCCCCGGGTTGCGCATCAGGAAGAGCAGCAGGTCGAACTCGCGGGCGGTCAGCGACAGGGGACGCCCGGCCCGTACGGCGTGGCGGCCCGCGGGATCGGCGGTCAGGTCCCCGGCCCGCAGGGGAGGGGCCGGGGTGGCGGCCGGGGGCGCGGCCTCCGCGCGGCGCAGTACGGAGCCGATGCGCAGCACCAGTTCACGGGGGCTGAACGGCTTGGTCACGTAGTCGTCCGCGCCCAGCTCCAGCCCCAGGATGCGGTCGGACGCCTCGCCGCGGGCGGTGAGCATCACGACCGGGAGCGGCCCCGGCGCCGCCTGGGGCCGGGCCCGGGGCGCGCCCGAGGAGCCGTCGCCCGCCCCACCTGTACCGGCCGCCCCCGCCGTCCCGTCCGCCCGCTCCGCCCGGCGCAGCCGTCGGCACACCTCCAGGCCGTCCAGCCCCGGCAGCATCAGGTCCAGCACCACCAGGTGCGGCCGGAAGGCGGCGGCCCGGTCGAGGGCCGCCCAGCCGTCGGCGGCGTGTTCGGTGGTGTAGCCGGCGCGCGTGAGGTAACCGGTGACGACCTCGGCGACGGTCGGGTCGTCCTCGACGACGAGGATGCGCCGGGGCGGCGCGGCGGGCACCGGATCGGGCGGGGACGCGGGGGGCGGGGTGGCTCGGCTCACGGGATCAGCGTGCCATCGTGGCGGCGGCCGGGAGGTCCGCGGCGCCGAAGGACACCGAGAACCGCTTGCACCAGATCACCACGCTGCGGAACCCGGCGGGGTCGGTGGCGGACGGCACGGTGTAGTTCTGGTTGCCGAGATTGCCCTTGAGCGCGCCCAGTTCCACGGCGTCCCGGCCGAGCCCCTTCGCGGCCTCGGCGGCGCTCCGGTGCGACAGATAGACCCGTACGTCCGGCCCCTCGGAGGTCTTGAGGTCCTCCAGCCGCACCACCCGGCCGCCGTCCGCGAGGCGCAGCGTACGGGCGGTGCCGCTGGTGGCGTGCTCGTGGGAGACGAAGGAGCCGCGGGCCGCCGCCCCCTTCATACCGCTCATACCGCCCGTGCCGTCCGGGCCCCGGGCGCCCGGCTCGCCCGTCATGGCGTCGGCGGGGGCGGAGGAGGTGACGGCGGGCGGCGCGGCCTCGTCCACCGTGGTGCTGGTCAGGGCCTTCCACGGCTGGAAGAGATAGAGCGCGAAGGCCGCGGCGAGCACGGCCACGGCGAGGACGGGGACGACGACGGCGCGGCGCAGGAGCGGCGCGCGGCGGGGTGCGGTGGGCTTCATGCGTCCAGCGAACCGCGCCCGGCGGGTGGCCGGGGGCCGTGGGCCCGTCCCGTAAGACTCCGGTAATCGTCCGAGGGACGCTGCGCCGGACGGCCGACGCGCCCCGGGTCCCGTGTCCCCTCAGCCCTCCAGCGCCTCCCGCACGCGCCGCGACACGGTGAACGTGTACAGGTCCAGTACCCCCGGCGGCTCCGCGATGCCGGGCCCGCCCGCCTTGATCCAGGCGGCCACGTCGTCCAGTGCCCCGTCGTCGTTGACCAGCCCCAGCCACACCGGGCGCCCGCCCGCCGCCCGGCCCGCCTTCGACGGCTGGACCACGACGACGTTGGCCTGGTCGCAGACGTCCAGGCACTCCGAGGCACGGACCTCGGCCGCGCCCGCCAGCGCGGCCCGCAGCCGCGGTATCTGCGCCGTGTGGTCCACGCCCGGGACCTTGCGCGGGTCACCGCAGCAGCAGCCACGGCAGACGGTGACGCGGCACGGGGTTTCGGCGGGCTGGCGGCCGGCACGCTTGCTGATCATTCGGCCCATGCTACGTGGGGCGGGCGCGGGGTAGGGATCGGCCTCATGACCTCCACCCGACACACCGCCCCGGCGATACCGGGGCCCACCGGAGTCCCGTTCCTGGGCTCGATGTTCGACCTGCGGCGGTCCACGCTCGACACGTTCGCGCGCGCCCGGCGCGAACACGGCGACGTGGTCCGCTTCGTGGCCGGACCGCCCGGCCTGCGCAGCGTCTTCCACGGGGTGTTCTCGCCCGAGGGCAGCCAGCAGGTCCTGGCGTCCGAGGCCGCGAACTTCCGCAAGGACCACCCGTTCTACGAAGAGGTCCGGCAGTCCTTCGGCAACGGCCTGCTGACCAGCCAGGACGCCGACTACCTGCGGCAACGCCGGGTCGTGCAGCCGCTGTTCACCAAGCGCCGGGTGGACGGCTACGCGGCGGCCGTGGCATCGGAGGCGCAGGCCGTCGCCGAACGCTGGCGGACCCCGCCCGGCGGCACCGTCGACCTGGTGGGCGAGATGAACCGGCTGGCGCTGCGCACGGTCTCCCGCATCCTGTTCGGCACGGACGTGGAGGCCGCGGTCGCCACCGTGCACCGCTGCTTCCCCGTGATCAACAAGTACGTGGTGCGGCGCGGCTTCTCACCCCGCAACCCGCCGCGCCACTGGCCCACGCCCGGCAACCGCAGGGCAGCCGCCGCGACGGCCGAGCTGAACGCGGTGTGCGACCGTATCGTCGCCGCGCGCCGGGCCGGCGGGGAGCCCGGTGACGACGACGGCGCGGACCTCCTCTCGCTCCTCAGCCGCGCCGGCGACGCGGCGGACGGCGGCCTGGACGCCACCGAGATCCGCGAACAGGTCCTGGTCTTCCTGCTCGCCGGCCACGAGACGACCGCGACGTCCCTGGCCTTCACCCTCCACCTGCTCGCCCGCCACCCCGAGGAGCAGACCCCGGTACGGGAGGAGATCCACGCCGTACTGGGCGGACGCGACCCCGAGGCCGCCGACCTGGACCGGCTGCCGCGGCTGACGAGGGCCCTCAAGGAGGCCATGCGGCTGTATCCGGCGGCGCCGGTGGTCAGCCGGCGCGGTGTGGCGGCCACCGAGATCGGCGGGTACCGGATACCGGACGGCGCGGACGTGATCGTCTCGCCCTGGGTGACCCACCGCCACCCCGGCCTGTGGGAGGACCCGGAGCGCTTCGACCCGCTGCGGTTCACGCCGGAGCGCGAGGCGGCGCGCCACCGCTATGCGTGGTTCCCGTTCGGCGGCGGCCCGCGCGCCTGCATCGGGCAGCACTTCTCGATGCTGGAATCCGTGCTGGCGGCGGCGGTCCTGCTGCGCTCGTACGAGCTGACGGCGGTCGACCGGGAGGTGCCGCTGACCGCCGGGATCACCTTGCAGGCGGCCGGGCCGGCGCGGGTGCGGCTGCGGCCGGTGGACTGACGGCCGGGCGGGCCGGGGAGCCTCGCCGGGCCCGACGGCGGTGGGCGCCGCGAGGGCCGACGGCGGCGGGCTCCGTGGGAGCGACTGCAAACGCAACCAAAATAGCGTTTGCGTTTTCGTGGCGGCCCCCGTACCGTTCTTCTCGGCCCCATTGCCGCCGACAGGAGAAGGCCGTTGCTCGTCTGAGGTCCTGAGACGCCGCGCCCACGGCGCGAGGTGCGACAGCGCGAACCGCGCGTCGGCACCCGCCGTGCGCCCCTGTCCGCGACCTCGGCGATCCGCTGATCCGGCCCGCCTTCGCCCCGGCCCACCGTCCGGTGCCGCCGTCCCGGCTCCCGTGGACCTCCTCGCGGTGTCTCCCGCGCTGTTCCCCGCCCCTTCACCGCGCATCCAGGAGACCTGTATGTCCCTCTCTTCCCCCGCTGCCGCCGCCTCCGTCGTCTGCGCCGGCCTCGGCTTCGCCTGGCCCGACGGCACCCGCGTCCTGGAGGACTTCGACCTCGCCGTCGGCCCCGGCCGCACCGGCCTGATCGGCCTCAACGGCGCCGGGAAATCAACCCTGTTGAAGCTCTTCGCCAAAGAGCTGCACCCCTGCGAAGGGACGCTCAAGGTGGCCGGCGAGGTCGGCTACCTGCCGCAGAACGCCGCCCTGGACACCGACCTGCGGGTCGACGCGGCCCTCGGCATCGCCGATATCCGGGCCGCCCTGCACGCCATCGAGAATGGAGACGCCAGTGAAGCCAACTTCACCGCCGTGGGCGACGACTGGGACGTCGAGGAACGCGCCCGCGCATCCCTCGACCAGCTCGGCCTGCACACCATCGACCTCGACCGCACCATAGGCGAGGTCTCCGGCGGCGAGTCCGTCCTGCTCCGGCTGGCCGCCCTGCTGCTGCGCCGCCCCGACGTGCTGCTGCTGGACGAGCCGACCAACAACCTCGACCTGGCCGCCCGCCGCAGGCTCTACGCGGCCGTCGCGGGCTGGCCCGGCGTCATGATCGTCGTGAGCCACGACCGCGAACTGCTCGACCTGGTCGACCGGATCGCCGACCTGCGCGGCGGCGAGGTCCACTGGTACGGCGGCAACTTCACCGCGTACGAACAGGCCCTCGCCGTCGAACAGGAGGCGGCCGAGCGGATGGTGCGGGTCGCCGAGGCCGACGTGGTCCGCCAGAAGCGCGAACTGGCCGACGCGCACGTGAAGCTGGCGCGCCGGGCCCGGTACGCCCACAAGATGTACGTCCAGAAGCGCGAGCCGAAGATCATCATGAATGGGCGCAAGGCCGCGGCCGAGATCTCGGCGGGCAAACACCGGATCATGCACACCGGGAAACTCAAGGAGGCCAGGGAGCGGCTGGGCGAGGCCGCCGAAGCGGTACGGGACGACGACGAGATCCGCGTCGACCTGCCGCACACCGAGGTGCCGCCGGGCCGCGGCGTACTGACCCTGCGGGCCCTGCGCGCCCGCTACGGGGCACGCGCCGACATCGAGCTGCGCGGCCCGGAACGGATCGCGCTGACCGGCCGCAACGGCTGCGGCAAGACCACGCTGCTGCGGACGCTGGCGGGCGAGATCCCGCCCGAGGAGGGCACGGCGGAGATCCACGTACCGCACCGCTTCCTGCCGCAGCGGCTGGACGTCCTGGACGACGCGCTGACCGTCGCCGAGAACGTCGCCCGCTTCGCGCCGGACGCCACCGACAACCGGATACGCGCCCGCCTGGCGCGCTTCCTGTTCAAGGGCGCCCGCGCGGACCAGCAGGCCGGCACGCTCTCCGGGGGCGAGCGCTTTCGCGCGACCCTCGCGGCCCTGATGCTGGCCGAGCCCGCACCCCAGCTCCTGATGCTCGACGAGCCGACGAACAACCTCGACTTGGCCTCGATACGCCAGCTCGTCACCGCCCTGGACGCCTACCGGGGCGCCCTGATCGTGGTCAGCCACGACGTGACGTTCCTGCGCGAGATCGGCGTCACCCGCCGGCTCGCGCTGGACGACGGCGAACTGAAGGACACCGACCCGATGTGACCACCCCGGGCGGCGCACGGCAGCAGCACCACCGCGCGCCGCCCCTCACCGGCCCCGCCCACCGCTCCGGCCGACCCCGTCACCGCCGGCCGCTCCCTTCCCGCCGCCCGCCGCTCAGAAATGCCGCAGCAGATCGGCGAACGTCTCCAGATGGAGCACCTTCTCGTCGCCCGGGTCCAGCACGCTGTGCTCCAGCACCCACGTGTTGTCGTTCGGGATGAACACCGCGTTCAGGCCCGCCTCCCGGGCCGGCAGGATGTCCGACTTGGGGGAGTTGCCGATCATCCAGGTCACCGACGGCGTCAGCGCGCACGTCCGGACCAGGTCCTCGTACGTGCCGACGTTCTTCTCCGGCACGATGTGCACCCCGCGGAAGTGACGGGCCAGCCGCGACGCGTCCACCTTCCGGCGCTGCTCCGCCGCTTCGCCCTTCGTCAGCATCAGCAGCCGGTGGCGCCCCGCCAGCTCCGCCAGCGTCTCGGCGACCCCGGGGATCAGCTCCACCTCGTCCGCCTCGAAGGCCCGCGCCCAGCCCGCGATCCGGGTCAGCTCCGCCTCGCTGGCCTCGCGCCGGCGCACCCGCCGCACACACTCGCCGAGGCTGCGCAGGAACACCTTGCTGCCGTAGCCGTGCACCACGGCGTTGGCCGCCTCGATCTCGTCCAGCAGGGCCCGTACGCCGTCCCGGCCCAGCTCCGGGTGGTCCAGCCAGGTCAGGAACTCCTCGATGACCCGCTCGAAGATCACGTTGTTCTCCCACAACGTGTCGTCGGCATCAAAGACCAGCACCTGCCGCGCCCGGCGCGTCCCGGACCCGCCGCCCACTGTGCTCACACCGTCTCCTCGTACGCTCCGCCGTCCGGACCGGAAGGCCCCCCGGCCCCGCGGCACCCTACTGACCGGGCACGCCCGGACGCACCGCAATTCCCCGCGGCCCGGCCCGGCCCGGCCGACGCGGGGAAGCCGCCACCGGGGACAATGGCGCCATGCCGACACAGCCCGACGCCGCGACCGCCCCCGGCCCGTACGCGGTCCCGGACACCGCGGAGTTCCTGGCCGGGTGGTGGACCGTCGACCGCACCGTGCTCGACGTCCGTACCGGCACGCAGGGGACCTTCCGCGGCACGGCGCACTTCCGGCCCGAAGGCCCCGGTGACGGGGCCGCTCCCGGTGTGCTGCTGCACGTCGAGGAGGGCGAGCTGACCTGGAACGGCGCCACCACCCCGGCCACCCGCACCCTGCGGCTGTGCCCGCGCCCGGACGGCACCGCCGACGTCACCTTCGCCGACGGACGGCCCTTCCACGACCTCGACCTGCGCACCGGCCACTGGACCACCCGCCACCCCTGCGCCGCCGACCTCTACCAGGGCGAGTTCACCGTCGTCTCGCCGGGGGAGTGGCACCTGCGCTGGCGCGTGGGCGGCCCGGCCAAGTCCCAGCTGCTGCGCTCCGTGTACCGGAAAACCGTTCGTCCGCTGCCGTGACGGCGCCCTACCTTCGGTGCCTGTGACGTTCTCCGACGCTCCTGGAACCCCCGGCTCACCCACCGGCGCCCCGGAAGACCCCAAGGAAGTGGTCCGGCGCGGCTACGACGCGGCCTCCCACGCCTACCGCGCCGACGACGACGACGCGTACGCGCCCTGGATCGCCGACCTGCTGGACCGGCTGCCGGACGGCGCCGACGTACTCGACCTGGGGTGCGGGTGCGGTGTCCCCGTGGCGCGGTCGCTGAGCGCCGCCGGACACGCCGTGACCGGTGTGGACCTCAGCGACGTGCAGGTCCGGCGGGCCCGCGCCCTGGTGCCGAACGCCACCTTCCACCGCGCCGACGCCGCCGCGACCGACTTCCCCGCCGCGTCCTTCGACGCCGTCGTCTGCCTCTACATGCTCATCCACCTGCCGCTCGCCGAACAGCCGCTCCTGCTGTCCCGCGTCGCCCGCTGGCTGCGCCCCGGCGGCAGCCTGCTCGCGATCGCCGGGCACGGGCCCTGGACGGGCACCGAGGACAACTGGCTCGGCGCCGGCGCCACCATGTGGTGGAGCCACCCCGGCGCCGACACCTACCGGAAGTGGATCACCGCGGCCGGGCTCACGCCGGAGGGCGAGGAGTTCGTACCGGAAGGGGACGGGGGGCATGTGCTGTTCCGGGCCCGGCGGCCCGGGGCCCGTCCTTCGTGAGACTCCGCGACGCGACTGCTCCCGATTCCCGGCCCGGCCGGCGTCACGGCCCGGGCGCAGGCCCCCAGTCCTCCGGATCGAGCACGGCCGCCATCCGGTCCAGTACGCGGTCCGGCATACCGGGCCGCAGCGGCAGGCACACGGCGTGGCGCACGAGGTGCGCCGCGGTCCGTGCGCCCTGCTGATGATCGGGCGGCGCCGGTACCGCGCCCAGTGAGGTGGGCCGCGCCGCGTCGAACCCCGCGGACCGCAGGCGTGCGATCGTCGCGGCCGGGTCCGGGGTGGGCACGGCACACAGCCAGAACGTGTGCACCGGCGCGTCCGCGCCGTACACCATCGACGGGTCCGGCAGCCGCACCACCAACCGCCGCGCCACCGCCGCCCGCCGCGCCACCGCCCGCACCGTGTCCGCGGCGCGCAGCCGCCGGTCCAGCAGCGCGAGCAGCGCGGGGCCCGGCCGGTGCCGGATCGCGGGCATGAGGTCCGTACCGGCGAAGGCGCCCACCCTCTCCTGGAGGCCGCCCTCGTGATCGCGGCCCAGCAGCCCGGCGGCGGTCACCGCGCCCGTGTAGACCGGCCGCGCCGTGAGCAGCGCCAACGCGGTGTACTTGGCGATCCGCCGCGCCTGATCGCCTGGTCCCTGCACCGGCCACTCCTGGTGCAGCGCGCGCATCGTCGCCAGCAGACCCGGATTCCGTACGACCGCCACCGCGCCGCCCAGCGCTGTGGCGGTCTTGATCGGGCCGAAGCTGAACAGCGACACATCCGCTCCGGGACTGCCCCGGAAGTCCGGGCCGTCGTACGCCTGGGCGCAGTCCTCGACCAGCAGCCAGCCGCGCCGCGCGGCCAGTTCCGCCAGGGAGTCCAGCGGCGCCCGGGTGCCGAAGAGATGGGCGACGACCACGGCCCTCGTCCGCGGGGTGGCGGCTGCCGCCCACTGCGCGGCGGCGGGCAGCAGCGTGCCCGCGTCGACGTCCACCGGCACCGGCACCAGCCCGTGTCCGACGACGATCCGCCACATGTCGGGGATCGTGACGGCGGACATCAGCACTTCGCTGCCGCGCGGCAGTGCCGCGGCGGCCAGCGCCAGGTCCAGCGCACTGCGCACCGAGAGCGCCGCCAGGCACCCGTTCGCGCCCCCGCCCGCCGCGGGCTCCCACCCGTTCGCGCCGCTGCCCGCGGCGGACTCCGGCCCCTTCGTGCCCCCGTCCCCGAACCGCCGTTCCACGGTGGCCGCCCAACGGTCGGCGTCCCCGTCCCGTCCGCAGGCCGCCAGCCCGTACGCGAGGTCCGGCCAGCCGATGTCGAAGCTCTTCGGTGGATACACCGCACACACCTCCTCACCCGGTCAGACGCACGGTGGCGCCGAGCGCCTGACGCGCGGCGGCCCCTCCGGGCATCCGGCCGCGGGCCGCCGGGTAGGCAGGCCCCTGTGACTACTCAGAACAACGTGCCTCCCCAGGACAACGTGTCTCCCCCGACCGACGTCTCTCCCCGGGACGGCGCTCCCACCACCGACGCCATGCTGCGGGCCAACCAGGAGAACTGGGACGCCCGCACCCCCGTGCACGTGGCCAGCGACTTCTACGGGCTGGACGGCTCCCGGACCGCCGCCGACTGGTTCGCCCCCTTCGAGTGGGACGACCTCGGGCCCCTGGAGGGACGCGATGTCCTGCACCTCCAGTGCCATCTCGGCACCGAGACGCAGGCGTTCGCCGACCGGGGCGCGGCCCGCACCGTCGGCCTGGACTTCTCCGCCGCCGCACTGGCCCACGCGCGCCGCCTGGCGGCCGACAGCGGCCGCGACATCGAGTTCGTCCAGGCCGATGTGCACCGGGCAGCCGAGGCACTCGACGGCCGCCGCTTCGACGTCGTCTACACGGGCAAGGGTGCGCTCTGCTACCTGCCCGACCTGCCCAGGTGGGCCCAGGTCGTCGCCGGACTGCTGCGGCCGGGCGGCATGCTGTACGTGGTCGAGTTCCACCCGCTGCTCAACGCCCTCGGCGCCGTACCCGATCCGGGCCGGGCCCCGGAGGACGCGGAACTGCTGCTGACGCACGACTACCTGGCGGGCCGGGGCGCGATACGCAGCGATGTCGAGCACACGTACACCGACGGACCGCCCCTGGAGAGCGCCACGACGAGCTACGAGTGGCGGCACGGCCTCGGGGAGACGGTCGGCGCCCTGGTGGGCGCCGGGCTGACGGTGGACCTGCTGCGGGAGACGGACCTGCTGCCCTGGAAGCGCTTCGGGACGATGGAGCAGGCGGACAACGGCTGGTGGCGACTGCCCCCGCAGGAACCGCGTATCCCGCTGATGTTCGCCCTGCGCGCGACCACATCCTGAGACACACTGCGGCCCCCGGCGGACCGGCGGGCTGAAAGCGGAACGCGCGGTCCAGGGGCCGGCGGCACCGGCCACCCCGCGACCAGCAGCGGGGACATGGTTCAGGACAGCCCCCGTTCGCTTCAAGCCGGAATGCCCCGGGCCGCATTGCACGGAAAAACATCCCATGATCCGGTTGATCCGTCGGACGGGCCCGGCATCCGGGGCCGCACACCCCGGGGCCGCCCCCGTACCCGAAGGAACCCAGCCAGCGAAGAGGTGAAAGATGCGCGACGTGGATGCCGTACTCGGCACGCCCTGGCACGAACTGCCCTCCACCGACGCCGTCGTGGCCGCGGCCATGCGATGGCACTTCGACCCCGCCACCGGCTCCCGCTTCTGGGTGGAGCGCGCCGCGTCGCTGCCCTTCGACCCGCTCAAGGACATCACCACCCTCGCCGACCTCAACCGCTTCCCGGACGTCAGCGCGGAGTGGCGGGACGTACCGGTCGAGGACCTGCTGCCCGCCGGGCTGCGCGGCCTGGACAGGCGGCCCTCGGTCTGGGAGAGCGGCGGCACCACCGGCGCCCCGAAGCGGATCGTCGACCTCGGCCAGTGGGACCGCAACACCCGCTGGTGGTCCGAGGTCCTCGACCGGCACGGCTTCCCCTCGCACGACGGCAACCTGCTCTTCCTCGGCCCCACCGGCCCGCACGTCGTCGCCGACGCCCTGCGCGGCCTCGCCCGGCTGCGCGGCGCCGTCTTCTTCCCCGTCGACCTCGACCCGCGCTGGGTGCGCCGGTGCCTCCAGGACGGCCACGCCGACGTCGCCCGGCGCTATGTCGACCACCTCCTCGACCAGGCCGAGTGGGTACTCGCCTCGCAGCACATCTCCCTGCTGTACGCGACCCCGCCCCTCCTGGAGGCGATCGCCGAACGCCCCCGGCTCGCCGGGCTCGTCCGCGACAAGGTCCGCGGCATCGTGTGGGGCAGCACCTCCATCGACCCCGAAACGCTCCGGCTGCTGTCCGCCGAGGTCTTCCCCGAAGCGGCCGTCAGCGGCCTGTACGGGAACACGATGATGGGCGGGGCGCCCCAGCGGCCCGCCGTGCCCGGCGACACCGAACCCTGCGTCTTCCAGAGCTTCCACCCCTACGTCCACCTGTCCCTGCTCGACCCGGACGACCTGTCCCGCGAGGT
This sequence comes from Streptomyces sp. NPDC059788, assembly GCF_042732265.1. Lineage (NCBI taxonomy): Bacteria > Bacillati > Actinomycetota > Actinomycetes > Kitasatosporales > Streptomycetaceae > Streptomyces > Streptomyces sp. NPDC059788. The sequence goes on along the minus strand of NZ_JBHWHY010000019.1, from coordinate 16,231 downwards.
GGCGTACGGCGAGCGCGGCCGGGTGTGCATGCGCCAGCTCAGCCCCGAGGTGCTGCTGCCGCACGTCCTCGAACGGGACACCGCGATCCGTGTCGCGCCGGTCGAAGGCTTCGCGGGCGACGGCGTCGCCGACGTCCGGCCGTTCACCGACGGCGCGACGAAGATCATCGAGGGGGTGTACTGACGTGCCCGGCCAACCGGACCCGGCCGCCCCGTCCGACGACGACATCGCCGTCGAGCGGCCCGGCGGCCCGTACCGCTCCGCCAACCGCGCCACCTTCACCGACGCCACCGGCAGCCCGGCCGGCGAACTGTCCCTCGCGCCGCCCCTGCTGATCCGCCAGGTGATCAACGAGCTGCGCGCCGCGCCGGAACAGCCCGCCGAGGACCGCCTCGCGGCCCTCGCGCGGGCGGGGGAGCTGTTCGCCACGGCGACCCTGGACGGCGAGACACCCGACGCGTACTGCCGCCGCCAGGCACGGGTCTCCGGGCTGCCCGTCTCCGTCGCCCGCCGCACCCTCGACAAGGTGGCGCGGACCGGCCGGGCCGCGGCGGACACCCTGACCGCGCAGCGCCCCGCCGGCTCCGTCCCCCTCGACGGCCTGACCGTCGCGGGCCGGACGACAGCCGGCGCGACGGCGGTATGGGTACGCAAAGGGGACGTCCTCGGCGTCCTGGCGCCCGGCAACCACCCGGCCACCCACCTGGAGTGGCTGGGCGCCCTCGCCCTCGGCTACCGCGTCGCCGTACGCCCCTCCCAGCGCGACCCCTTCACCCCGCGCCGGCTGATCCGCGCCCTGCGCGAAGCCGGCCTGGCGCCCGCCTGCACGGCGCTGCTGCCGACCACCCACGAGCACGCGGACGCCGTCGTCGAGCAGGCCGACCGCGGCCTGGTCTACGGCGGGGACACCGTCGTCGCCCGCTACGCCGACAGCCGGCGGGTGCTCGCACAAGGACCCGGCCGCTCCAAGGTCCTGATCACCCGGGACGTGCCCTGGCGGACCCACCTGGACACCATCGCCGACTCCGTCGCCGCCGACGCCGGGGTGCAGTGCCTCAACGCCAGCGCCGTCCTGTGCGAGGAGGACCCGCACGGCCTCGCCCAGGCCCTCGCCGGACGGCTCGCGGACCTCCCGTCGCTGCCACCGGACCACCCCGAAGCCGTCCTGCCCGTCCGCCCGCTGGACGAGGCCCGCCACCTCGCGCGGCAGCTGCGGGACACCGTCGGTACGCGCCTGGCGGCCGCCCCGGACGCGGACCCCGACGCACGGTTCATCGCGGACCTCGGCGACGGCAGCGCCGTCCTGCGGCCGGTCGTCGTCGCCTTCGACAGTCCGCAGGACCCGCACTTCGGTACCGAACTGCCCTTCCCGTACGCGGCCGTGGCGCCCTGGCGGCCGGACCTGCGCCCGGCCGGACTCGGCCGGACCCTGGCCCTCACGGTGCTGAGCGAGGACGCCGGCCTGGTACGCGAATGCGCCGCGAGCCCGCAGATCCGTAACGTCCACTGGGGTGCCGTGCCCACCCACTGGTCCCGTCCCGGCCTGCCGCACGACGGCTCGCTCGCCGAGTTCCTGATGGAGTCGAAAACCCTCGCCGGACAAGGGGCGCTCCGGGGAACGGCCACCTGACGGGGAGCCGACGGGGCTTTGTCGACGTCGGCTCCGACATTCCACGGCCGAGTGCCGGTGGGTAGGGTTTTGGACATGGTCCTTTCCGGGTTTCCTCGGCTTCCGCTCCGCGCCGTGCTCTTCGCCGACGGGGTTTTCGCGCGTCTCGAAGGCAAGACGGCACAAGGCGTGCTGCGGCACAGCACCGTGCTCGACACCGTGGCGGTCGTCGACCGCCTGCACCCGTCCGGCACCACGGCCTCCGTGGTGCCCGGGACCGGTGTGCCGGTCGTCTCCTCCCTGGAGGAGGCCCTGCGGTTCGGGCCGGAGGCGCTGGTCGTGGCGATGACCGAGTCCGACCACGTCGAGGTGGTGGACGGCGAGGTGCGGCACGCGCCGCGGCAGCCGGGCGACCTTCCGGAATTCTGGTGGGAGCAGATCGCGACCGCCGTACGCAACGGCCTGCACGTCATTTCCTGCCTCCACCTCCAGCTGCGCCACACGGAATTCGCCGAAAAGACCGCGGACGGCCAGCAACTGGTCGATGTCCGGCGCCCGCACGACCAACTGCCGAAGTATTCCGGCCGCCTCAAGCGCACCCGCGCCAAACTCGTGCACGTGGCGGGCAGCGACTGCGTCGTGGGCAAGCGGACCGTCGCCCTCCAGCTGCACCGGGAGGCGCGGGCACGCGGCATCGACTCCGGATACGTCGGCACCGGCCAGACCTGCCTGCTCGCCGGCTGCACCGAAGGCGCGATCATCGACCGCACTCCCGTCTTCCAGGCGGCCGGGCTCGTCGAGCACCTGGTGCAGCAGGCCGACCCCCGGCACGACCTGCTCATCATCAAGGGCCAGGCGTCCGTGCTGCACCCCGCCTTCGGCGGCCTGGCCACCGCGATCCTCCAGGGCTCCCAGCCCGACGCCGTCGTCTTCGTGCACGATCCGCGCCGCTCGCACCGCTACCACTGGGAGCACCTGCCGGTGGGCGACCCGCGCGCCGAGATCCGTATGGTCGAGGAGCTGGGCGGGGCCCCCGTCGTCGCCGTCGCCACCCGCGGCCGGGACAACGTGGCGAGCCTGCGCTTCCTGGGACTGCCGGTCGTCGACGTCCTCGACGGCGACGGCACCGCCGAACTGATGGACACGCTCGGCCCCGTACTGACGCCGTGAACCGCGCCGTTCCCGGGCCGGTCCCGGGAGCGGCGACCAGGCCGGCGACCCCGTTTCCGAGGAGAATGTGCACTGTGAGTGTTGAAGTGGCCCTGGCCCTGCGGGCGCACTTTGCCGAATGCCCCACCTGGGACGCCCCCAGCGGCACGCTGCTGTGGGTGGACATGAACAACGGCGGGGTGCACCGCTACCGCCCGGCCGACGGCAGTGACACGGTCACCGTCGTCGACCAGCCGGTGGCGGCGGCGCTGCCCCGGGCGGGCGGCGGTCTCGTCCTGAGCCTGCGCGACGGCGTCGCGGTGGCCGAACCGGACGGGTCCCGCCGGTGGCTCAACGAGTGGTCCCAGGAGGGCGTGCGCGGCAACGACGCGTCCGTCGACGGCCGCGGCCGCCTGTGGGTGGGCACCATCGCCGGCGAGACCGCACCGGGCTGGCTGGCGCGGATCGACGCCGACGGCACCGCGCACACCGCGGCGACCGGCATACGGCTGAGCAACGGCATCACCTGGAGCCCCGACGCGACGCGGATGTACTACGTGGACACCCCCACCCGCCGTATCGACGTCTTCGACTACGACCTCGACACCGGCAAGGCGGTCAACCGCCGCCTGTTCGCGGACATCACGGACACCGCGGGCGTACCGGACGGCATGTGCACCGACACCGCGGGCGGCGTCTGGGTGGCCCTCTTCCGCGGCGGAGCCGTCCGCCGCTACACCCCGGACGGACGGCTGGACCGCGAGATCACCCTGCCCGCCTCGCTGACCACCGCCTGCGGCTTCGGCGGCCCGGACCTGACCGACCTCTACGTCACCTCGGCCCGCCGCGACCTGGGGGACGCCGAGCCGGAGGCCGGCAACCTCTTCGTCGTGCCGGGCGTCGCCCAGGGCCTGGAGAACGTGCCGTTCGCCGGCTGACCCGCCCGTACGGAGCTACTGTCCGGCCCGCGCCACCGCGGGCCGGACCCGCGCGAACGCACAGGACACCTTGACCAGCCACGCCACGTCGGCGGAGAAGTCCGGCCCGCCCGCAGCCGCGGGCACCGGCACCTCGTCCGGGCCCGGCAGGTCCTCCGCGGCGCCGCCCGGACCGTCCGCCCCCGGCCGCCGCGGCCCGGCCGCCAGCGCCGCCGCGATGTGCGCCGCCTCCAGCTCCGCGTGCCGCTCCTCGGCGGCGCCCAGCCCCGGCGACAGCACCGCGCCCGGATCGCCGTGGTGCCCGCGCAGCGCCAGACAGCCGTCCCGGATCTCGATCACCCGGCGGTGCAGGTGGAACCGCAGGTCGTACAGGGCCGACAGGTCGCTGCCGGTGCTGGACGGCAGCGAGATCTCCGGGTGGGCCTGGTGCAGAGCCAGCCACAGCGGACGCAGCCGCCGGTAACTGCGGTAGTCGGCCAGCCAGCCGCGCGCGGCGGAGACCCGCGGTCCCCACAGCGGGGCGGTCCAGCCGACGATGTTGAGGACCATGCCCACCGTCAGCGTCGTACGGGACACATCCGACCAGCGCAGCGGGTTCCAGCCGTACTGCGCCAGGAAGACGTCGGCGTACCGCCCGGCCGGATAGACCAGCTCGATGGCCGCGCCGGCCGCCGCGATGCGCAGCCCGCGGCGCACCCACGCGTGATCGGTCAGCTTCGCGAAATGCCAGCAGGCGCGGGCCACCAGGACCTTGCCGACCACGAACGCGGTGAGGTAGGCGGCCTGGTAGGCGACGAAGAACGGCTGGTCGCCGGGGTGCTTGAAGACGTTGCGCGGCGGGCCCTGGAGGGTCGCCAGGAAGAACAGCACCACCATCGTCACCGGCACCACCGCGAGCAGCAGCAGCCGTCGCCGGGCCCGTACCAGCGCCTCGGCCCGCGGATATATCCAGTGGATCAGCAGGATCTGCTGGCAGGCGAGCACCGCGATGATCCACAGCTGGACCGACACGTTGTACCAGGTGATCGTGCCGAACAGGGTGCCCGTCCAGCGGACGGGCGTGGACATCGACAGATACATCCCCTGGCACCCGAAGGACGCGCACAGCGCTATCAGCCCCGCGTTGCGGCGGTGCCCGCGCAGCAGCGGTACGAGGGTGTAGGCGAACGCGATCCAGCAGGCGAGCGCGGCGATCGGATACCGGATGTGGGTGATGCCGGTCATGAACCGTCCTCACGGCGCCAGTTCAGCGACCCGTGGATACGGCCCAGCGCACTGTCGGGGTCCGGTGCGGCCGCACCCCCGCGCCGGCCGGCGCGCAGCCGCTCCCCGAGGAGAAAAGCCATGACCTCCGCTTCCTGTTCCTGGGCGTCCGAGTAGTTCTCGCGGTACAGCAGGTCCTGCACGAGGGACGGATCGAGGTCCGGGAAGAGCAGCGTGCCGGGGTCGGTCCCCGGGACGCCGACGCCGTGGTGGCCGCAGATCATGTGGGCCAGTTCGTGGGCGATGATGTGTTCCTGGTGGTGGCGGCTGGTGTGGGCCTCGTAGACGACGTAGTCCGTGCCGGGGAACGACAGCCACAGGCCGCACGGTCCCGAGGTGTCCATCGGCATCGGCACCAGCTGGATCTCCCGGTCCCGCACCCGGGCCAGGTGGTCGCAGAGCAGCGGCAGGTCGTAGGAGGCGGGGAGCCCGTACGAAGCCAGCTTTTCCTGGCACTGCCGGCGCAGGGCCTTCATCCCGGTAGACCCTCTGCCGTGGCGGTCACGCCAGGGGAAAGGCATCCGGAGCACTACTCCTCGCCGTCGGCCGAACGGCTCGGCTGCCGGCCGCGCGTCGCGCCGGTGGTGGCGTGCATCATGCTGACCTCGCGGATGATGCGGGCCAGGGACTTGCGGCCGGAGTCGTCCATGCTCATGGCGCGCAGCGCGATGTCGCGGACCTCCGCGTTGCCCATCGCGGAGGCGAGGGCGAGCTGGGAGTCGACGCGGTCGGCGGTGTCGTCGTCGAAGAAGTAGGCCACCGGCACCCGGAAGAACGCCGCGAGGGCTTCCAGGTGGCGCTTGGTGGGGTTGGTGCGCTGGCCGGTGCGCAGCTGCCAGACGTAGGTCTTGGAGAACGTGCCGCCGCTCAGCTCGCTGCATCCGCGCGCCACTTCCTCGTAGGTGTACTCGCGGCCGTTCGCGCGGATGGTGGTGAACAGCTTGTCGACCTTCCCGGCCAGTGACGACATCAGGTCTCCTTAGTGTGTGCGCCGGGTGAGCTGCCTGGGAGTGCCAACTCATCGTAGTTGACAGGACTCTTGCGTGCACTTACCGTCGGATCGCGTTAGCAGAGATGGACAGAGAAGTTTTCTTGTCCACTCACGCGGACCACGGGGGTGTCCGCATGAGGAGGAGCTCGTCGCGACGGCGGCCGGTTACCACGGTCGCGCGGCGCCGCCGCGATGAGCCGCTGTCACCCGTCGGCCAGTCGCGCACGCCGTCAGTCCACGATCGCTTCGGCTCGGGGCTCAAGGGGTGTGGCCGCCGCCGGGAAACGCAGTCCGGTATGTGCTGGAATCCACCGCGAACGGCCGGTCGAACTGGCAGCGGTCCGCCCGCAGTTCCCGCAACGGTGGTGATACGAGCGACAGCGACGGGGGAGGGGCGTTTCGGTTCCGTCGTTGCCGTCCCGGCGCCCACAAACGCAGAAAACCCCAGATGAACTGGGGTTTTCGCTGGTGTCCGAGGGGGGACTTGAACTCTCCACTCGGGCACCAGCCCATTAGTTAGCTGACCTGGGAAAACAACCCCAACACACCACAGGGTTGACAGTCTCCGTTGGTCATGCATCCCCACTGTTTCGGGCCGTTTCGGACCGCTGTTGGTCATGCGTTGGTCACGTGACCAACCTTCCTTCACTCCAGGCCCGGCCACGCTCCCATGCCTCCTCCTCGCCGCCCCAGCCAAGGACTTTATGCAATGACGCGCATAGTCGCGTTCCTGCATAGACGACACACCCGCCCCGCTCGTACCGTCGTGACGACTGGCCCGCAAGGGGCCCGCAGTAGGGGGTTCGTAGCCATGGCTCGTGAGGAACTGACCCGGCTTACCGGCAACGGGAACGGCAACTGCAACAACGACGACTGTCCAAACGTGTACCGAGCCTCTGACGGCTCCATCGTGGTGCAAGGGGACATCGACGCCACCTTCCAGCCTCCGGCCGAGGAAGCTCTCGTTCGTATCCCTGAGAGCGTGCTGAAGGAGGCCGTACGTGCTCTTGGATGGTGAGGACTGGACCGCCAAGGTCCAGGGCTTCAAGCAGGAAGCATGGAGGCTCGAAACGCTTCCCTGGTACCGAGTCCCGAGCGAGGACGGAGATATCCGGGACTTCCTTGCCGGGCACCGGATCGACCCACAGGGCTATTCCTCCGGATACACGGAGGGTCTACGGAGAATCCGGGCTGAGGGAAGGTCCAAGGGGCGTGTCCACATCGTCACCCGGCCCCTGACGGACTATCTGCGGTTTGAGTTCATGTACTACGACGTGCACGAAGCCGTCGGAGACGATATCCGCATCCTCGATGTGACAGACCGACCCAACCCTCTCGAAGGAGTTCAGGACTTCTGGCTTTTCGATCGGTCCGAAGTGGTCCTCATGAACTACGAGGAGAACGGGACACAGATCAGCCGGGAACTGTACGAGGGTGATCCCGCACCGTACGTCGAGTACCAGAGAATCGCGCTGGCGGAATCGGTGCCGTTCAGGGAGTACGTGAACCGGGGGCCATCGAGCCTGACCAGCTAGACCAGTCGGGCCGTGAACTAGCGGCCATGCTCAAGCAGCTACGCAAACAAGCCGGGCTCTCAGGGGCCCGGCTTGCTGCGCGTTGCAATATGAGCCAATCCAAGATCAGTCGGATTGAGGGCAACAAATCTCGCCCTTCACTACTGGACGTTGAACAACTCCTCCGGGGTCTTGAAGCCTCTCCTGCCGTAGCCGCTGAGGTAATGGCCTTGGCCCGGATCGCTCAGACTGAATGGCAGGACGGTAGGACTCTCCGAAGAAAGGGACTCGACAAGAAGCAGGTACAGCTAGCTGGCCTCGAAGCGTCATCAACTACCTTCCGGTACTTCCTTCTCTCAATGATCACGGGGCTCTTGGCCACACCTGAGTACGTCCGCGCCAGCCTGACCCAGGCCCCTCCGGAGCAGCAGGCCAAAGCCGTTGCAATGAAGCTGGACAGGCAACGAGTGCTGTTCGATCGATCCAAGCACTTCACATTCATTCTGACCGAGCAGGCCGTTAGGTACCCGCTCATTCCGCCTGATGAACTAGCGATACAGATTGACCGCCTGGCGTCTTTGACTCACCAGCCGAACGTTCGACTCGGCGTAATTCCCATGGGGGTTTACTTCGCTTCCGGGGCCTTGAACACGTTCACGGTCTATGACGAGACACTTGCGACCGCTGAACTTGACCTCGGAGTCATCGTATTCCGCGACAGTCGCGATGTGCATGACCTGATTCGCCGCTTCAGCGAATATGAGGAACACGCACTCTTTGGAGAACAAGCCAGGGAGCAACTAGCGGCCTGGGCGGCGCACTGCCGTCAATGATCTTTATTCGACAACGCGCATATTGCTGGAGCCGTGGCCCTGTCGGCCCGAAGATGTACCCATGCCGTCCGAACCGAAGAACCACAGGCAGGGAGTCCCGCAGGGTTGGCGGATGGACCCGATTCCGAGCCGTAAGGCGTACCGGGATGATGATGGGAACATTCGTGTCCCGATGTGGTTGACGAAGAACGGTCGGCATGTGGCAGACACAGAAATGGTCCTGCTTCCGTCCGAGGCCGCTCTATTGGCCGAGAGTCTGACCAATGCCATGCGGGACGGTCCCAGGTCGATGCTGGACGAACTCTTTCGGGAGTCCGCGACGGCTCTTGCTCCTGGTGTCGTGTACGTGCAGAAGCCGGAGCAGTACCCGTTCTGAGCCTGCCCCTTCACTGATCTCACAGGAAGGCGCACCCATGTCCCGAACCGACCTTTACAGCCTGCCCATCGACGGCGCCCAATTCGCCAAGGCGTGCGGGGGCAACACGCACCCGGACGGCGAGTCCTGCGCCACGCTGGCGAAGATCGGCCCCGATGCGTGGGCGCTGGGCGACAGCAAGCGGCCCGGTGCGGAGCCGCTGAGGTTCACCACTGCCGAGCTGGACGCGGCCGGTATCGACCCGGCCCGCTTCGGCCTCTCGGCCTGAATAGCTGCTCCCTGACCGGCGGCCTCCGTTCTCTGGGGAGGCGGGGGCCGTCTTCAGCTGCTCTGACGAGGATCACCAGTTGCACTACCACGGCTATCTGTGGACCGGCTCCAAGAAACGGTTCGACGAGGAGGCTTTACGGCGGCCTGCTCACCCTGACCCGCCCCCGGCTCCGGCGGGTGACGACGACACCGCAGGGAAGCGGCTCGTTGAACGCTATCGAGAGGTGCGGACAGAGTTTCCCGTCGTGGACCTGCCGCCGCTGGAGACGGCCTACTGGCTCGTCAAGCCCGGCAGGCTGGTACGAGGCACCTGGGACGAGCCGAAAGAGGCCGCCCAATGGCTCGGGGAACAGCTCGCCGCGTACGCGCCCCGGTTCGCCTCCGAGTCGGACCGCGACACGACGCGGCTGGCGGTACTGGTCAGCTCTGCTGCCGAACGGCTCTGCTGGGGCGGGGACGTTTCCCACGGCTTCCACCTCGAACGCCCCTCGTTCCTGTCTGTGGCTCTGGTGTGCTGTTCTCCGAACCAGGCCGAGCCGGAACTGATGTGTCCGCTGCGGTAGGCCCCTCAGCAAAGAGGGTCCGGCCTGTCAGGGCCGGGGCTATCACTTCGCTACGGCCCGCAGGTCCGGGGCTGCTCAGCAGAACGGCCGAGCGTCCCTCCCGCCCGACCATGGGGGGCTCAGCTTCCCTCACCCTCCGTGCTGGCCGGCGTGACGCTCGGCCCGCGCACGTGGACCAGGTACTCGTCTGTGGTCATGCCGAGGTACCGCACGTACCGACGCATGGCAGCTTCTACGTGGTCGCGGTCGTCTTCGGGTTCTTCGATCCACTCCGCCATACGCCGCCCCCAAGTCTCGGCGCGAGGGCGTGTTCCTGACCCTTGGCGCCGTCGTAGGCTTCTGCACCATTTTCAGCATTGCATCAGCGAGTGCGCGCGATTGCCGCGCCTCGGCAATTCCCGGATGAAGGACAAACACGCCCCGACGGTTTCCGCCCTCGATCATGCGGCCCTGTTGCTTGACGAGCCGGTCCATGCGCTCAGCCTGCGCCAAATGCTGCGCCGCTGATTCCACGTAGCGTTTCTCGAATCCCGATAGGCGAATTCCATCCGCCTCGTATTTGTCGAGTAGCTCAGCCTCGATGCGCTGAGTGGGTGTCCTGCGGGCCATGCCGACCGCCCTTCTGTGCGTTCTGAGTACGCCCCTGGGGTACGTCGCCGTTCACCACCCCGGAACTCCCATACAAGCCACACACAGCCGCCTGTGGATTCCTTGGCGGCTAGCCCGGAAATGTCGCAGCTTGCCGAGAGTCCGCCCCGCCGTCGTCCGATCCTTCCCCAATAGGCGTTCCAGCTCCCCTGCGGAGAACTCGGCGTGGCCGTACTGGTCGGCTCGGCTGATGGCCAGCAGCAACAGGCGGGCTTCGGTACTCAGTGCGGAATCCTGGCCGATCTCGTGGGCGTAAGGCTGGGCAACGCCAAACCAAGGGCCCCGACTCGGCTTATAAATCTTTATTTCGGGATCATCAATGTATCAAGGTGCTGCTTGCAAGCGATCTCCTGTCATGCGAAAGGCCTCGGCCTCGCGGAGCCTAGTAGAGGTTTCCTGTCAGTCGTTCATGTGCCTGCCTGTAGGTCAATCCATCGATCAAGGTCATTGGGACGGCATCGGAGTTTCTGTCCGATCTTCTTAAACGGAATCTGCTCACGCTTCCATTTGTTGTACACCCAGTGTTTTGGCACGTTCAGTGGCACAGTGGCCACGAGGCAGGCAGCCTCACTCCTCGATCGGACATGACCATGGGGCAACTCATGGACGGATGGTTGGCCAAGCACCTGGGAGAGGACACCACCAAGGTAGGGTACGAGCCGAAAATCCGGCTGTACACCAAGCTCCACTTAGGAAAGGAGAAGGTGACGGAGGTGACGGAGGTGACGGACGAACGGCTGGATGACCTCTATCGGCTCTTGGTGAACACGCCCCTGGAGGCGAACGGGAACAAGCCGCTTGGGCCCAAGAGCGTCCGCCACATCCACAACATCATTTCGGCTGCACTCGATTCGGTGACTGGTCCGAGAAAGCTCCTCTCGATGAACCCGGCCCACACGGCCAACCCGCCGACCGAACGGCAGATCAAGGCCGCTGAACCGAATTTCCCCACGCTCAACGACCATGAGACGGGGCGGTTTCCCCCGGACATCTGGCAGCCGTGCGGCAACCGGGTGTGTGGCGGCGGCCTGACCCATCACTGTCTTCGGGACGCCGCACTGTGGACCTCCTACGCGGCAATCTCATGCCGTCGCAGCGAAGTTCTGGGATGGATGTGGGACCTGATCCGCTGGGACGACTGCGCCATCGAACTCGGCTGGGTCGTGGTCGAAGAGGGCAACACCTACCGGCTCCGCAAGCTCACCAAGGACGGCGACGACAACGCGATCATCTATGTGGACCAAGCGTTGATGAACGTCCTCAAGTGGCAGTGGGAGTGTCAGCAGGCCGAGAAGGAACGACTCGGCCCGCTGTGGGTGGATCACGGGTTGGTCTTCGCCCGGGACGGCTTCAAGCTGTACCGGTGCGAGGCAGGCGGCCCCCAGGACCCGGAGAGGGTCTCCGCCCGCTGGCGGACGGCCCGCAACCGCCTGCACCTGCCGGAGAACTTCCGGCTGCACGACTGGCGGGCATCGAAAATTACGAACGACCTGGACAATCACGAGAACCCTGTAGAGGTCTCGGCCAACGCCCGGCACCACTCGCCCGGCTACACCATGGCCCGCTACGGCAGGCGACGCGCCGAGGGAGCCAAGTAGCTCGCCGCTTCCAGTGCAGCCCGTATCGGGCTGGCATCCCTGGTCTGACCAGGAGAATCGCTCGGCTGTTGGTCACGTGGTTGGTCACGCCACAGCCCGAGACACAGAAAAACCCCACGTGAAGTGGGGTCTTAGCTGGTGTCCGAGGGGGGACTTGAACCCCCACGCCCGATAAAGGGCACTAGCACCTCAAGCTAGCGCGTCTGCCATTCCGCCACCCGGACCAGGTGTCTGCCGGTGCGGCCCCTGGGCCGTTCCGACATGGAAAACAATAGCAAACGTTCAGGGGTGGTCGATCACGGCCGTCCTGCGCCGGGGCCGCGCCTGTGACCAGCGCATGTCGGGAGTATTGCGGCCTTGGGCGCAGCGCCGCCGAGGGGGAGGATGGCCGTGGACCCCCGCCGCGGTCCGTGCCCCTTCGGGAGGACGGCGCGGCCGTGAACCATGAGGAGGCAGTGTGAGCGAGTCGCAGCCGGCCCGTACGGTCACCGGCGAGGACGAGGTCGTCGACCTGTGCCGGGACCTGATCAGGATCGATACGAGCAACTACGGCGACCACTCCGGGCCCGGTGAGCGGGCCGCCGCCGAGTACGTGGCGGACAAGCTCGCCGAGGTCGGGCTGGAGCCGCAGATCATCGAGTCGCACAAGGGCCGCGCCTCGACGGTGGCCCGCATCGAGGGCGCGGACCCGTCGCGGCCCGCGCTGCTGATCCACGGGCACACCGACGTGGTGCCCGCCAACGCGGAGGACTGGACCCACCACCCGTTCTCGGGGGAGATCGCCGACGGGTGCGTGTGGGGGCGTGGCGCGGTCGACATGAAGGACATGGACGCGATGACGCTCGCCGTCGTCCGCGACCGCCTGCGCACCGGCCGCAAGCCGCCGCGCGACATCGTGCTGGCCTTCCTCGCCGACGAGGAGGCGGGCGGTGTGTACGGGGCCCGGCACCTCGTCGACAAGCACCCGGACGTCTTCGAGGGGGTGACGGAGGCCATCGGCGAGGTCGGCGGTTTCTCGTTCACCGTCAACGAGAACCTGCGGCTGTACCTGATCGAGACGGCCCAGAAGGGCATGCACTGGATGCGGCTGACCGTGGACGGCACCGCCGGCCACGGGTCGATGACCAACAGCGACAACGCGATCACCGAGCTGTGCGAGGCGGTCGGGCGGCTGGGGCGGCACAAGTTCCCGGTGCGGGTGACCAAGACCGTACGGTCCTTCCTCGACGAGCTGTCGGACGCCCTGGGCACCGAACTGGACCCGGAGGACATGGAGGAGACCCTCGCCAAGCTGGGCGGCATCGCCAAGATCATCGGTGCCACGCTGCAGAACACCGCGGCACCGACCCAACTGGGCGCCGGCTACAAGGTCAACGTCATCCCGGGCCAGGCGACCGCGGCCGTCGACGGCCGCTTCCTGCCCGGCCACGAGGAGGAGTTCCTCGCCGACCTGGACCGGATTCTCGGCCCGCGGGTCAAGCGCGAGGACATTCATGCCGACAAGGCACTGGAGACCAGTTTCGACGGCGCCCTCGTGGCGGCCATGCAGTCGGCGCTGAAGGCCGAGGACCCGATTGCGCGGGCCGTCCCGTACATGCTCTCCGGCGGTACGGACGCGAAGTCCTTCGACGACCTCGGAATCCGGTGCTTCGGATTCGCGCCGCTCAAGCTGCCGCCGGAGCTGGACTTCGCCGGAATGTTCCACGGCGTGGACGAGCGGGTGCCGGTCGACGGACTGAAGTTCGGGACGCGGGTGCTCGATCGGTTCATCGAGCAGAGCTGAGGCGAAGTACCCCGCCGCCCACCGGTACTTACCGGCTCCGGCGTCGCACGTGGGCCCGGCCAATCGGCCAGACGTGCGTATTTAGCCGGAACGGGTGAATGGCGTCATAGGCTCGTAGCTTCATCACCTTCTCCTCGTTGCAGAGGGTGCGGTCCGCGGCTGGGACCGCATTGTCAACAAGGAGGAATAATGATCAAGAAGGTCGTCGCTGCCGCGGCTGCCACCGGCGGTCTGGTGCTCGCCGGCGCGGGCCTGGCCGTTGCCGACTCCGGGACCCAGGGCGCGGCCCTGAACTCCCCGGGTGTCATTTCGGGCAACGCCATCCAGGTGCCGATCCACGTGCCGATCAACCTGTGCGGCAACACGATTGACATCATCGGGCTGCTGAACCCCGCCTTTGGCAACACCTGCGTCAACGACTGACGCTGTGCCTGAACCCGTAAGGCTGTAGTCCCGGTCGGCTCCGGAGTGCGCGCCATGCACTCCGGAGCCGACGGTTGTTCCGGCCCGCGGACGCCAGGCGCCGCGCGGGTCATTCGGAAGGTCAAAGGCAGGGGAGAGCGAACCTATGCGACAGGTCGCGAAAAAGGGCCTGATCACGGTGGCGGCAGCGAGCGGTGTGCTGGCCGTCGCGGGCGGCTACGCGCACGCGGATTCCGGTGCGCAGGGGAATGCCGCGCATTCCCCGGGGGTGTTGGCCGGCAATGCCGCCCAAATCCCCGTGAACATCCCGGTGCAAGCCTGCGGTAATTCCGCGAACGTCGTCGGGCTGCTGAATCCGGCCATGGGAAACACCTGCGTCAACGGCGGCGGTTCCCACGGCGACCGGAGCCACGGCACCAAGGGCGGCGGCGGGGCCGGCGCGCAGGGCACGGCGCAGGGATCGCCCGGCGTCGGCTCGGGCAACCACGTACAGGCGCCGATCCACGCGCCCGTCAACGCCTGCGGGAACTCCGTGTCGGTCGTCGGGCTCGGCAACCCCGTCAACTCCAACGGCTGCGCCGGCAACGGCGGCAGCAACGGGGACGGCACCGGCACGGGCACCGACCACGGCTCGAAGCCGCACCACCCCGGCCCGCAGGACCCGCGGCCGTCCGGCGACGGGGGCACCCCGAGCACCCCGGGCGGCCCCGGCACCCCGGGCGGCCCCGGCACCCCGGGCGGCCCCGGCACCCCGGCCGAGGACCGCGCGGGCGAACCGGCGGGTCCCGTCGGGGGCCACCGGCCGCACACCACGGACACGGCGGGTGCCGTACAGGAGCGCGCGCCGCAGGCCCAGAAGGAGGAGTCGACGCCGCGTACGCAGATCGTCACCCCGCCCGCGGACGGGGAGCACCTCGCCCAGACCGGTGCGGGTGCGCTCGGCATCGCGCTGCCGGCGAGCGCGGGCCTGCTGATCGGCGGTGCGGTGCTCTACCGCCGCGCACGGTCCGCACGGGCCTGACGGTCCGCGGCCGTTCCGCACGGGCCGGCGCCGGCCCGACCGGCCGGACCGGCCGGTACGACAGAGCGGGCCCCGCGCCGGCGGGGCCCGCTCTGTCGTATCAGGGACCTTCGGGTGCGGGCGGCGGGCCCGGGGGCGGCCGTCACGTGGGGCGGCCCGTGCCGTGGCGGGCGTGGCCGCTCACCAGGTCGCCCGGATCTGGCGGATGATGCGGCGGCGCAGCCGTACGCGGCGGCTGCCGTCGGGGTTCAGGCGCAGGCGGTCCAACTCCCAGTGTCCGTACTCGGCATGGTCGGTCAGCAGGCGTGTGGCGGCCTTGCGGGAGACCCCCCGTGGCACATACACATCGCAGAATTCGTATTCCGGCATCGCATCTATTGTGCGGGACCCGCCCCGGTACGGATAGCGTCTGCACTATGTCTGATGCTGCGCAGCCTTCCGCTGCCGAGGTACGTGCCGCCGCCGAGGCGGTCAAAGCCGCGCTGGACCGTCACCTCGACGCGGTCGAACACCGCTCGGGCCAGGACGACCCGGCCGTCTATGCCGCGTTCGACGAACTCGCCGCGGCGGCTGAGGCGTACGACGAGCTGCTGTACGACACCTATGACGAGGTCACTCCCTTCGAGATCCCCGGGAACGACGCGCTGCCCGCCTACGCGGGCCCGGACGAGCCCAGCGCTCTGAGCGTGCTGATCCGGCGCGACTACGCGGTGGTCGAACCACAGCGGCTGCTGTCGCAGGCGCAGCGGATCGCCGACCTCGACCCCGAGTCGGCCGCCGACGCCGCGGCCGAGGCCAGGGCGGTCAACGGCGGTACGGGAACGGTGTCCGGCGTGGTCGGCAGCAGCGTGCACGCGGCGCTGGGCGTGCTCTTCGGGGAGTTCGAACCGGACGAGATCGCCACCCGGCACAAGGAGTTCGGCCTGGAGGAGGGCGACTCGACGCTGTGGGTGGTCGCCGCGGACGAGACGGCCGAGCCCGGGGAGTGGCTGTCCGCGCCGTTCGACCAGACCGATCCGCAGCGGGTGGTGTGCCGCTTCGACGTCAGCTCCGTCTTCGACGAGGACCTGGGCGCCGATGACGACGACGTACTGGAGACGCTCGACGGGGAGAGATGACGGCGTGCGGACGCCCCGCCGCAGGAGTGCGTGACGGTGCCGGGGGGGGGGGGGGCGGCGCGCCGCCCCCGCCCCCGCCGGGGCCGGGGGGGTTTTTAACACGGTGGGGGGGGGCGGCGGAGGGGGGGGGGGT
>NZ_JBHWHY010000018.1:0-178177 GCF_042732265.1 Streptomyces sp. NPDC059788 | reverse complement strand
GGCCGGGGGGGCCCGGGGGGGGGGGGGGGCGGGGGGGGGGGGGGCCGGGGGGGGGGGGGGGGGGGGGGCCGCCCCCCCCCGCCCCCCCCCCGGCCGGGCGTCCGGCCGCTGCGGTGGGGGCGGCCCCTGCCGGGGCGGGCGGTGCGCGCCCGGGCAGGGACCGCCGGACTGGGGGCGTGTGGGCGACGTCCCGTCAGGCCGGGGGCCCGGGGGCCACGCCGGGGCGAGGCGCCGCCCGGCGTGACCCACGCGGTTTCCGGGTCACCACCAGCCGTGGCCGCGCCCGCCGAAGGCGTCCCAGTGGTGTCCGTGGAAGCCGAGCGTCAACTCGGTGAAGTCACCGGCCTCGGCCAGCTCCGGTGTCTCGTACTCGGCCGTCTCAAGCTGTTCCTGGATTTCCGCCATGGGCGTGTCCCCTTCTCTCAGATGTGCCGCGCGGCAGGTGAACACCGGCTGTGCTCATGCGATTACGCAGCGCGTCCGGACATCGATGCTGCCAGCACCCATGGCCGCTGCCATTGCCCCTAACGAGTGATGAAGGGGGCGCACGGGGTGCATTGGCGTAACCTCCGGCGGTTGTGCGCTGCCCGCGCGCGTCCCGCTCACCGCGCGCTCCCGGTCGCGGTGAGCGCAAGGTTTCGCGGCGGTCACGCGCCGCCACAGGGGGGAAACGCGCCCTTCCTAGCGTCGCGGGTACGGCGGAAACCGGGAGCTGGGAGGCGCGATGACAGGCACGGGAACGGCCACGGGCGGGGCGGCGGCCCGCACCCCCGCGCGGGGAGCGGGCCGCTGGATCGAGCGGTGGGACCCGGAGGACGCGGCCTTCTGGGAGGAGCACGGGCGACGGATCGCGCGGCGCAACCTCGTGCTCTCCGTCGTCTGCGAGCACATCGGCTTCTCCGTGTGGAGCCTGTGGTCGGTCCTGGTGCTGTTCATGGGCCCGGAGTACGGGATCGACGCGGCCGGGAAGTTCTTCCTGGTGGCGGTGCCGACGCTGGTGGGGGCGGTGCTGCGGGTGCCGTACACGTTCGCGGTGGCGCGGTTCGGCGGGCGCAACTGGACGGTGACCGGTGCGGTGCTGCTGCTCGTGCCCACCGCCGCAGCGGCGTTCGCACTGCGGCCGGGCACCCCGTACCCCGTCTTCCTGCTGGTCGCGGCCCTGGCGGGAGTCGGCGGCGGGAACTTCGCCTCGTCCATGACGAACATCAACTCCTTCTATCCGCTGCGGAAGAAGGGCTGGGCGCTCGGCCTGAACGCGGGCGGCGGCAACCTCGGCGTGCCCGTCGTCCAACTGCTCGGCCTGCTCGTCATCGCCACGGCCGGCGCGTCCCACCCGCGGCTGGTGCTCGCGGTCTACCTCCCGCTGATCGTGCTCGCGGCGGTGCTGGCGGCGCTCTTCATGGACAATCTGCGGCCGGTGCGCAACGACACCGGTGCGGCCCGGGACGCGGCCCGCGACCCGCACACCTGGATCGTCTCGCTCCTCTACGTAGGCACCTTCGGGTCGTTCATCGGCTACGGCTTCGCCTTCGGCCTGGTCCTGCAGGCCCAGTTCGCGCGCACGCCCCTCCAGGCGGCTTCGCTGACCTTCCTCGGGCCGCTGCTCGGCTCACTGGTGCGGCCGGTGGGCGGCCGGCTGGCGGACCGGTACGGCGGGGCCCGCATCACCCTGGCGGCCTTCGTGGCGATGGCAGCGGCTACGGGGGTGGTGATCCTGGCCTCGGCACGGCACTCGCTGGACGTCTTCCTCGCCGGCTTCGTCGCCCTGTTCGTGCTCAGCGGGCTCGGCAACGGCTCCACGTACAAGATGATTCCGGGCATCTTCCAGGCCAAGGCGCTGACGAAGGGGCTGACGGGGGAGGCCGCGGCGGCCCACGGGCGGCGGCTGTCCGGCGCGGCGATGGGCCTGATCGGCGCGGTCGGCGCGCTCGGCGGGCTGGGCATCAACCTCGCCTTCCGCCAGTCCTTCCAGTCGGGGGGCACCGGCACCCCGGCGTTCGTGGCCTTCCTCGGCTGCTACGCGCTGTGCTCCGCGGTGACCTGGGCCGTATACCTCAGGCGGACGGCGGCCACCGTGTCCGTACGGGACCGGGAGACGCCCGCGCCCGCGCTCGCGGAGGTGTGACGCGCGGGGCCGCAGGGCGCCCGCGGCGGTCCGTAACAGCTGGGAAATACTGCGGGTGCGGGCCTGTCACCAGCGGTTGGCAGGCTCGGACCTTCACCGGTGCCCGGCGGCACCGGAGTCAGGACAAGCCAGGGACGGTCCATGTACGAGGGCGAGCACGACGAGCGGCGGGACGACGGCGCGCCGGAGGACGGCACGCGGGACGACAGCACGGGGGACGACAGCACGGGGGAGGACGGCGCGCGGGACGACGGGCGGCGGCGCGGGGCGGTGGCGGCCGCAGCCGCGGACGTACGGCCCCTGGACGGCTTCACCGTCGGGGTGACCGCCGCCCGCCGAGCCGAGGAACTGGGCGCCCTGCTCGAACGGCGCGGCGCCCAGGTCGTGCACGCCCCCGCGCTGCGCATCGTGCCGCTGTCCGACGACGCGGAACTGCTCGCCGCCACCAAGGACCTGCTCGACCGGGCCCCGGACGTGGTCATCGCGACCACCGCGATCGGCTTCCGCGGCTGGGTCGAGGCGGCCGAGGGCTGGGGGCTCGGCGAGGCGCTGCTCGCCCGGCTCGGCGCGGTCGACCTGCTGGCCCGCGGCCCGAAGGTCAAGGGCGCCATCCGCGCGGCCGGGCTGACGGAGAAGTGGTCACCGGCGTCCGAGTCGCTGGCCGAGGTGCTGGACCGGCTCCTGGAGGAGGGCGTGCGCGGGCTGCGGGTCGCCATCCAGCTGCACGGCGAACCACTGCCCGGTTTCGTCGAGTCGCTGCGGGCGGGCGGCGCCGAGGTGGTCGGCGTCCCGGTCTACCGCTGGATGCCGCCCGCCGACATCGGCCCCGTCGACCGGCTGCTGGACGCGGCGGTCGGCCACGGCCTCGACGCGGTCACCTTCACCAGCGCTCCGGCCGCGTCCTCACTGCTGCGCCGCGCCGAGGAGCGCGGGATGCGGGACGAACTGCTGCACGCGCTGCGGCACGACGTACTGCCCGCGTGTGTCGGGCCGGTCACCGCGCTGCCGCTGGAGGCCCACGAGGTGACCACGTACCAGCCCGAACGCTTCCGGCTCGGCCCGCTCGTGCAGCTCCTGTGCCGGGAACTCCCGCACCGCACCCGCCCGTTGACGGTCGCCGGGCGGCGGGTGGAGCTGCGCGGGCAGGCCGTGCTGGTCGACGGCGTACTGCGGCCCGTGCCCCCGGCGGGAATGGCGCTGCTGCGCGCGCTGGCCCGCCGCCCCGGCTGGGTGGTCTCCCGCGCCGACCTGCTGCGGGCCCTGCCGGGCGCGGGGCGCGACGAGCACGCGGTGGAGACGGCGATGGCCCGGCTGCGGGGGGCGCTGGGCGCGCCCAAGCTGATCCAGACGGTGGTCAAGCGGGGGTACCGGCTGGCGCTCGACCCGCGGCTGGGGGCCAAGTACGGCGACGGCTGACGTACCGGCCGTACGGCCGTGTCCGGGGCTTCCGGGCCGTCGTCACGCCGGGTTGGACACCCGGATCTTGGACTGTCCGTGCGGGCGGGTCTCCCAGTCCTCCATGAACCGGGCCTCCAGGCCGTGCTTGCGGGCCAGCGCGAGCAGCGTCTCGGTGCGGTAGTAGAAGTCCTCGCGCAGCACCTGGTGTTCGGCGCCCTCGGTGCGGTCGAAGGTGAAGTCGAAGAACCCGCCGGGCGCCAGGATGCGGCCGACGTGCCGGAAGCTCTGGTCGATCACGGACAGCGGCGAGTGCGAGAAGACGCTGTGCGCGTGGACCACGTCGAAGTGCCGGTCCGGCAGGAAGTCGAAGGTCAGGTCCTGGGTGAGCGTCAGGTGCGGCAGCTTGTCCTGGAGGTCGTAGGTGGCCAGCGTCTTCTTGGCGGAGATCAGGATGTCCGGGGAGATGTCGATGCCGTAGTAGTTGCCGGTGTCGAGGTGGGCGATGAAGCGCCAGCCGGCCCGCAGGTTGCCGCAGCCGATGTCCAGCATCCGCATGTCCGGCCGCAGCCCGTGCTCCATCAGATAGGTGAACTGCATCTCGCCCAGCGCCAGCCACCGTTCGTGGCTGCGGCTGCCGACCGCGGCCTCCGGGTTGCGGCTGGTGTCGGAGGCCATCACGGCGCGGTAGTACGCGACGTGGTCGGGGTGCTTGAGGCGCAGCCAGCCGTCCCGGGCGGTGCGCTTGAGGTACGGGGCGATCCGCGCCGGGTTGCTGACCGCGTAACGGACCTTGTGCGTGAGGCTGGAGCGGTTCTTGAGCAGGGTCTTGGCCGACATGCCCCGGACTATACATCAGCTGTATACATCTGGTGTATACGCCACGCCCCGTCCGGTACGCGGCGGTGCCGAGGGTTCCGGCAGGGGGCCGCGCCGGGCACTCTGATAGGGCAGAGGATGTCTCCGAAGGAGTGACGGGCACATGGCGGCGCCTTTTGACCTGCGGTTCGACTGCGGGCGGATCTGCCTGGACCTGATGGCCACGACGACCGGCCAGACCGCGGAGCGGCTGGCCGGCCCCGAACATCTGGCGGCCTGGCTGGTGGGTTCGGGCGTTGTCCCCGGCAGCACCCAGCTCGGCGCCGTCGACCGCGGCTGGGTCGTACGCTTCCGGATGCTGCGCGAACTGCTGCGCCGCGTGATCCACGACGAACTGCGCGGCCGGGCCGCCGACGGCGACCTGCGCCTGCTCAACGCGGCCGCCGCCGCCCCGGTGCCGTCCGCCCGTGCCGTACGCGCCGACGACGGCGCCCTGGTCAGATCGTTCAACGGGCCGCCCGACTGCGCGGGGCTGCTGGCGGCGGTGGCGCGGGACGCGATAGGGATGCTGACCGACGCGGTCGCGCGCGGCCAGCTGCGGCAGTGCGAGGGCGAGAGCTGCTCGCTGGTGTATCTGGACACCTCGCGCGGCCGGCGGCGCCGGTGGTGCTCCAGCGAGGTGTGCGGGAACCGTGAGCGGGTGGCCCGCCACCGCAGGCGGGCCACCCGCCGGGCGGACGGGGCGGCGGCGGAGGCGGTGGACGGGGCGCCCGTCGCGGGGGTCCGCTGAGCGCCGGGTCCCAGGGACGGGGTCCGGCGCCGCCGGGCGCCGCGTCAGCCGTTCGCCGACTGCCGCCCGTTCGCCGACTGCTGCCCGTCCGCCGTGCGGCCGGTGCCGACGAACACGTAGTCGGCCTTGTACGGCACCGCGACCTCCGGACGTACGGCCGGATCGCAGGCGCCGGCCGGGGCGACACCGCCCGCCGTGTTCAGCCGGAAGACCTCGACGGTGCCGCCGAGCAGCCCGCCCGGCCGCCCCGCCTGCCGTGCGTCCAGGGCGAGTTCGGGAATGTTGCCCGCGCCGTTCGGCGTCCTGGAGCGCACCGTGCCGGTGACGGCGGAGCGGTCTGGCGCCACCCAGACGGGCGGGCCCTTGGGGCCGGGCGCGACGAAGGAGTGGGCGATGCCGCCTTCGAGGAGGGCCCGTACGTTCCGCTGCGTGTAGGCGTAGTGCCCGTCGGTCTGCCGGGTGCAGGCGTAGACCTGTGCGCCCCGGATCACGGAGGCCCGCACGCTGTGCCGCAGGGCCCGGTCCGCGTCGGGGGAGCCCGACAATGCGTGGAGCTGTCCGCGTACCGCGCCGCGCGGGAATTGCGCCGTATGGAGATTGAAAGAGAAACCATTCGGCCGGCTGCGCAGGGCGTCCCGGACACGCGGATCGGCCACCGTCACCGTGCCGCTCACCGTGGCCTTCCCGGCACGTGGTTTCCCCTTGAACAAAGGAATGCGTACGGGCCCTTCGGCGCCTTTCCCCGCCTCCTGGAGGGTGGCCGCGGTGGGCGCGCCGACGCCCCGGAACGACAGCGCGAAGGAGAGCCGGTCGCCCCGGAGGCGGAGGAAGGCCAGGGCCCGCCCGTCCCGGTCGCCCGGCGCCGACACCACGTCGCTCCCGTCCAGGCTGCTCACGAAGGAGGCCGCCGCGGTGCCTTCGGCCTGCGCCGGCAACGCCGTGAGCAGCGCCGCGACGGCTGCGGCCGCACCGGCGGCGGCCACGGTCCCGATGCGGATCACGGCGCATCACCCCTGCCCTGGTTCATGGTCGACCTCCCTGCCGAGGCGCCCCGGCCGTCGGAGCGGGCTCGTCGGGCTGCGGTACGAGGCGTCCGCCGCGGGCGTTCACCGGCGAAAGGAGCGCCGCGTCACGGCGGCCGGGCTGAACGCGCGCGAGGAGAAAGCCGTGCCGCCCGCGCGGGCGCGCCGGGAGCGCCCGGGGGCGCGTGGGAAAGGCCCGCGCGCTCACGCCCGTAAACCCGCTCACCGCCCCGGGAATTCACCCGGCGGGCGCTGAGCCGCGGCCCGCCCGCCCCCGTACTGCAGGCTGAAGGGGTGTGCTTGCGCCCGGAATTCGAGACGAGGGGGCGGACATGCGCGATCCCGGCCGCGGACGGCAGAACGAGGTGATCGACGGTGCGGACGGCGACGACGGTGGCACCGGCGACGCACGCGAGCGCTGATACCCGTGCGCACCGATTGTCCGATCCACGCTATCGACCCGGGAGTTGGCGTGCGCAAGGATGCCGTCGTGGCAGACAGTACGTCGCCGGACGAGGAGCTGATGCGGGCCCTCTACGAGGAGCACGCCGGCCCGCTGCTCGCCTTCGTGCTGCGTCTGGTCGCCGGGGACCGGCACCGGGCGGAGGACGTGGTGCAGGAGACCCTGCTGAGAGCCTGGCGCAACGCCGGCCAGCTGCAGCGCGCGACCGGCTCCATCCGCCCCTGGCTGGTCACGGTCGCCCGGCGGATCGTCATCGACAGCCACCGCAGCCGCCAGGCGCGGCCCCAGGAAGTCGACGCCGCGCCCCTGGAGTCGATGCCCGCCGCCGACGAGATCGACCGGGCGCTGCGCCTGATGACGATCACCGAGGCGCTCGGCGACCTCAGCCAGGCCCACCGGGAGGCGCTGATAGAGACCTACTTCAGGGGACGTACGGTCAGCGAGGCGGCCGAGGTGCTGCGGGTGCCGGCGGGGACCGTCCGGTCCCGGGTGTTCTACGCCCTGCGCTCCCTGAAGCTCTCACTTGAAGAACGAGGAGTGACGGCGTGAAGCGGCCCACGAAGCCCGTGGCACACACCGACGTCGGCGCCTACGCGCTGGGCGTCCTGGACGCCGCCGAGGCGGCACGGTTCGAGGAGCACCTGGCCGGCTGCGACCGGTGCGCCGCCGAACTCGACGACCTGATGGGCCTGTCGCCCCTGCTCGCCGACGCCAGGGAGTCGGCACCCGACCCGGAGGCGGTCGTCGCCGTGCCCGGACCGGGCCTCCTCGACGGTCTGCTGGCCGAGGTCGGCGCGGTGCGCCGCACCCGGCGCCGGCGCCGCCTGTACCTGGTGGCCGCCGCCGCGGTGCTGGTCGCCGGCGGGCCCCTGGCCACGTACGCGCTGACCTCGGGGGACGCCGACGAGAGCCCGGAACACCTGGCGGCCTACGCCCGCACGATGTACGAACACGGCGAGAAGGCGGGCACGGTCGACCCGGTGACCAAGGTCGCCGCCAGCGTCTCCCTGGAGCGCAGGGCCTGGGGCACGCACGTCGCCCTCAAACTGGGCAACGTCCGGGGTCCGCTCACCTGCGACCTGGTGGCGGTCGGCAAGGGCGGCGCGGAGCAGACCGTCACGACCTGGGCGGTGCCCGCCGGCGGCTACGGCCTCAAGGACGGCGCCACCAAGTGGAACAAGGAGCCCCTCTACACGCACGGCGGCGCCGCCATGAATCGTTCCAGCATCGACCGCTTCGAGGTCCGCACGCTGGACGGCAGGCGGCTGGCACAGATCAAGGTCTGAGCGCCCGGGAGCGCCCCGGACGAAGGGGAACCCCTGGTTCCGTACGGGCCGCTCCTCCGCGGTGCCCGGTTTGGTCCCGTCCGGTGGTGATTTCGTCCTTTGGGCCAGGTGCGCCCGGTGCCCGGTTCGCGTACGGTTGACGGCTGCCCTACGCACAGAAGAAGGGGGCCTGGGTGGCCGCGCAGAATGCCACGCACGCGCCGGACTCCGTCGACGACGCACTGCCGGACAGCACTCGCGACCGCGAGATCGCGTCCGAACAGGAGCACCTCGACCATGTCTACCAGCGTCTTGAGGAGAAGATCCACGAGGCCGAGTTCCTCATGGACGACGCCGCCAAACGCGGCCAGGTCGGCACGCCCGGCGCCCTCGCCGAGCGGGACGCCCAGGTCTTCCAGGCCGGCGCCCACCTGAACCGGCTCAACTCCGAGTACGAGGACTTCCTCTTCGGCCGCATCGACCTGCTCCGGGGCAAGGACGGCAAGAAGGGCCCGGACGGCGCCTACACCTCCGTCGAACCGGCCGACGGCGCCGTCACCGACGGCCGCGCCGAGATCGCCGAGACCCTGCACATCGGCCGCCTCGGCGTGCTGGACGCCGACTACAGCCCGCTGGTCATCGACTGGCGGGCGCCCGCCGCCGCCCCCTTCTACCGGGCCACCCCGGTCGCCCCCGGCCGTGTCGTACGCCGCCGGGTCATCCGCTCCAAGGGCCGCCGCGTCCTCGGCGTCGAGGACGACCTGATGCGCCCGGAGATCACCGCGACGCTGGACGGCGAGGACCTGCCCGCGGTCGGCGACGGCGCGCTGATGGCCGCACTGGGCCGCGCCCGCAGCCACACGATGCGCGACATCGTCGCCTCCATCCAGGCCGAGCAGGACATGGTCATCCGGGCCCCCGCCGCCTCCGTCACCGAGGTCGAGGGCGGTCCCGGCACCGGCAAGACCGCGGTGGCGCTGCACCGCGCCGCCTACCTCCTCTACCAGGACCGCCGCCGCTACGCGGGCGGCATCCTCATCGTCTCCCCGACGCCGCTGCTCGTCGCGTACACCGAAGGCGTCCTGCCGTCCCTCGGCGAGGAGGGCCAGGTCGCCATCCGCGCGCTGGGCTCCCTGGTGGACGGGGCGGAAGCCACCGCGTACGACTCCCCGGCCGTGGCCCGCGTCAAGGGCTCCAGCCGGATGCAGAAACTGCTCCGCAAGGCGGCCCGCGGGGCCCTGGAACTGGCCGCGACCGCGTCCGCGGGGGCCGCCGCCGCGCCCGCCGACGGCCAGCTCGCCTTCGGCGAGGACGACGAGGAGACGGCGGCCCCCGCCGGACCGCCGGACCGCCTGCGGGTCGTCGTCTTCGGCGCCCGCATCGAACTGGACGCGCGCGACCTGCACCGCATCCGCCAGTCCGCCCTCGGCGGCACCGCGCCGGTCAACCTGCTGCGCCCGCGCGCCCGCCGCCTCGTCCTGGACGCCCTGTGGTCCAGATCCGGCGCCGCCAAGCGCTACACGGACCCCGAACTGGCCGCCGAGGCCCGCCAGGCGTTCGACGAGGACGTCACCACCGAGCCGGACTTCCAGGACTTCCTCGACGCCTGGTGGCCGGAGCTGACCCCGCGCGGCGTACTGGCCGCGATGGCCGACGAGCGCCGCCTGGGCCGCTGGGCGCGCCGGGTGCTCAACCCGCGCGAGGTACGCCGGATGGCCCGCTCCCTGAGCCGCCTCGACGCGGGCGGGCAGGGGCCGCTGTCCGTCCACGACGTCGCGCTGCTGGACGAACTGCAGCTGATCCTCGGCGCGCCGCCCCGGCCCGCCCGGCCCCGCGAGGCCGATCCGCTGGACCAGCTCACCGGTCTGGTGGAGCTGAGCACGTACGGCGAGCGCATGTCCGGCGGCGGGCGCGGCAGACGCGAGCGGCTGGAGGAGGAGCGTACGGACTACGCCCACGTCATCGTCGACGAGGCGCAGGACCTGACGCCCATGCAGTGGCGGATGGTGGGCCGCCGCGGCCGGCACGCGACGTGGACGGTCGTCGGCGACCCGGCGCAGTCGTCCTGGTCCGACCCGGACGAGGCGGCCGTCGCCCGCGACGAGGCGCTGGGCACCCGCCCGCGCCGCCGCTTCACCCTCACCGTCAACTACCGCAACCCGGCGGAGGTCGCCGAGCTGGCGGCGCGGGTGCTGGCGCTGGCGATGCCGGGCATGGAGGCGCCGGAGGCGGTCCGTTCCACGGGGCTGAAGCCGCGCTTCGTGGTCGCGGCCGCCGGCGCCGACGGCCTGGCCGGTTCCGTACGGGACGCGGCCCGGCGGCTGCTGGACGAGGTCGACGGCACGGTCGGTGTCGTGGTGGCGATGGACCGCCGCGCGGAGGCCCGCCGTTGGCTGGCGGGGCTGGGCGACCGGGTGGTGGCGCTGGGCTCGCTGGAGGCCAAGGGGCTGGAGTACGACGCGACGCTGGTGGTCTCGCCCGCCGAGATCGCGGACGAGTCGCCGGCCGGGCTGCGGGTGCTGTACGTGGCGCTGACCCGGGCCACCCAGCAGCTGACGGTCCTGTCCGGGGCGCGGGACGAGCCGGACGAGCACGGGGTCCCGGACCTGCTCAGGGACTGAGCCGCGGGCGGCTGTCGGGGGCCGTACGGGGGAGTCCCGGGGAGTCCGGCGGCCGCCGCGAAAGAAGGTCGCGGGACGGGATTCGCTTCGAGAGATGGTTTGTTAGCCTTGGTGGTGGCACCGGCCCGATCCAAGCCCCCGGGCCCAACCATAGTCGCTACGAGCGACCACTTGCCGCGAGGCGAGCATGGCGGGTCGGTGTCACTGAAGCACGACGACGGGCGTCTTCCGGAGCAATCCGGGAGGCGCCCGTCGCCGTTCGCGCACTGTTCATCCGGGGTTGACGGCGGGTCTTCCACTCGGCGGATAAATTCTCGTATGGTGGAAGAGTCTTTCCGGAATCGGGAGCTGGTTACCGTATACCGGTTGGTAGGTGGGACGATCGGTCCTCGCGCTCCGGCCCGGTCCCGTTGCGGACCCCGGAGCGGCGCGCAGAGTGAAACAAGGGAAAGCAGAGGAAGTCGGCCATGGCAACGGCGCCTAGCGTCTCGTATTCGATGACGGTTCGGCTGGAGGTTCCCGCGAGCGGTACGGCGGTCAGCCAGCTCACCACGGCCGTGGAGTCCTCCGGCGGCTCCGTCACCGGCCTCGACGTGACCGCCTCCGGCCACGAAAAGCTCCGTATCGACGTCACCATCGCCGCGACCTCCACCGCGCACGCGGACGAGATCGTCGAGAAGCTCCGCGGCATCGAGGGCGTCTCGCTCGGCAAGGTCTCCGACCGTACGTTCCTGATGCACCTCGGCGGCAAGATCGAGATGCAGTCCAAGCACCCCATCCGCAGCCGTGACGACCTGTCGATGGTCTACACCCCCGGCGTCGCCCGGGTCTGCCAGGCCATCGCCAACAACCCCGAGGACGCCCGGCGCCTGACCATCAAGCGCAACAGCGTCGCGGTCGTCACCGACGGCTCCGCCGTGCTGGGCCTGGGCAACATCGGCCCCAAGGCCGCGCTGCCCGTCATGGAGGGCAAGGCGGCCCTCTTCAAGCGCTTCGCCGGCATCGACGCCTGGCCGCTGTGCCTGGACACCCAGGACACCGACGCGATCGTCGAGATCGTCAAGGCCATCGCCCCCGGCTTCGCGGGCATCAACCTGGAGGACATCTCCGCGCCCCGCTGCTTCGAGATCGAGGCCCGGCTGCGCGAGGCCCTGGACATCCCGGTTTTCCACGACGACCAGCACGGCACCGCCATCGTGGTGCTCGCCGCGCTGACCAACGCGCTGCGCGTGGTGGGCAAGAA
This sequence comes from Streptomyces sp. NPDC059788, assembly GCF_042732265.1. Taxonomy (NCBI): domain Bacteria; kingdom Bacillati; phylum Actinomycetota; class Actinomycetes; order Kitasatosporales; family Streptomycetaceae; genus Streptomyces; species Streptomyces sp. NPDC059788. Next base: position 166,434 of record NZ_JBHWHY010000018.1, on the reverse strand, counting down.
GACCGAGGACGTACGGGTCGTCATGTCCGGCGCCGGCGCCGCGGGCACGGCCATCCTCAAGCTGCTGATCGCGGCCGGCGTCCGGCACGCGGTCGTCGCCGACATCCACGGCGTGGTGCACGCGGGCCGCGAGGACCTCGTCGACGCCGACCCCGACTCGCCGCTGCGCTGGATCGCCGACAACACCAACCCGGAGGGCGAGACCGGCACCCTCAAGGAGGCCGTCGTCGGCGCCGACGTCTTCATCGGCGTCTCCGCGCCCAACGTCCTGGACGGCGACGACGTGGCCCAGATGGCCAAGGGCGCGATCGTGTTCGCACTCGCCAACCCCGACCCCGAGGTGGACCCCGCGATCGCGCGGCAGACCGCCTCCGTCGTGGCCACCGGCCGCTCCGACTTCCCCAACCAGATCAACAACGTGCTGGTCTTCCCGGGCGTCTTCCGCGGCCTGCTGGACGCGCAGTCCCGTACGGTGAACACGGAAATGATGCTGGCCGCTGCCGGTGCCCTGGCGGACGTCGTCCTGGACGACGAGCGCAACGCGAACTACATCATCCCCAGCGTCTTCAACGACAAGGTCGCCGGCGCGGTGGCCGACGCGGTGAAGGAGGCCGCCAAGGCCGCCGGGGAGGCTGTGACGGCCGCCACGACGGTCTGACGCCCGGCGCGTCGCATGACACGGGGCCCGCGGCGCCCCCATAGGGTGGCGGGCAGCAACGGCCGCCCGCCCTGCGGGGCCCGGCCCGGTGGGACACGGTGCGGGATGTCACCACTCCGAGGCAGTGGCGCTTTCCGTGTGACCCTCCTGGGTGCCGGATTGGCTTTACCGCCGCAGGTGGGGGCAGGATGCTCCCCCGAGGACTCCGTCCAGGGGGCACCCCCGGGGCGCGAAAGGATCTGAAGGCAGACCCGGGTCCGGGAACTGTCCGAGGGCCCTGGCAGCATCGGCTTCGATCTCACGCCTCATTGGCAAGAAGAACACGGGAGTACAAACATGAACCGCAGTGAGCTGGTGGCCGCTCTGGCCGACCGTGCCGAGGTGACCCGCAAGGACGCCGACGCCGTTCTGGCCGCGCTCGCCGAGACCGTCGGCGAAGTTGTCGCCAAGGGCGACGAGAAGGTCACCATCCCCGGCTTCCTGACCTTCGAGCGCACCCACCGTGCCGCTCGCACCGCGCGCAACCCGCAGACCGGCGACCCGATCCAGATTCCGGCCGGCTACAGCGTGAAGGTCTCCGCGGGCTCCAAGCTCAAGGAAGCCGCCAAGGGCAAGTAAGCCACCGGGGGCCGCACGGCCCCTGTGAAAAAAGGCGTGAGAGCGGCCGCCCCCCTCGGGGGGCGGCCGCTCTTTTGCGCACACGACGCCCTGAAAGGCCCCCTGAAAGGCCCGGGGCGGTGCCCGTGGGGCCCTTGCGCCTCCTGGTGTCCGCCGAAGCTCTACAGGGGCGTAGAGGCCGTTCAGGGCTTACGCGGGGGTGGAGGGGCCTGTATGGGGGAATGGGGCGCGGGGGCGTACGGGACCGCCGTACGGGGTGGGGGAGCGTGGCTCGCCGCGGCGAGAGCCGGCCGGGTGTATGCGAGCGGGGCCGGACTCGGAAGGGTGGACCCGGGTGGCCGAATCGGGAGGGGCGGATCTGACGGGCCGGGCCGGGGGCTCGGGGGCTCGGGGGTTCGGAGATGGCGGTACCTTCGCCGCCGCCCGTCGCACCCGCAATGCGCGCAGCCCTCGGCTGCTGACGGCACCGGACCACAAGGCCCCGATTCAACCATTTACGAAAGCAAATTCGATGGCCTTTCCGTCCCTCTGTCACACGCAGCGGAAGGGGCGGCCACCCGGGTGGGTGGCCGCCCCTTCCGTCATGTGTGCGCGGGCGCTCCGCCGACGCCCGCCGCGCCGGTCAGGCGCTCAGCGCCCCGTTCGGCAGCTCCACGTGCGCCCCCAGGCTCACGAGCTTCTCCATGAAGTTCTCGTAGCCCCGGTTGATCAGGTCGATGCCGTGCACGCGCGAGGTGCCCTGCGCCGCGAGGGCGGCGATCAGGTACGAGAAGCCGCCGCGCAGGTCCGGGATGACCAGGTCGGCGCCCTGCAGCTTGGTCGGCCCGGACACCACCGCCGAGTGCAGGAAGTTGCGCTGCCCGAAGCGGCAGGCGCTGCCGCCCAGGCACTCCCGGTAGAGCTGGATGTGCGCGCCCATCTGGTTGAGCGCCGAGGTGAAGCCGAGCCGGGACTCGTACACCGTCTCGTGGACGATGGACAGGCCCGACGCCTGCGTCAGGGCGACCACCAGCGGCTGCTGCCAGTCGGTCTGGAAACCGGGGTGTACGTCGGTCTCCAGGGCGATCGCGTCCAGCGAGCCGCCCGGGTGCCAGAAGCGGATGCCCTCGTCGTCGATCTCGAAGGCGCCGCCGACCTTGCGGTAGGTGTTCAGGAAGGTCATCATCGAGCGCTGCTGCGCGCCGCGCACGTAGATGTTGCCCTCGGTGGCCAGCGCCGCGGACGCCCAGGAGGCCGCCTCCAGGCGGTCCGGGAGGGCGCGGTGGTTGTAGCCGCCCAGCTTCTCGACGCCGGTGATCCGGATGGTCCGGTCGGTGTCCATGGAGATGATCGCGCCCATCTTCTGCAGTACGCAGATCAGGTCCTCGATCTCGGGCTCCACGGCCGCGTTCGACAGCTCGGTGACGCCTTCCGCCAGTACGGCGGTCAGCAGCACCTGCTCGGTCGAGCCGACGGACGGGTACGGCAGGCGGATCTTGCAGCCGCGCAGCCGCTGCGGGGCCTCCAGATACTGGCCGTCCGCCCGCTTCTCGATGGTCGCGCCGAACTGGCGCAGCACGTCGAAGTGGAAGTCGACCGGCCGGCCGCCGATGTCGCAGCCGCCCAGGCCCGGGATGAAGGCGTGGCCGAGGCGGTGCAGCAGCGGGCCGCAGAAGAGGATCGGGATGCGCGAGGAGCCGGCGTGCGCGTCGATGTCGGCGACGTTGGCGCTCTCCACGTGCGACGGATCGAGGATGAGCTCGCCCGCTTCGTCGCCGGGGCGCACCGTGACGCCGTGCAGTTGCAGCAGGCCGCGTACGACGCGTACGTCGCGGATGTCGGGCACATTGCGCAGTCTGCTCGGGCTGCTGCCGAGCAGCGCGGCAACCATGGCCTTGGGCACGAGGTTCTTCGCGCCGCGAACCCGGATCTCGCCCTCCAGCGGGGTGCCGCCGTGGACAAGCAGTACGTCGTCGGTAGAGACGGTCATGGATCTCGCGTTCCTGGAGACGGACAGGGGGCCAAGGAGAAATGGTAAGGGCGACGGAGGGGTTGCCCGTAGGCCGGAGCGGGTCCGGGGCGTGTAATGGCTTTGTCACAACACCCTCCGCAACGGTCCGCCTTTGTTCTGTAATCGACATTTGGCCCACTGTGCACTGCTGTGCCCCGGTACGTCGCTCACGGCACGGACCCGTGCGCCGGGCCTGCCGTCGTACGCCCTGCACTGCTCTCGCCCGGGTACCGCTGTTGACTCCCCGCCGCGGTCCGATGTGCGGGATCATGTCCCCATGACCGAGGTGTCCTCGCTCACCGGCCGGCTGCTCGTCGCCACACCGGCGCTCGCCGACCCGAATTTCGACCGTGCGGTGGTGCTCCTGCTCGACCACGACGAGGAGGGGTCCCTCGGCGTGGTCCTCAACCGCCCGACGCCCGTGGGAGTCGGCGACATCCTCGAACCGTGGGCGTCCCTGGCCGGCGAGCCGGGCGTGGTCTTCCAGGGCGGCCCGGTCTCGCTGGACTCGGCGCTGGGCGTGGCCGTGGTGCCGGGCGGCCCGGAGACGCCGGAGAGCGCGCTCGTCGGCGACGGGCCGCTGGGCTGGCGCCGCGTCCACGGCGCCATAGGGCTCGTCGACCTCGAAGCGCCACCGGAACTGCTCTCCACGGTCCTCGGCAGCCTGCGGATCTTCGCCGGGTACGCGGGCTGGGGCCCCGGCCAGTTGGAGGACGAACTGGTCGAAGGCGCCTGGTACGTCGTCGAATCCGAACCGGGCGACGTGTCCTCCCCGGACCCGGAACAACTGTGGCGAGCCGTCCTGCGGCGCCAGCGCAACGAACTGGCGATGGTCGCGACGTACCCCGACGACCCCTCCCTGAACTGAAGCCCCCACTCGGGCTTCCGCCCGCCCGGCCCCGCCCCGACGCCACCCCCTCGCTCAGCCTCCGCCCTCCCCGCCCAACCCGAAGAAGCGTTCCGCCAATGGGTGGGCGCCGCGGGTGGGCAGGGCGAGGCGGACGGTTACGGGCGGCGCGTTCTTCAGGCGTACGAAGCGGATGCCCGGGTGCGTGTGCCGCTCGGCGACCTCCCGCGGCGCCACGCCGACCCCGTGCCCGGCGGCCACCGCCTCCAGCCACTCGTCGAAGTTGTCCGCCGTACAGGCCAGGCGCGGGCGGCGGCCGGCCGGCCACAGTTCGGGGCGGGTGCTGCCGGTGACGGTGTTCACCACGAGCGGGTGGTCCGCCAGCTCGGCCCAGTCCAGCACGCGGCGGCGCGCCAGCGGCCCGGTCGCGCCGAGCCTGCCGACCGCGGCGACCCGCGGCTCGTGCAGCAGTACCCGGGTGCGGACATCGGCGTCCGGCGGGGCGTCCCCGCGCAGTACGGCGATGTCCGACTCCCCGGTGTCCAGCCCGGCCAGCGGCGTGTCGCGGCGCACCAGCCGTACCCCGGCCCCGGTCGCCGCCTCGAACTCCGCGTTCAGCTCGGCGCAGGCGCCCGGCAGCAGCGAGGTGAAGCCGAGCCGCAGCACGCGCTGCCCGCCGGGGGCGCGCAGCGCGGCGGCCAGGCGGGGGAGCAGCGGCGCCAGTTCGGCGTAGAGGCGGCGCCCGTCCTCGGTCAGCTCGACGCGCCGGGTGGTGCGGTCCAGCAACCGGGTGGCGAGCGCCTCCTCAAGGGCCCGTACGGTCCTGGTCAGCGCGGGCTGCCCGACCCGCAGCCGATCGGCGGCATACGTGAAGCTCCGCTCCTCCGCCACGGCCATGAACGCCCGCAAATGACGCAACTCGACACCGTCGATCCCGTCGACGCCGCGTGGCCGAGCCGTCGTCGGTCCCGTGCCCGTCATGACGTCCGCGACGTCCACCGTCTCGTTCACGTCCTGGTGCCACCTTCTGCTGGAACAGCCGTTCAGCCGTTCAGTCATTCAGCCGTTCTGTCGTTCATGGCTCACGCCGCGCCGTCCAGGCGTTCGTCCCCGCGCGTTCCTTTCTCGATTACGCGGAGCCCGCCCGCGCGGCTTCGCACATGCGTGCGGACTTGTCCTGAGGGCTGCCGGAGGTGTCCCTTGAGGATCAGCTCAGTGATTTCTCAACAGCTTCAAAAATGTCCGCGTCGGTCTCCCGCTGCCAGGACGGGAGGTCGGGCCAGTCGGCCACATAGCCGGGTTTCGGGTCTTCGAAGTGCTTGAACATCTGGGCCGTCCAGCATGTCGCGACGAACCGGCCCTTCTGCTCGCGGGACAGTTTCGACGTCCGCCCACCGCTGATTTCGACGAATTGCCGCACCTGGTCGTACACGGCCCCCGCGGCGTCGCGCTCCCACTGCGGGGTGTCCTCCCATGGAGTGACGTAGCCGGCCTTGGGCTCGCCGGGGAAGTGCCGGCGCACTCCCGAGATCCAGGTCTCCCGGAACAGTCGTGCGCCCTTGGTCTGCGACATGCCAACCCCTTTCGTCACGGCGTGCCCAGCGAGCCGATCTCCGCCCTCAGCTCCACCACGCGGTGGTCGCTCACGGGGCCGAACTCGTCGCACAGGGCTCGGAGTCTACGGGCGACGTATCCGGATGATGAGGCTCGGGCGAGGCCGACGGCTTCCCTGCCGTACGTGACGACCTGTTCGGCATCCCGCCGCTTGGCTCCGATGGCCGCCAGGCCGGTGAGCGCCGCGGCCCGACGCCGGTACGACTGTCCGGAAGCCAGGGCCGTTTGTTCCAGCGCGTCCCGCAGCGCTTGCTCGGCCGGATCGAGACGCCCCAGCTGTACGTAGCACGCCCCCCGCTCCTCTGCCAGACGCGCGCCGTCGAATCGAAGCCACCCGCCCTCGGCGCTGCTCCCGGAGAGGCCACGGACGGCCTCGGCCCGGTCCATCGCTCGTTCGCACGCCTCAAGATCGCCGAGCCCTGCGTACGCCTCGGCCTGGACCGAAGCGACCCAATGGCGGGTCGAGAGGCCGCTGTCACCCCGGCCTGCGAGCCTTGCCGCGGCGCCGAGCAGCTGCGCGGCCTGGTGATAGCGGTGCTCGGACATCTCCACGTAGGCGTGGCGTACGAGGGCGCAGGCCCACAGGTCGTACGCTCCGGCGTCCTTGCCGGCCGAGGCCGCGAGCACATACGAGGCAATGGCGTCGGAATTCCGGTTTCCGTCGAACGCGATCTCGCCGGCCAACTGGAAGAGGTCGGCAGCCGCGCTCAGCAGAGGGCGAGTGCTGCCACGGTTTTCCCCGAGGGCCTCATTCATGGTCGCCAGCTGGTCGTGGATGACGGGGTACACCGAGCCCTTGAAACGAGCCATTTGATAGACCTGCCAGAGGTGGCGGTTCATCCTGGCGAAATCGGCGGCCGTCTCCCGGGGGGCCGCTTCCGTCAGGGCTGCCGCCTCCTCCGTCGGCAGGGCGGCCAAGGCGCCGCTGACGGTGAGTACGCGCAGGAATTCGCGGCGGATCATTTCGTCGATGTCTCCCGCGTCCGGAGAGGTGCTGGGCCGAGGAGGCCCGGCATTGCTGCGATCCGCACATTGCGGCGGCGACAAAAGGGCATCCAGCTCGGGCAGGCTGATTTCGAGGGCGCTTGCCAGGCCTCGACGCTGGGGTGGCTGGGGAGCGATCCTGCCGCTTTCCCAACGGCAGACCGTGGTGCGGTCCACGCCGAGTATCAGGGCCAGTCTTTCCTGGCTGTAACCCAGCGCCCTGCGCCGTTTCGCGAGTCCCATGAAGCTCCTCCCTGCGGTCCGGGGGCTGGGCCGGCCGCCGAGCACGGATCTGCGTCAAGACTGCCGCATCGATGCCGTGGGTTTCCCCGACTCTGCCGTATTTACTCGGAGTTGCTGCACACGGTCCGGTAAGGAACGGCGAAAGGGGCTGTACATGGCAACGCGAAACGCTGTCGAAGGACACGAGCCGGAAGAGGTCCCGCGAACGCCCGGTCCGAATACCGGTCAGCGTGTGCTGATGACGCTGCGGGTGTCCCGCGACTCCGGGCGCACATGGGGACGGACGATTACGGTCCGCGAGGGTGATCCGGTGAGGCTTCTGGCGAGCCCGCAGTTTCCCGCGTGCGAGTGCCGACGCTGTACCGGCTGTCATGTGGGGCCTGCGTGCTCGCTCAGGCCGGCTCCCTGATGCGTTGCAACAGCCGGCGCTGTTTGCCGTACGGCCTGGTAGTGACGGCAGAGGACAGATCCCCTGCGGGTCACGTGGACAGTGTCGTCCAGTGTCTGCTGGTCGGTCACCACGGCGGAGAGCCCATGCCCCATCCCCCGGGGTGATCTCACCCATTCCCCCCAGACATAAATCCCCCCACCCCGGCATTTCCCCCGCCATCCGGAGCACGCCTACGTTTCCCCGGTCGGTGCAGGTGGGCGGACGGAAGTAGGGAGTTGGTGGCGGTGGGCAAGGTGTGGTTGTTGGTGTTGGGGGCGTTTGTGCTGGGGCTGGATGCGTATGTGATGGCGGGGTTGCTGCCGGTCGTCGCGCACGACCTCGGGGCGACGGTGTCGCTGGTGGGGCAGATGGTGACGGTCTTCACGCTGGCGTACGCGATTGCCGCGCCGCTGGTCGCGGGGCTGATGGTGGGGGTGCGGCCGCGGGCGGTCATTCTGGTCGCGCTCGGCGTCTTCACGGTGGGCAACGCCGCCACGGCCCTCGCCCCCGCGCTCGGCGCGCTGCTCGCCGCCCGGGTCGTCGCGGGGGCCGGGGCGGGTGTCTACGCGGCACTGGCGACGGCCGCCGCCTCGGCGCTGGTGCCGGCCGGGCGGCGCGGCCGGGCGCTGGCGCTGGTCATGGGCGGGATGAGTACGGGGACCGTGCTCGGTGTGCCGGTGGGGGTGCTGCTGGCCGGGCACGCGGGGTGGCGGTCGACGATGTGGCTGGTCACCGGGTTGGGCGCGCTGGCCCTTGTGGGGCTGGTGGCGCTGTTGCCGCCGGTGCCGGCCGATCCGCCGGTGCCGGTGCGGGCCCGGCTGGCCGCCGTCAGTGACCGCGAGGTGGCTCCGGTCGTCGGCGTCTCGTTCCTGGCGGCCGTGGCGAGTCTGGGGCTGTACACCTATCTCGCGCCGGTACTGGCCGCGGCGGGCGGTGTGGGCGAGGTCGCCCCGTACCTGTGGGCGTGGGGGATCGGCGGTGTGCTGGGGAGCCTGGTGGCCGGGCCGCTGGTGGACCGTACGGGGAAGGCCGCGGCCCTGGTCGGCGGGGTACTGGTGACGGTCGCCGCCGCCCAGGCGCTGCTGCCGCTGCTGGCCTCCGCCGCGCTGCCGGGTGCGGCCGCGGCCCTGGTGCTCTGGGGCGCGGCCGGCTGGGCCCTGCAGGTGCCGCAGCAGCACCGCCTCCTCGCGCTGCGCGACGACCGGGGCACGGTCGCCCTCGCCCTGAACAACTCGGCCCTCTACCTGGGCAGCGCGGTCGGCTCCGCGCTGGGCGGGCTGGCCCTCGCGGCGGGGGTCGAGGCGTACGCGCTGCCGTGGGCGGCGGCCGGTGTCGCGGCCCTCGGGCTCGCCCTCCACCTGTGGGCGGGCCGCCGCTCCCGGCACGCCGCGCGCGTCGGTACCCTTGGCGGTTATGAGCACTCTTGAGCCCGAGCGCGGGGCAGGTACGGGGACCCTCGTAGAGCCGACGCCGCAGACGTCGCACGGCGACGGCGACCACGAGCGCTACGCCCACTATGTCCAGAAGGACAAGATCATGGCGAGCGCGCTCGACGGCACTCCCGTCGTCGCCCTCTGCGGCAAGGTGTGGGTACCGGGCCGTGACCCGAAGAAGTACCCGGTCTGCCCCATGTGCAAGGAGATCTACGAGTCCATGAGCGCCGGTGGCGACAAGGACAAGGGCGGCAAGGACGGCGGCAAGAAGTAGTTCCCCGGAGCCGGCGCGCCGCCGTCCGGCTCCCCGTCCGCCCTGCGCGTGCCCGGCCCGTTCCCGTACGAGGAGCGGGCCGGACTGCGTACTGCGCGCCGCGCGCCGAGGCCCGGCCCCGAACGGGGGCCGGGCCTCGGTCGTCGGTGCGCCGGACGGCTCAGTCGCGCCAGGGGGAGAGGTTGAAGATGTCGCCGCTCTCGGCGTTGGCGGTGCACTGGTTGGGATAGGTGTGCTTGTAGGCGGTCGTCCTGCCGTGCCAGGTGCCGTGGGCGACGACCGTGACCGGCTGGTAGATCCGCGGGCAGGCGCGGTGCGCCTGCGGCACGCGGGCGAGGTCGCCGTTGGCCAGGGCCAGCTTGAGGCAGGACGCCTCCGGGGCCGGGTGGCTGCCGCCGGTCGGGAAGCACCGCAGGTAGGCGGCGGCGAGGAGGGGCCCGGAGGGATCGGTGCCCTCGTGGACGGCGATGTGCAGACGGCCGCCGGTCTCCGGCGGGGCCTCCGCGGCGACCGGGGCGGCGGTGAGGGGCAGCAGCCCCAGGGCGGCGACGGCCAGCAGGGCGGTGCGTACGGGTCTTGCGCGCATGGGTTCGGTCGGGTCCTTTGCGTGTCGTGCGGCTGGGAGCTGCTTCCAGGGGCTGCTGCCGGGGACCGGTTCGTGCGGATGGTGTCCGGGGCTGCTTCTGGTCGCTGAGGAGGGATATCTGATTCATAGATAGACGCACCGGGACAAAATGGCGGCGAATGTGGGCCAGTGGTGGCGTGTCGCCCGTGCCGTTGCCCGATCGGCTCTTGTGGGGGAGCGTCGGCGCGCTTAGCCTCCTGAGGATTGTGCATGGCGAAACGCCCGTTGCGTATGTTGCAACGTTCCTCCAGGGGGTCCTCAATGCAGCTCTCCGCCCGAACAGCCGCCCGCGCGGCGGCACTTGTCTTGGCCGCCGGCATCGCCGCGGGCTGCGCCCCGTCCACCTCGGGCGGCGGCGCCAAGGAAGACACCAAGACCGGCACGCTGCGGGTCTGGCTCTTCCAAGAGGTCAACAACAAGCCCAAGGAAGAAGTCGTCCGCAAGGCGGTGGCGGACTTCGAGGCCGCGCACCAAGGTGCCGAGGTCGACGTCGACTACATCCCGATCGACACCCGCGCCCAGCGCATCAAGGCCGCCTTCAACGACCCGAAGAGCGCCCCCGACGTCATCGAGTACGGCAACACCGACACCGCCGGGTACGTCAAGGACGGCGGACTGGCCGAGGTCGGCAAGGAGTTCGGCGCCTGGAAGGACGCCAAGGACACCGACCCGACGGCCAAGGAGTCGGTGACCGTGGACGGCAAGGTCTACGGCGCCCCGCTGTTCGTCGGCGTCCGGGCCCTGTACTACCGCACCGACATCTTCAAGGACCTGGGCCTCGCCGTCCCCACGACGCAGGACGAGGTCGCCGAGACCGCCCGCAAGATCCGCAAGGAGCGGCCCGAGCTGTACGGCATCTCCGTCGGCGGCGCGTACACCTACGGCGCCCTGCCCTACCTCTGGGCGCACGGCGGCGAGTTGGCCACCGGCAAGGGCGATGCGTACACCGCCGCCGTGAACAGTCCGAAGGCGCAGGCGGGCATCAAGGCGTACGCGGACCTCTTCGGCGACGCCAACTGCCCGGCCGCCAAGTGTGCCGAGATGGGCGGCAACGACAGCGTCGCCGCCTTCGCCGCGGGCAAGGCGGGCATGACGATCGGCGGCGACTTCAGCCACCAGGCCATGGAGGACGGCAAGGTCAAGGGCAAGTACGCGGTCGTGCCGCTGCCCGGCACCACGAAGGGCTCGATCGCGCCGGCCTTCGCGGGCGGCAACAACATCGGCGTCCTCAAGAGCAGTTCGCACCGCACGCTGGCCGTGGACCTGATGAAGCAGCTGGCCGGCAAGGACACCCAGCGGCGGCTGTTCGACGCGATGGGCTTCCTGCCGACGTACTCCGACGTACGGGCCGAGGCGGCGAAGAAGCAGCCGTTCGTGCGGCCCTTCGTGCAGACGCTGGAGGCGGGCGCCAAGTTCGTCCCGGCCTCCCCGGCCTGGGGCACCATCGACTCCTCGCTCGTCCTGCCGACGATGTACCAGGAGATCGTCAGTGGCCGCAAGGACGTCGCGGCGGCGTCCGGTGACGCCGCGAAGAAGATGGACGAGGCGTTCAAGAAGTGACGCTCACCGTCAAGGAAGCGCGCGCCGGGGGCGGCCGTACGCCGCTCACCGGCAGTCGCCGCGTACGGCCGCCGTCCCGGCACGGGAGCCGCTGGACGCCGTGGCTCTACCTCGCCCCCGCCCTGGTCGTGCTGGGCGGGCTGCTCGTCTACCCGATCTACCAGCTCGGCCTGATCTCGTTCCTCGAATACACCCAGGCCCAGGTCAGCGGCGGCGAACCGACCACCTTCAAGGGGCTGGCGAACTACGCCGAGCTGTTCGGGGACGGCCAGTTCTGGCAGGTGCTGCTGGCGACGGTGGTGTTCGCCGCGGTCTGCGTCCTCTCCACGCTCCTGGTCGGCTGCTCGTTCGCCGTCCTGCTCACCCGGATACGGGCCCTGCCGCGCCTGGCCCTGATGCTCGCCGCGCTCGGCGCCTGGGCCACGCCCGCCATCACCGGCTCCACCGTCTGGGTCTTCCTCTTCGACCCGGACTTCGGGCCGGTCAACCGGGTGCTGGGCCTCGGCGACTTCTCCTGGACCTACGGGCGCTACAGCGCCTTCGCGCTGGTCCTGCTGGAAGTCGTGTGGTGCTCGTTCCCGTTCGTGATGGTCACCGTCTACGCGGGCATCCGGGCCATTCCGGGCGAGGTCCTGGAGGCCGCGGCCATGGACGGCGCGTCGCAGTGGCGGATCTGGCGCTCGGTCATGGCGCCGATGCTGCGGCCGATCCTCGTCGTCGTCACCATCCAGTCGGTCATCTGGGACTTCAAGGTCTTCACCCAGATCTACGTCATGACCAACGGCGGCGGCATCGCCGGCCAGAACCTCGTACTGAACGTGTACGCGTACCAGAAGGCGTTCGCCTCGTCCCAGTACAGCCTGGGCTCGGCGATCGGCATCGTGATGCTGCTGATCCTGCTGGCCGTCACGCTCGTCTACCTGCGCCTGCTGCGCAGACAAGGGGAGGAGCAGTGAGCGCGGGAGGAGCGGTGCGTACGGAAGGAGCCGTGCATGGGGGAGGAAGCGCGAGTGGGGGAGGAACGTTGACCGTGGTCCGTATGCCGCGCATCCGGCGGCCCGGGCGGCTGGCCGCCGAGGCGGGCGCGCTGCTGATCGCCGCCGCCGTGGCCTTCCCCCTCTACTGGATGGTGCTGTCCGCCTTCAAACCCGCGGGCGAGGTGCAGTCCACCGAGCCGCTGCCGTGGACCCTGCACCCCTCGCTGGACGCCTTCCGGCGGGTCTTCCAGCAGCAGGACTTCGGGCGCTACTTCCTGAACAGCCTGTTCGTGGCGGGCGTCGTCGTCATCGTCTCCGCGCTGATCGCCTTCCTGGCGGCGACGGCCGTGACCCGCTTCCGCTTCCGGTTCCGTACGACGCTGCTGGTCATGTTCCTGGTCGCGCAGATGGTGCCGGTCGAGGCGCTGACCATCCCGCTGTTCTTCCTGATGCGGGACATGGGCGAAACCGTGCCCGGCATCGGCCTGAACACCCTCGGCTCACTGATCCTGCCGCACCTCGCCTTCTCGCTGCCCTTCGCGATCTGGATGCTGCGCGGCTTCGTCAAGGCCGTCCCCGAGGCCCTGGAGGAGGCCGCCTACCTGGACGGCGCGTCCCGCGCCCGCTTCCTGTGGCAGATCCTCTTCCCGCTCGTCTTCCCCGGGCTCGTCGCGACCAGCGTCTTCTCCTTCATCACCACCTGGAACGACTTCCTCTTCGCCAAGTCCTTCATCATCAGCGCGACGGAGAACTCCACCCTGCCGATGGCCCTGCTGGTCTTCTTCAAGCCGGACGAGAACGACTGGGGCGGAATCATGGCGGCGTCGACCGTGATGACCGTGCCCGTACTGGTGTTCTTCGTGCTCGTCCAGCGCAGGCTGGTGTCGGGGCTGGGCGGCGCGGTGAAGGACTGACGAGCCCCCGCCCACCTCTATCTCCACCCCATCACCACCCCCACCTCTCACCACCACCCACCACTCTTCGCCCAAGGAATGGAAGGCTCAGCACATGGAGGACGCAGTGACGGCGGCCGGCGCGCGAACGGAGACCGGCCTGATACCACTGCCCCGCGACACCCGGCCGGAAGACGGCGCGTTCCACCCCGGACCGGGGACCGTCCTGGACGCGGGACCCGGCACGGAGGCCACCGCGGCCTGGCTGCGCGGCACCGTCGGCGCCGCGACCGGCCTGCCGCTCCCGCCCGGCACCGCCGGGGACGGCAAGGGCGGTACGGACGGTGGCAGCACCCCCGGGGACGGCGGAAGCGCCTCCGGGGACGGCGGCGCGATCCGCCTGCGCGTCGACGCGGAGACCGCCGACGCCCTCGGCCCCGAGGGCTACCGGCTGACCGTCGACAGCGACGGCGTCAGCCTCCTCGGCGGCGGCGCGGCCGGCGTGTTCTGGGGCGCGCAGACCCTGCGGCAGCTGCTCGGCGCCGACGCGCACCGCCGCGCGCCGCTGCGCCCCGGCCACCGCTGGTCCGTGCCGGCCGTACGCATCGAGGACGCGCCCCGCTTCGCCTGGCGCGGCATGATGCTCGACGTCGCCCGCCACTTCCTGCCCAAGGACGGCGTGCTGCGCTACATCGACCTGCTCGCCGCGCACAAGCTCAACGTCCTGCACTTCCACCTCACCGACGACCAGGGCTGGCGGATCGAGATCCAGCGCTACCCCCGGCTCACCGAGGCCGGCGCCTGGCGGGAGCGCACCAAGCTCGGCCACCGGGCCTCACCCCTGTGGGACGAGCGCCCGCACGGCGGCTACTACACCCAGGACGACATCCGAGAGATCGTCGCCTACGCCGCCGCGCGGCATATCACCGTCGTCCCGGAGATCGATATTCCGGGCCACTCGCAGGCCGCCATCACGGCATACCCGGAACTGGGCAACACCGACGTCATCGACACCAACTCCCTCAAGGTCTGGGACACGTGGGGCGTCAATCCGAATGTACTGGCCCCCACTGACAACGCCCTGCGCTTCTACGAAGGGGTCCTGGAGGAGGTCCTCGCCCTCTTCCCCTCCCGGTTCGTGCACATCGGCGGCGACGAGTGCCCCAAGGACCAGTGGCGCGCGTCGCCGCACGCCCAGGCCCGCATGAAGGAACTGGGCCTGGCCGACGAGGACGAGCTGCAGAGCTGGTTCATCCGGCACTTCGACCGCTGGCTCACCGACCGCGGCCGCCGCCTGATCGGCTGGGACGAGATCCTGGAGGGCGGCCTCGCGCCCGGCGCCGCGGTGTCGTCCTGGCGCGGCTACGCGGGCGGTATCGCCGCCGCCCGTGCGGGCCACGACGTCGTCATGTGCCCCGAGCAGCAGGTCTACCTCGACCACCGGCAGCACGGCGGCCCCGACGAGCCCGTACCGATCGGCTACGTACGGACTCTGGAGGACGTCTACCGCTTCGAGCCCGTGCCCCCGCAGCTGACACCGGAGGAGGCCGCCCGGGTGCTCGGTACCCAGGCCAACGTGTGGACCGAGGTGATGGAGAGCCAGCAGCGCCTGGACTACCAGGTCTTCCCGCGCCTGGCCGCCTTCGCCGAGGTGGCCTGGTCGCAGCTGCCGCCCCCCGAGGACCGCGACCAGGCCGGCTTCACCCGCCGGATGGCCGACCACTACCGCCGCCTGGACGCCCTCGGCGTCGACTACCGGCCACCCGGTGGCCCCCTCCCGTGGCAGCGGCGCCCCGGGTTGCTCGGACGCCCGATCGAGGGGTCGCCCCCAAACGTGTGAGCCGGGGCGGATGCGGGCCGCCGGAGCGCCCGGTTGCTGGGACGGTGGTGGCCCGCGGAACGCAGCCAAGGCAACCAGGGTGAGGTATGTCCGGTACATCGCATCAGGTGTCCTCGGGAGCGCCCGCCCGCGCGCAGGACGGCCCCCGGCTCCGGCCGGGGCGCCGTCCCGTACGTCCCGAACGCCCCGAAAATCGGCCATGTCCAGCCCGTGGAGCGCCCCCTGCCGCGCGAGGGCGTCCCGAAGCCGGGCCCTAGCACCGCGGGCCTGCAAAGATGTGCCAGAGTTGCCACGTCCGGACCGTGAGCACGTACCGTACGGCGGAGCGGAACAGCCGGGACACCGGGGAAGGGGCAGCTGGGTTGACCACGCACGCACCGCAGGCTTCGCAATCGGTGACGTTGCCGGCCTCGCTCGACGAGGCCGTGGCGGCGCTCGCCGCCATGCCCGCCGCCGTGCCCGTCGCGGGCGGTACGGACTTGATGGCCGCCGTCAACTCCGGGCTGCTGCGGCCCGCGGGACTGGTGGGCCTCGGCCGGATCAGCGAGATCCGCGGCTGGCAGTACCAGGACGGCCACGCCCTGCTCGGCGCGGGCCTGACCCTCGCCCGCATGGGCCGCCCCGACTTCGCCGCGCTCATCCCGGGCCTGGCCGCCGCCGCCCGCGCCGCAGGACCCCCGCAGGTCCGCAACGCGGGCACCCTCGGCGGCAACATCGTCACCTCCGCGCCCACCGGCGACACCCTGCCGGTGCTGGCCGCCCTCGAAGCCAACCTGGTCATCGCCGGCCCCGGCGGCGCCCGCCGCGAGATCCCCGTCAGCCACCTGCTGGCCGGCCGCGAGATGCTGCGCCCCGGCGAACTCGTCGGCTACGTACGGGTGCCGCTGCTGCACGCCCCCCAGACCTTCCTGAAGGCCACCGGCCGCACCGGCCCCGGCCGCGCGACCGCCTCGGTCGCCCTCGTCCTGGACCCGGCCCGGCGCGGCGTGCGCTGCGCGGTCGGCGCGGTGGCCGCCATGCCGCTGCGGCCCCTGGAGGCCGAGCAGTGGGTGGCCTCCATCATCGACTGGGACGGCGAACGCAAGCTGGTGCCCGAGGCGCTGGCCGCCTTCGGCGACTACGTGGCCGCCGCCTGCATCCCGGACCCGCCCCCGCCGCAGGACGGCACCGAGCCGCAGACCCTGCCGCCCGCCGCGCTGCACCTGCGCCGTACGGTGGCGGCCCTGGCCCGCCGAGCACTTGGGAGGGCGCTCTCGTGAGCGACGCCGACCGTCCCGACCGTCCCGACCGGCGCAACAGCCCCGAGGACACCCAGCCGCTGCGCGTGGTGCGGCCACAGGACCGGCAGCGGTGGGAACCGCTGCCCCAGGGCAACGAGTACGAGTCGGAGGCCACCGCCTTCGTCCAGCTCCCGGAGGGCTTCACCAGCGGCCCCTACCCGGGCGGCTACGGCTACCCCGCCTACCCGGACGCGCACGGCACGGGCACCGCGGACGCCCACGGCGGCGTGCCCGGCGCCGGTGACCACGGCGGGTACGGCGCCGACCCGCTCGCCGCGCCCGGCCACGGCTACACCCCGCCGTCCTCCTTCGCGCCGCCGACGCCCGGCGCGACCACCGACCCGTCGGCCACCGGGCAGTGGACGATGCCGTTCGCGGACGTCCCGGCCACGGACCTGCCCGCGCACGGCATGCCGGACGGCGTGCCGCACACCGGCGTACCGGGCGGCCACTACGCGGACGGCACGGACGGCGCCTCGCACGCGCTCTGGCCCGCCGCCGGCACCGACGGCTCCAGCGGCACCACCGGCCAGTGGGCGATCCCGACCGCCCCGGACGAGGTGCTGGAGGAGTCCGGCGAATACCTGCTGGGCGACGACCGTACGAACCCGGCCTCCGGATACGGAAACGCGTACGGGCACATCGAGCACGGGCACGACCCGGCGGCGACCGGGCACTGGAACTTCACCACCGACCAGCACCCGGACGCCGGCACCGGCCACCTGCCGTACGACCCGGCGGCACACCGCCCCCCGGACCAGGTGACGCCCGGCTACGACCCCGGCCTCGGCGCGCCCGCGGCCGGCGAGACCGCGGGCGGCGGCGCGGGCAACTGGTCGCTGCCCGCCGACGCGCTGGCCCAGTGGCCGCCGCGCCACCAGCCGCACGAGGAACCCCGTACGGAGCCGGCGGCCGTCGAGGACGCCGGGCAGGCCCCGGAGCCCGCCGCCGACCCGGTCGCCGGGCCGGTCGCGCACGGTCCCGCCGACGCCGCCGAGCCGGCCGCGGACGGGGCCGGGGCGCACGCTGCGCAGGCGCGTACGGACGAAGCGCGTACGACGGGCGAAGCGCGCACGGACGAAACGCATACGGAGGAGACGCGTCCGGAGGAGACGCGTCCGGAAGAGGGGTATCCGGACGGGGCACCTACGGAGCAGACGCATCCGGACGGGCCGCGTGCGGAAGATGTGCGTACGGAAGACGCGCGTGCGGAAGACGCGCGTACGGAGGAGCCGCGCACGGAAGACGTCCCCGCCGAGGCCGACGCCACCCCGGAAGCCCCCGGCGGCGGCAGCACGGACGCGCCCCCGGCCGCCGTACTGCCCGACGCCCCGCCCGCCGCCCCCGAAGCGGCCGGGCCCGAGCGGCCCGCCGACGGCATGCCCGCGGAAGCCGCCTCCCCGGAAGCCGCCTCCCCGGAAACCGTCCACCCGGAGGCCGAGCACGCCCCGGCCGGTGCGGCCTCCCCGGCCGAGGCCGGTGTCCGGCCCGCGCCGGACGCCCCGGCCGGCACCCCCGTGTCCCCGGCCGCGCCCGCCGAGCCCGTAACGGCCCCGGAGCCCGCGGCCCACCCCGAACCCGCGGCCGCGGACCCCGCCACCCCGGGGGCCCCCCTCGCAGCGGCAGAACCCCGGACAACACCCCCCGTGGAGGCGGCAGAACCTCCCGCCCCGACCACCGAACCCGCCACGGCCGAAGCCCTCTCGGCGACGGACCCCGACCCCGCCCTCACCGATCCCGACCCCGTAGACCCCCACGACGAACACCCGCACACCTCCTACGTGCTGACCGTCAACGGCACCGACCGCCCCGTCACCGACGCCTGGATCGGCGAGTCGCTGCTGTACGTGCTGCGGGAGCGGCTGGGCCTCGCCGGGGCCAAGGACGGCTGTTCGCAGGGCGAGTGCGGGGCCTGTTCCGTCCAGGTCGACGGGCGGCTCGTGGCGTCGTGCCTGGTGCCCGCCGCGACCACGGCGGGCAGCGAGGTCCGTACGGTCGAGGGCCTGGCCCAGCACGGCGCGCCCTCCGACGTGCAGTGCGCCCTGGCCGAATCGGGCGCCGTGCAGTGCGGGTTCTGCATCCCCGGCATGGCCATGACCGTCCACGACCTGCTGGAGGGCAACCACGCCCCCACCGAGCTGGAGACCCGCCAGGCCCTCTGCGGCAACCTGTGCCGCTGCTCGGGCTACCGGGGCGTGCTCGACGCGGTCAACGAGGTCGTACGCGGCCGTGCCGACGCCGCCGCGGCGGCCGAGGAGGCCGCGGCCGCCGCCCCCGAGGAGCCCGGCACCGGTACTCCCCGCATCCCCCACCAGGCGGGCCCCGCCGACCCGCAGGGCCCCGCTTCCCACGGCCACCACCCCCACGGGCCGCACCCCCACGGCCCGGGCGCAGATCCGCAGTCCGGAGGCTCCGCATGACCGGCACATCCGAGGGCGCCGGCGCCGTCACCGCGACCCCGGCCGCCGGCGTCCCCGTACCCGCCGAACCGCCGCCGCACGGCCTCGGCGTCTCCCTCCCGTCCGCGGACGCGCCCGCCAAGACGGAGGGCGTCTTCCCGTACGCCTCCGACCTGTGGGCCGAGGGCCTGCTGTGGGCCGCGATCCTGCGCTCCCCGCACGCCAGCGCCCGCATCCGGTCCGTCGACACCAAGCAGGCCGTGGAGATGCCGGGCGTCCGGGCCGTCGTCACGCACGCCGACGTGCCGGGCGACGCCGGGCACGGCCGGGGCACGCCCGACCGCCCGGTCTTCGCGCACGACGTGGTCCGCCACCACGGCGAGCCGATCGCCGCCGTCGCCGCCGACCACCCCGACACGGCCCGGCTGGCCGCGGCCGCCATCGCCGTCGAGTACGAGGTCCTGGAGCCGGTCACCGACCCGCAACTGGCCTTCGAGGCCGAGCCGCTGCACCCGGACGGCAACCTGATCCGGCACATCCCGCTGCACTTCGGCGACCCCGAGGTGGTCGGCGAGACCATCGTCGAGGGCCTGTACCGCATCGGCCGCCAGGACCCGGCGCCGATCGGCGCCGAGGCCGGGCTCGCGGTGCCGCGCCCGGACGGCGGCGTGGAGATCTACACCGCCTCCACCGACCCGCACACCGACCGCGACCTGGCCGCCGCCTGCTTCGGGCTGGAGCCGGAGCGGGTCCGCGTCGTCGTCACGGGCGTGCCCGGCGCCACCGCGGACCGCGAGGACCCCGGGATGCAGCTGTCCCTCGGGCTGCTGGCGCTGCGCACCGGCTGCCCGGTCAAGCTGACCGCCACCCGCGAGGAGTCCTTCCTCGGCCACGCCCACCGCCACCCGACCCTGCTGCGCTACCGCCACCACGCGGACGCCGAGGGCAAGCTGGTCAAGGTCGAGGCGCAGATCCTGATGGACGCGGGCGCGTACGCGGACACCTCCGCCGAGGCGCTGGCCGCCGCCGTGTCCTTCGCCTGCGGCCCGTACGTCGTGCCGCACGCCTTCATCGAGGGCTGGGCGGTCCGTACGAACAACCCGCCGTCCGGGCACCTGCGCGGCGAGGGCGCCATGCAGGTGTGCGCCGCGTACGAGGGCCAGATGGACAAGCTGGCCGGCAAGCTCGGCATGGACCCGGCCGAGCTGCGCCTGCGCAACGTCATGGCCACCGGCGACCTGCTGCCCACCGGCCAGACCGTCACCTGCCCGGCGCCGGTCGCCGAACTGCTGCGCGCCGTCAAGGACGAGCCGCTGCCCGAACTGCCCAAGGACACACCGGAGGAGGACTGGCTGCTGCCCGGCGGCCCGGAGGGCGCGGGCGAGCCGTCCGCGGTGCGCCGCGGCGTCGGCTACGCGCTCGGCATGGTCCACATGCTCGGCGCGGAGGGCACCGACGAGGTCTCCACCGCCACCGTCAAGGTCAGCGGCTCGGTCGCCACCGTGCTGTGCGCCGCGGTGGAAACCGGTTCGGGGTTCTCCACCCTGGCCCGCCAGATCGTCCAGGAGACCCTGGGCATCGAAGAGGTGCACGTGGCGGGCGTCGACACCGATCAGCCGCCCGCCGGGCGGGCCTGCCACGGGCGCCACACCTGGGTCTCCGGCGGCGCCGTCGAACGCGCCGCGAAGATGGTGCGTACGCAGCTCCTCCAGCCCCTCGCCCACAAGTTCGGCATGTCCACCGAACTCCTCCAGATCAACGACGGCAAGATCACCTCGTACGACGGCGTCCTCAGCACCACCGTCGCCGAGGCCCTCGACGGCAAGGAACTGTGGGCCACCGCCCAGTGCCGCCCGCACCCCACCGAGCCGCTGGACGAGAGCGGCCAGGGCGACGCGTTCGTGGGCCTGGCCTTCTGCGCGATCCGCTGCGTCGCGGACGTCGACATCGAACTCGGCACCATCCGCGTCGTCGAGATGACCGTCGCCCAGGACGTCGGCCGCGTCCTGAACCCGCGCCAGCTCCGCGCCCGTATCGAGGCCGGCGTCACCCAGGGCCTCGGCGCGGCCCTGATGGAGAACCTGCGCACCACCCGCGGCCAGGTCCGCCACCCCGACCTCACCGGCTACGCGATGCCCACGGCCCTCGACGTCCCCGACATCCGCATCGTCAAACTCGTGGAGGAACGCGACGTCGTCGCCCCCTTCGGCGCCAAACCCGCCAGCGCGATCCCCGTCGTCACCTCCCCGGCCGCCGTGGCCTCCGCCGTACGCGCCGCCACGGGCCGCCCGATAGGCCGCCTCCCGATCCGGCCGCAGGCGGCGGTGGCGCAGCAGCAGTAGCGGCCCGGCACGCACGTGGGGGCGGCCTCGTACATGTAGGGGGCCGCCCTCAGCTGTCCGTCTCTGCGGCTGTGCGTCTATGCGGCGCGGACGAGCGACCGGGCGCGCTCGTTGAAGTCGGCCACGAGGGAGTTCTTCCCGAAGGGCACCATGCGGCGCTGGATGTCCTGTACGGCTTCCACACAGCGGCTCGACTTCACCTGGGCAGCCAGATCCAGCGTCCGTACTCCGGCGGCGTGCGCCGCGTCGAGGTCGTTCCGCTGCAAATGGGATACCGCCACCACGGCTTGGGACATGGCGCCACGACGGGCCCGTTTCTGCCGCTCCGCATAGCGGATCGAGGACTGCGCGTGCTGCTCCGCATGATCGGGCCGCCCCATGTCCCGGAAGGTGTTCGCCCATTCCCCACCGAGGTAGGCGGGGTCGATGAAGGCTGCCCACTCGGGCTCGGCGGCCAAATCGACCCTTGTGTACGCGGCCTGTGCTTCGTGGACCGCGCGAGCCGCAGCCTTGGGCTCACCGAGTACGGCGAGGGCGCGCGCCTCCAGTGTCCAGAGGTCGGCCAGGCACGCGTTCGACGTGGTCTTCGCCAAGCCGTGCCGCCCGGCCTGGGCCAGCCGACGCCCCTCCGCAGGGTGTCCCACCAGCGTGGCCTGGTCCGCCATGCCTGCCAGCACATGGGCGCCCAGAGCGGCGTCACCACTTTCCTCCGCCAGGCGGAGCGACTGGATCAGGAACCGCTGAGCGGTGCCGTGTTCGCCGTTGTCGTAGGCCATCCACCCGGCCAAGTAGGTCTGCTCACTGGCCGCTTCACAGAGCGCTTTGCGTACGTCCTCTGTGTACGTCCGCTTGAGCAAGGGGAACACGTGCTGATTCAGGTACTCGGTGAGAGCACGACGCCCGGACCCGCCGCCCTGGAAGATATCCATCTTCTGGAATACGCCGAACATGTTCCGCACCGCGACAACGTCTTCGAGATTTACCCGCCGGCCCGGCCGGGACTGGTCTTGGTCGAGCGTACTCAGCAGCCAATCGCGGGACGGCCCGATACCCGCGACAGCCGTGAAAGGGACTCCTGCGAGAAACATTCGCCTGTCCACGTCTGCCCTTCCTAGCTCCATGACAGCAGTGACTGTCGCGTCCCACGATGAGCTGTACGTCAGCGCCCGGTCAACGGTGGGTGACCCTCCCAGGCCGAGGTCCCCCGTGGTCACTCGGTAACCGAACCGCTCCGTGAACAGGTCGGCCAAGATCGCTGGTACCGGTTGACGTGGGTGTTCCCCCCGTAGCCACCGCGAGACGCTGGACGTGTCGGAGGACACGTGAGGATGTCCTCGCTCCGCGGCCCTCACCTGTACGGCCCGGCCGAGTGCGCGCTTGCTCCAGCCCGAGCGCTCCAGCCAGTCGGACAACTTGCCATTTGGAACCTTCGCCACGGCTGACTCCCGCACGATCGGCGCTGACCGGCTGTATGAGGCAAGGGGATTCACTGTCTTTCACTACCCCTTTCCACGCTATCCCTCCCCACGCTGCGGCGGTTGGCTTTGCGTAGCAGTTCCCCGGCAGGGATGAAGCGAAAGTTGTGCGAGATGACCTATAGGCAAGGCGTCAGGGTGTTCGATCGAAGTAACAGCCGTGTCGGCACGGTGCTCTTGGAGGTTGAGGGCGGAGTGCTGCTCATGGACTCGGGAGGCAACGGCTGGACAGCAGAGACTTCCGGGCTCCGGCTGGCGACCGAGGACGAGCGCGCATCGGCTGCCCCCGGCAACATGGCACAAGGGTGATCCCCATGACGCCAGACGGATACCTCAGCCCACCCGTCCACCTCTCGGAACCGTTCGACCTGGACCCGTCACCCGTCGCAGGCTGCTCCGTGTGCCAGGAGAAAACCGAAGAGCGTCGGCAAGCCCTCGACGCGGGCTTCATGGCGGTAGCGGCTTGCGCTGCGATCGAGATCGGCCGCCACCCGAAGCACCGAGTGGGGTCGCGTGGTGAGTGAGCACAGGACGCGTGAGGAACCGGTCCTCGGCCGCCCAGCTCCACCGTGCAGCGAGTCGTGCCGCACGGTGGAGCGTGCCCAAGCCGTGCCGGTCGCGGCCGGCACCTCTTTGGATGTTAGGTCCGTATTGCACATAATGTAATGAACGCGGGAGTGCGTCCTGCCCGGCGTCACCCATGATGCTGTTCGCCGCCCGTCCCAGCACCGCCCGGTGCGGGGAGCACCAGCGACGAAAGCATCACCGTGACAGCCACCTCGCCCCGGCCCGCCCTGCCCGTCATACCCGGCGCGTCCGTCGGCCGTGCCCTGTGGATGCGCGTGGCCGGGTGGGTGTCGCCGGTCATCGCGCTCGTTCTCGGTGTATCGGGCAACTGGGACCCCTCCGCGTGGACCGACGAGATCGTCACCATCGACGTGGCGCGGCGGTCCTGGCCGCAGATGATGGAGCTGCTGGGGCAGGTCGACGCAGTGCACGGGCTGCACTACGTGCTGATGTACCTGGTCGGGCAGATGACCGGGGGGCTCAACGAATTCACGGCGCGGGCGCCCTCCGCGGTGGCGGTGGCCGTCGCGGTGGCCGGCCTCACCTGGCTGGGGCGGCTGCTCGGCGGTCCGCGTCTGGGGCTGTACGCGGGGCTGCTGCTCGCCGTGCTGCCGACCGCGTCGCGGTACGCGCAGGAGGCCCGCTCGTTCGCCTTCGTCATGGCGGTGGCGGTGCCGGCCACGGGCGTGCTGGTGAAGGCCCTGTCCAGCCGTGCCCGAGGCCGGTGGCTGGTCGCCTATGTCGTGCTGATCGCCCTGCTGGGCTGGTTCAACCTGCTGGGGCTGCTGCTGGTGGCCGCCCACGCGGTCACCGTGCTCCTACGGCGCCCCGGCCGCCGCGTCGTCGTACGCCTGCTCCTGGCCCTGACCGCGGGAATCGCCGCCGTCGTTCCGCTGCTGGTCCTCGCCTCCGCCCAGAGCTCCGCCGTGGGCGAAGCCGCACCGGTCACCGCCGGGACACCGTTCAGCTACTTCACCTGGCTCCTCACCCCCGGCCAGGGCACCCTGCCCACCGCGCTGAAACTCCTGCTCACCTTCACCGCCCTCGCCGCCCTGGCCCTCCTCGTGGTGCGCCGGCGCAAGGCTCCGTCCCTGGCGCTCGCGGTCGGTGTGCCCTGGCTGGCCGTGCCGCCGCTGCTCCTCATGGCCGTTTCCCTCGGCCACCCCCTCTTCGCCTACCGCTACCTGCTGTTCTGCCTGCCGGCCCTGGCCCTGCTGCTCGCGCTGGCCGCCACCGTCGTCCGTCCGTACCAGCAGCTGCTGCTCGTGCTGCTGCTGGCCGTCCCCATCGCCACGTCCCACCTGGCCATCCGCAAGGAGGACAGCCGCCAGTGGGACACCCGCGCCGTGATCAGGACCCTGCGCATCCACGACGCCCCCGGCGACGCCGTTCTCTTCAGCGGAGCGCGGTGCGGTCTGATCGCCAGTGCCTTCAAGGAGGCGTTCACGGGACGCGCCGACCTGGGCACGGCCCGGACGGCCGCCGCGGCCGGTGCGCTGGACAACCTGCCCGCCGACCCGGCCCTGCTGCAACAGCGTCTGGCCCACACGCCCCGCGTGTGGCACATCACCTGCAACCACCTGTCGTCCGGTGCCCGCCAGGCCGCCGCGCGCACCGCCGCGTCGCAGGAAGCAGCCCTCGACCGCGCCGGTTTCTCCCCGGTCCTCCACCACAGTGCCCCGGGCGTGGACATCACGCTCGAACAACGTCCCGCCACCGGACAGGCCGTCGTCAGGGCCGCCGGCCAGTCCGCCCGCTGATCCCGTCACGGACGCGTACGGTCGGTTCGGTCCGGCATCGGGTCAGGGAGAACCTCGGGCGGACAGGTTCGGATGGTGCTTGCTTGGAGGCCGTGATCGGAATCGAACCGACGTAACCGGATTTGCAGTCCGGTCCCTCAACCACTCGGGCACACGGCCGGGATGAAGCGATGTCCCGAGAGTAGGCCGGGGGACCGGGGGAGGGGCAAGGGGCCGGGCCCGGCTGCCATGAGGTTGCAATGTGGCGTTCACGGGTCCGGTGCGGCACCGGTTCCCGGGCGCGTACGGGGGGCGCTCAGGCCGTGTGCAGGAACTGCTCCACCACCCGGGCGAAGAGGTCCGGTTCGTCGACCCAGGGGTAGTGGCCCACCGCGTGGAGGGTCCGTACCCGTGCGTCGGGGAAGGACTCCGCGACCAGTTCGCCCGCCCGTACGCCCGTCACCGCGTCCCGGTCGCCGGTCACGACCAGCACCGGGCACGTCACCTCGCGCAGGCCCGCCAGGATCGCCTGTCGGGCCGGTTCGTCCACGCCCTGCCAGAACGCGGCGCGCGGCACCGGGTGCAGCTGTTCGGCTTCGGCGGTTGCGTGGGTCTGCTGGGGGGCCTCCCAGTGGCCGTAGGCGAGCGGGGCCGCGGTCAGCAGCAGGTCGTGCGCCTCGGCCAGGTCGGGGGTTTCCGTCAGGCGCTGTAGTGCTGCTGATGCCTCCGGCCACCAGGGCTCGTCCGAGCGGGAGGTGAAGATCTCCCGCGCGTCGTCGGGCAGTTCCCCCTGGATACGGGAGCCGGGGCAGACCAGGATCAGCCGGGTGAGGCGGTCCGGGTAGGCGGCCGCGTACGCCTGCGCGGTCGCCGCGGCGGCGTCGTGGGCGAGCAGCGCGAAACGGTCCAGGCCGAGGTGGGCGCGGAGTGCCTCCAGGTCTTCGGCCAGGTGCGGGAAGGCGTAGCCGGACGGGTCGGCGGCGGGCGGGGAGGCGCCCGTGCCGCGGCTGTCGGGGATCAGCAGTTGCCGTTGCTCCGCCAGGCCGCCCAGGTCGCCCAGGTACGCGGCGTCCCGTCCCGGGCCGCCCGCCAGGCACATCAGGGGCGGCAGCCCGGAATCGTCCGGGCCGAGCACGCGGTGGTGCAGGTCGGTGGCGTCGTAGCTGGTGAAGTGGGGCATGGGGCAAGCCTGCCGGATGGGGGGAGGGGCGGGGGAGCCGAGAGCGGGGGCCGGGACGGGGGCGGCCCGGCGCCCTAGTTCCAACGGCTGACAAGATCCCCGTCCTGCGACAGGGGCGAATGGCGCCGACGCCTCTTACGCTGACCGCATGACTGCCGTGGACCCGCACGACGCCGCCGAAGTGCCCCCGCCCGCCCCTGCCTTGGCCGCGCCGTCCATGGTGGACACCGGCGCACGTCCCGCGGCTGCTGCGCCCCTCGCGGACCCCGCCGCAAGCCCCCTGCCCGCGCCGCCCGCCGAAGGCGTCCTCGGCCGTACGTACCGGGCGCTGACCCTCGGCATCATCTCTGTCGTCTCGCTCATCGCCTTCGAGGCGAGCGCGGTGAACACCGCCATGCCCGCCGTCGGCCACGCCCTGGACGGCATCGAGCTGTACGCGTTCGCCTTCTCCGCGTACTTCACGGCGAGCCTGTTCGCGATGGCGCTGTCGGGGGAGTGGTGCGACCGCGGCGGGCCGCTCGCGCCCCTGTTCACCGGGATCGCCACCTTCGGCGCGGGCCTGGTGGTCGCGGGCTCGGCGCAGCAGATGTGGCTGTTCGTCGCGGGGCGCGGGGTGCAGGGCATCGGCGGCGGCCTGGTCATCGTCGCGCTGTACGTCGTGGTCGGCCGCGCCTATCCGGAGGCGCTGCGGCCGTCCGTCCTCGCCGCCTTCTCGGCGGCCTGGGTGCTGCCGGTGATCGTCGGCCCGCTCGTCGCCGGGACCGTCACCGAGCACCTGGGCTGGCGCTGGGTCTTCCTCTCCATACCCGTGCTCGTCCTGCTGCCGCTGACGGTCATGCTGCCCGCGCTGCGCAAGCTGCCGTCCCGGAGGGGGGACGATCGGATGGACCGGCGCCGCATCCTGCTCGCCCTGGCGGTGGCCGCCGGTGCCGGGCTCCTGCAGTACGCGGCCCAGCGGCGCGACTGGGTGGCTGTGGTGCCCGCGGCCGCCGGGCTCGTCCTGCTGGCGCCCGCGATCGTCCGGCTGCTGCCGAAGGGCACGTTCCGGGCCGCCCGCGGCCTGCCCTCCGTCGTCCTCATCCGCGGTCTGGCCGCGGGGTCGCTGCTGGCCGCCGAGAGCTTCATCCCGCTGATGCTCGTCACCGAGCGCGGCCTGTCCACGACGCTGGCCGGGCTGTCGCTGACCGGCGGCGGCCTCACCTGGGCCCTGGGCTCGTACACCCAGAGCCGGCCGCGCCTGGAGCCGTACCGCGAGCGGATCATGGGCATCGGGATGCTGCTGATGACGGCGGCGATCCTGGCCGTACCGCTGGTGCTGCTGAACGGCGTGCCCGTATGGATCGTCGCGGCGGCGTGGATCGTGGCCGGGTTCGGTATGGGGCTGAACATCTCCAGTGGGAGCGTGCTGCTGCTGAAGCTGTCCCGCCCGCAGGACGCGGGCAGCAACTCGGCCTCCCTCCAGGTCTCCGACGCCCTCGGCAACATCACCTTCGTCGGCCTGAGCGGCCTGCTGTTCAGCGCGTTCGGCGGCGCCGCGGTCGCCGTCTCCGCCACGCCGGACGTGACCAACGCCGCATCCGGGCAGCCCGCCGCCTTCGCCGCGGTGTTCGTTGCCATGGCGGCGGTGGCCCTCACCGGAACGTGGGTGGCCACGCGGCTGAAGCCCGCCGCGGACGGCCGCGCGGGGGCCCCGTCCGGTGGCGCGAAGACGGCACCGGCGCCGCACCCGAGAACGCCGTCCGCTCCCGCGGAGCGTTAGGCTGACGCGGTTGCCGATCGCCGAGTCAGCCCGACGGAGACCGTGACTACCACCACCAGCGCCACCAACAACCACCACCTGTCCCCGGCCTTCCCCGGACGGGCCCCCTGGGGTACCGCGAACAAGCTGCGCGCCTGGCAGCAGTCCGCGATGGACCGGTACATCCAGACGCAGCCGCGCGACTTCCTCGCGGTCGCGACGCCCGGCGCGGGCAAGACCACCTTCGCGCTCACCCTCGCCTCGTGGCTGCTGCACCACCACGTCGTGCAGCAGGTGACCGTGGTCGCCCCCACCGAGCACCTGAAGAAGCAGTGGGCGGAGGCCGCCGCCCGGATAGGCATCAAGCTGGACCCGGACTACAGCGCGGGTCCGCTGAGCAAGGAGTACCACGGCATCGCGATCACGTACGCGGGTGT
The DNA here is from genome assembly GCF_042732265.1 of Streptomyces sp. NPDC059788. Classification (NCBI taxonomy): domain Bacteria; kingdom Bacillati; phylum Actinomycetota; class Actinomycetes; order Kitasatosporales; family Streptomycetaceae; genus Streptomyces; species Streptomyces sp. NPDC059788. The sequence goes on along the minus strand of NZ_JBHWHY010000018.1, from coordinate 138,291 downwards.
CGGCGTACGTCCGATGCTGCACCGCAACCGGATCGAGCAGCGCAAGACGCTGGTCATCCTCGACGAGATCCACCACGCCGGCGACTCCAAGTCCTGGGGCGAGGCGTGCCTGGAGGCGTTCGAGCCGGCCACCCGGCGGCTCGCGCTGACCGGTACGCCGTTCCGCTCCGACACCAACCCGATCCCCTTCGTGACGTACGAGGAGGGCAACGACGGCATCCGGCGCAGCTCCGCCGACTACACCTACGGCTACGGCAACGCGCTCGGCGACGGCGTCGTCCGCCCGGTGATCTTCCTGTCGTACAGCGGCAGCATGCGCTGGCGCACCAAGGCCGGTGACGAGATCGCGGCGCGGCTCGGCGAGCCGATGACCAAGGACGCGGTCTCCCAGGCGTGGCGCACCGCGCTCGACCCGCGCGGCGACTGGATGCCCAAGGTCCTCCGGGCCGCCGACCAGCGGCTCACCGAGGTCCGCAAGGCCATACCGGACGCCGGAGCCCTGGTGATCGCCTCCGACCAGGAGCAGGCGCGCGCGTACGCCAAGCTGATCCGCGAGATAACGGGGCAGGGCGCCACCCTCGTGCTGTCCGACGACAGCGGCGCCTCGCAGCGCATCGACGACTTCGCGCACTCCGACGACCGGTGGATGGTCGCGGTGCGCATGGTGTCCGAGGGCGTCGACGTACCGCGCCTGGCCGTCGGCGTGTACGCGACGACCATCTCCACCCCGCTGTTCTTCGCCCAGGCGGTCGGCCGCTTCGTACGGTCCCGCAAGCGCGGCGAGACCGCGTCGGTCTTCCTGCCCACCGTCCCCTCGCTGCTCGGCTTCGCCAACGAGATGGAGGTCGAGCGCGACCACGTCCTGGACAAGCCGAAGAAGGACGGCGACGAGGACCCCTACGCCGAGTCCGAGAAGGAGATGGACGAGGCCAACAAGGAGCAGGACGAGGACACCGGCGAGCAGGAGCAGTTCTCCTTCGAGGCGCTGGAGTCCGAGGCGGTCTTCGACCGGGTCCTCTACGACGGCGCCGAGTTCGGCATGCAGGCGCACGCGGGCAGCGAGGAGGAGCAGGACTACCTCGGCATCCCCGGACTGCTGGAACCGGACCAGGTGCAGATGCTGCTGCAGAAGCGGCAGGCGCGGCAGATAGCGCACAGCAAGAAGAAGCCGGACTCCGAGGCAGACCTGCTGGAGATGCCCGCCGAGCGGCGTCCGGTGGTCACGCACAAGGAGCTGCTGGAGCTGCGCAAGCAGCTGAACACCCTGGTCGGCGCGTACGTCCACCAGAGCGGCAAGCCGCACGGAGTGATCCACACCGAGCTGCGCCGGGTGTGCGGCGGCCCGCCGAGCGCGGAGGCCACGGCCGGGCAGCTCAACGAGCGGATCAAGAAGGTACGGGAGTGGGCCACGCGCATGAAGTGACCTGTGCGCGAAGTGGCGCCCGTATGAGGTGACGCGCGCGAAGCGACGCCGGTATGAGGTGAGGTGGCGGCCCGCGGTCCGGACGGTGTTCCGGGCCGCGGGCCGCGCCCGTACGCGCCCCGCCCGCCTATGCGTCCCGCGCCCGTACGCGCCCCGTGTTGTACCCCAGGCCGAAAGGCCCACGAGTGCCGCCGACCGGTCACAACGTGCGGATGTTCAGGGATAAAGCGGTCACGGAAGACCGGATTCTGGACGGACTCTTCCGCTGACCGGACCAGCTCGCTACTGTCCCGGTCACGCACACGCCCCGTGGCAGCGCCGCCGCGGAGCGCAGCCGGTGCCATGCGGCCGGCGGCCTCTTTGCGCGCGCTGCCCCGGGACCGGCAGCGCACCCCGCGGACGAGCCGCCACTCACCCGAGGAGGGGGCGTCGTGACCGCGGAGACCTCCCAGACGCTCGACCGAGGACTGCGTGTCCTCAAATTGCTCGCCGACACCGACCACGGCCTGACCGTCACCGAGCTGTCCACCAAGCTGGGGGTCAACCGGACCGTGGTCTACCGCCTGCTCGCCACCCTGGAGCAGCACGCCCTGGTGCGCCGGGACATCGGCGGCCGGGCCCGGGTCGGCCTGGGCGTGCTGCGCCTGGGCCGCCAGGTGCATCCGCTGGTACGGGAAGCCGCGCTGCCCGCCCTGCGGGCCCTGGCCGAGGACATCGGGGCCACCGCCCACCTGACGCTCGTGGACGGCACCGAAGCGCTGGCCGTGGCCGTCGTCGAACCGTCCTGGACCGACTACCACGTCGCCTACCGCGCGGGCTTCCGCCACCCGCTGGACCGCGGCGCGGCCGGGCGGGCGATCCTCAAGGCCCGCCAGGGCCGTATCGAGGACGCCGGACTGGCCCTGACGCACGGCGAGTTGGAGGCGGGCGCGAGCGGCGCGGCGGCCCCGCTGCTCGGGGTCAGCGGTATCGAAGGCAGTGTCGGGGTGGTGATGCTCGCGGACACGGTGCCCGAGCGGGTCGGGCCGCGGGTGGTCGAGGCGGCGCGCGAGGTGTCCGAAGCGCTGCGGTGAGCCGGGCGCGGTGGCGTACGGACCGGCGGCACGTACCCGGCGCGGTGGCGGCCGGGCCTGCGGTTACGTACCCGGCGCCCCGTGATGAGAGTCCCGGCGCGCCGGTCATCTAGGGTGGCGGGGTGTCTTCTCGCACTCGCGCCCTCGGGATCTGCGCCGCCCTGATCATCGCGCTCCTCGCCACCGTGGTCTTCGCGCCGCTGCCGTTCTCGGTCGCCTTCCCCGGCGACACGGCGGACGTGCTCGGCAAGCACAAGGGCAAACAGGTGATCACGATCAGCGGCGCGCCGACCCGCGAGACCAGCGGCCAGCTGCGGATGGCGGCGATCGTGGCGACCGGCCCGGACGCGCCGGTCCGGCTGCCGGACATCGTCAAGGGCTGGTTCCGTACGGACCAGGCCGTGATGCCCGTCGAGTCGGTCTACCCGGTCGGCGACACCGCCGAGAAGGCCGTGGAGCACAACCTGAAGGACATGCGCTCCTCCCAGGACGTCGCCACCCGCGCGGCCCTGAACTATCTGCACAAGAGCGACAAGGACGTCCAGGTCAAGCTGGACCTGGGCACGATCGGCGGGCCCAGTGCCGGCCTGCTGTTCTCGCTGGGCATCATCGACAAGCTGGCCGGGGACGGCAAGGGCGGCGAGCTGACCGGCGGGCGGAAGATCGCGGGCACCGGCACGATCGAGGCCGACGGCACGGTCGGCGCGGTCGGCGGCGTCTCCCTGAAGACGCAGGCCGCGGGCCGGGACGGCGCCACGGTCTTCCTCGTCCCCGAGTCGGAGTGCAAGGACGCGCAGGCCGAGCTGCCGGAGGGGATGCGGCTGATCCCCATCACCACGCTCTCCGGCACGGTCGACGCGCTCAAGGCGCTGAAGTCCGGCGGCAGCGTCCCCAGCTGCTGAGCGGACTCCGGGCTGCTGAGAGGCTTCCGGCTGCCGAGGTCCGCGGCTGCCGAGGGCCCCAGCTGCCGGGAGGCCTCCGCCTTCGCGTCAGCCGCCGTCCTTGATGAACCCCTTCTCGATCAGCCACTCCTTGGCGACCTCGTGCGGGTCCTGCCCGTCCACGTCCACCTTCCCGTTCAGGCGCTGCGCGACGGTGTTGTCCAGCGCCTTGGTGATCGGCCCGAGGATGCCGGCGATCTGCGGGTACTTCTTCATCGTCGCCGCGTTCATCTCGGGCGCGGCGTTGTAGTTGGGGAAGAAGTGCCGGTCGTCCTTGAGGGTGTGCAGGCCCATCGCCTTGATCCGGCCGTCGGTCGTGTAGACCTCGCCGAACGTGCAGGCCCGGCCCTCCGCCGCCTGTGTGTAGACGACGCCGCTGGTCATCTTCTTGACGTTGCCGGGCGGGATGGTCATGCCGTACGCCTTGGCCATGCCCGGCAGGCCGTCGTTACGGGCCGAGAACTCGGCCTCCGCGCACAGGGTGACCGCGCTCGGGTTCTTGTGGGACAGCGCGGCGACGTCCGACAGCGTCTCGACGCCCAGCCGCTTGTGCTGTTGCGCGTTGAGCGCCAGCGCGTAGGTGTTGTTCAGCTTGGACTGCGGCAGCCACACCAGGCCGTTGGCCCGGTCGCCGTCGCGCACCGCCTCCCACTGCTTCTGCGGATCGGCGATGGGCCGCTCGTGGCCGAGGTGGGTGATCCAGCCGGTGCCGGTGTACTCGTACATACCGTCCGCCGTGCCGGACTTCACCGCTTCGCGGGCGCCGATCGTGCCCTGGATGTTGGTCTTGTCGACGACGGTGGCGCCGGCCGCCTTGAAGGCCAGGCCCATGATCTGGCCCAGGATGATGTTCTCGGTGAACTCCTTCGACGTCACCGTCAGTTCGGCGCCCTTCAACGGCTGCCCCCGGCCGATCGTGCCGGGCTCGACGGCGTCGCTCATGGGGCTGCCGCTGACCAGGCCGCAGCCGCTCAGCCCGGCCGCGGCCAGCAGCAGGCAGGCAGCGGCGGCCGGTACGGTCCGGCGCGCGCGCCACGGTACGGCGGTCATGATTCCCCCACCTCCAGGCCACGCGGGCGCAGCAGCAGTTCGACGAGGGACGCCAGCCAGTCGACGAGCAGCGCCAGCACCACCGTCAGGACCGAACCGAGCACCAGCACCGGCATCCGCTGGGTGATGATGCCCGCCGAGATCAGGTCGCCGAGACCGCCGCCACCGCCGAAGGTGGCCAGCGTGGCGGTGCCGACGTTCAGGACGAGCGCGTTGCGTACGCCGGCCAGGATCAGCGGTACGGCCAGCGGCAGTTCGACCTTGCCCAGTACGCCCGCCGCCGACATGCCGATGCCGCGGGCGGCCTCGGTCAGCGTCGGGTCGATGGCCTTCAGGCCCGCGATGGTGTTGGCCAGCACCGGCAGCACCGCGTAGATCACCATGCCGATGACGGCGGCCTCGGGGCCGATGCCGAGCCAGATGACCAGCAGTACCAGCAGGCCCAGGGCGGGCACCGCCTGACCGAGGTTGGCCACCGCCACGGCGAACGGGGAGGCCCGGCGCAGCCTGGCCCGGGTCAGTGCGATGCCCAGCGGCAGCGCGATGAGCAGCACGAAGAAGGTCGAGACGGCGGTCAGCTGGATGTGCTGGCGCAGCGCGAGCCACACCTTGCCGCCGTCCACCGCCTGGTGCGCGATCGAGTCCAGCGGCGCGCCCCGGAACCACAGCCAGGTCGCGAGCAGCACCGCCGCCAGCACGGCGGGCACCGTGACCGCCTTCTTCCAGGTGATGCGGCGCGGCGGGCGGGCGGCCGGCGCGGCGGGCCCCGGCTCCGCCGTCAGCACCGGCCCGCGCACCTCGTCCCCCGTACCGTCGCGGAAGGGCACCCCGCGTACCTCGTGCTCGCCCGGCGGCCGTTCGTCCTTCGGCGGCCGCTTCCGGTCCCGGGGGCTCACGCCTGGGCCCCGTGCGCGCCGCCCGCCGGATCGACGCCCTCCTGGGCGAGCCGCGTCTTCTGCGCGCGGCGCTCCGCCAGTTCGTGCCGGTGCTCGACGGCGTCCAGCCGGTCCGCCTCCAGCAGTTCGTGGACGTTGTTCATCAGCGTCTCCATGTCCACCACGCCGATGTACGCGCCGCGCCGCCCGGTCACCGCGACCCGGCCCGTGTTGTCGATGAGCACCGCCTCCAGCGCGTCGCGCAGCGTCGCGTCGCGGGTGACCGTGTCGTGTACGAGCGTGCCCGCGCGGGCCAGGGAGTCCTGGGCGCGCATCAGGTCGCCGCGGCGCAGCCACTTGTAGGGGCGCCGGTGCCGGTCCAGCAGCAGGATCTCGTTGGTCGAGCCGGAGCGCAGCAGGTCGAAGATGGACTGCAGCGGGTCCTCGACGGAGGCGGTGGGGAAGTCGACGACGCCGACGTCCCGTACGCGGGTGAGGTTGAGGCGCTTGAGTGCCGCGCCCGCGCCCACGAAGCCGGAGACGAAGTCGTCGGCGGGGTTGGTGAGGATGGCCTCGGGCGTGTCGAACTGCGCGATGTGCGAGCGTTCGCGCAGTACCGCGATGCGGTCGCCCAGCTTGATCGCCTCGTCGAAGTCGTGGGTGACGAAGACGATGGTCTTGCGCAGCTCGTGCTGGAGGCGGATCAGCTCGTCCTGGAGGTGGTCGCGGGTGATCGGGTCGACCGCGCCGAACGGCTCGTCCATGAGCAGTACGGGCGGGTCGGCGGCCAGCGCGCGCGCCACGCCGACGCGCTGCTGCTGCCCGCCGGACAGCTGCCGCGGGTAGCGGTCGTGGAACTCGCGCGGGTCCAGGCCGACCAGGTCGAGCATCTCCTCGACGCGGCCGCCCACCTTCGCCTTCGGCCAGCCGATCATCTTCGGCACGAGCGCGATGTTCTGGGCGACGGTCATGTGGGGGAAGAGCCCGGACGACTGGATCGCGTAGCCGACCTTGCGGCGCAGCCGGACCGGGTCGATGCCGGTGACGTCCTCCTCGCCGATCCTGATCCGCCCGGAGGTGGGCTCGATCAGCCGGTTGATCATCTTCAGGGTGGTGGACTTGCCGCACCCTGACGGCCCGACGAGGATCACGGTCTCGCCGGGGCTGATGTCCATGCTCACGTCGTCGACCGCGGGCACACCGTTGCCCGGGTACCGCTTGGTCAGATGCTCCAGCGCGATACCGGCGCCGGATGCGGTGGTCTCAGGCACGAATCCCCCTGGGAATGGTCAGACGCCCGATCAGGACGTACGCGGCGTCGAAGAGCAGGGCGAGCACGACGATCCCGAGCGTCCCGGACAGCACCTGGTTGAGCGCGTTGGCGCTGCCCAGGGAGGCGATGCCGCGGAAGATCTCGTTGCCCAGGCCGGGCCCGGAGGCGTAGGCGGCGATGGCCGCGATGCCCATCAGCATCTGGGTGGAGACCCGGATGCCGGTCAGTATCGGCGGCCAGGCCAGCGGCAGTTCGACCCGCAGCAGCCGGGCCGTACGGGACATCCCGATGCCCTTGGCGGCGTCGATCAGCGCGGGGTCGACGCCGCGCAGTCCGACGACGGCGTTACGCACGACCGGCAGCAGCCCGTACAGCGTCAGGGCGATGACGGTGGGCGCCACGCCGAGGCCGACGATCGGGATGAGCAGGCCGATCATGGCCAGCGAGGGCACCGTCAGGATCGTCGCGGTCGTGGCGGTGGCCAGGTTTCCGGCCCATTCGCTGCGGTAGGTGGCGACGCCGAGCAGCACTCCGAGCACGGTGGCGAGCACCATGCACTGGAAGACGGCGCTGGCGTGCTGAAACGTATCCGTCAGCAGCTGGGCGTGCCGGTTGCCGACGTACTCCCAGAAGCTCACACGCGCTCTCCTCGGTCAGTCCCCCGAGGCTTGTTTCACCAGGGGGATGATGCGCAACGGAACTGGATTTTCCATGACAATCGCGGTCGAAGCCCGCATGATGCCATCAAAACCCACAACACGGTCGATTACCCGCTGCAGGTCGGCGTTGGAACGGGCAACGAGTCTGCACAGCATGTCCCCATGTCCCGTCGTTGTATGCAGCTCCAGCACCTCCGGTACGGACGCCAAGTGCGCCCGTACGTCGGCCCCTTGACCCTGTTTGATCTCCAGCGTGGCGAACGCGGTGACCGGATAGCCCAGTGCCGCGGGGTCCACATCCGGCCCGAATCCCCGGATCACTCCGTTCGACTGAAGCCGGTCCAGACGCGCCTGCGCCGTCCCGCGCGCCACCCCGAGCCGGCGCGAGGCCTCCAGCACGCCGATCCGGGGCTCCTCGGCGAGCAGTTCCAGGAGCCTGCCGTCCAAATGATCGATCGCCACGGGCGTTGCCTCCGAAATTGATGGTCATCATGTACGAATCGTCCGGTGAACAGAACGCTTCGCTGTGCATACTGCCCAGTGAATGCGCAAACTATTGCGCATCTTGTGGGCCAGGGAGAGCCTGCGGGCATGACACAGACCACGGACCACACCACCCCCTCCAGTGCTCGGCAGGCCGATCCCTTCCCGGTCAAGGGGATGGACGCGGTCGTCTTCGCCGTCGGCAACGCCAAGCAGGCCGCGCACTACTACGCCACGGCCTTCGGCATGAAGCGCGTCGCCTACTCCGGTCCGGAGAACGGCAGCCGCGAGACCGCCAGTTACGTGCTCGAATCCGGCGGCGCCCGCTTCGTGTTCACCTCCGTCATCAAGCCGGCCACCGACTGGGGCCGCTTCCTGGCCGACCACGTCACCGCGCACGGCGACGGCGTCGTCGACCTGGCCATAGAGGTGCCGGACGCGCGTGCCGCCTACGCGTACGCCCTGGAGCACGGGGCCACCGGCATCGAGGAGCCGTACGAGACCAAGGACGAGCACGGCGTCGTCGTCCGCGCCTCCATCGCCACGTACGGCAAGACCCGGCACACCCTGGTCGAGCGCACCGGCTACGACGGTCCCTACCTGCCCGGCTACGTCGCCGCCGAGCCCATCGTCGAGCCCGGCCCGCGCCGCTTCCAGGCCATCGACCACTGTGTCGGCAACGTCGAGCTCGGCAAGATGGACGAGTGGGTGTCCTTCTACAACAACGTCATGGGCTTCACGAACATGAAGGAGTTCGTCGGCTCGGACATCGCCACCGAGTACAGCGCCCTGATGTCCAAGGTGGTCGCGGACGGCACCCGCAAGGTCAAGTTCCCGCTCAACGAGCCGGCCATCGCCAAGAAGAAGTCGCAGATCGACGAGTACCTGGAGTTCTACGGCGGGCCCGGCTGCCAGCACATCGCCCTGGCCACCAACGACATCGTCGCGAGCGTACGGGCCATGCGCGCGGCGGGCGTCGACTTCCTGGACACCCCGGACTCCTACTACGACACCCTCGGCGAGTGGGCGGGCGAGACCCGCGTCCCGGTCGAGACGCTGCGCGAACTGAAGATCCTCGTCGACCGCGACGAGGACGGCTACCTGCTGCAGATCTTCACCAAGCCGGTCCAGGACCGCCCCACCGTCTTCTTCGAACTGATCGAACGGCACGGCTCGCTGGGCTTCGGCAAGGGCAACTTCAAGGCCCTCTTCGAGGCCATCGAGCGCGAGCAGGAACGCCGCGGCAACCTCTGATCCCCCTCCGGACGCCACCCCCCACCCGCGGCCCCGCCGGACCTGACCCGGCGGGGCCGCGGCCCTTCCCGCGGGGAGCGGCGCTCCCGCACCCGGGACCACCACCCGGGTGCGGGAGAGGATCTTCCGTGTACGGCCCACGGATGGGAGGCTGACGGCATGGACCTCATCGCACGCCTGCGCGACGCCCTGCCCGCGGAAGCGATCCTCACCGACCCCGACGTCACCGGCTCCTACGCCCACGACATGGCGAGCTTCTGCGAGGCCGGCACCCCCGCCGTGGTCGTCCTGCCGCGTACGGTCGAGCAGGTCCAGCACGTCATGCGCACCGCCACCGAGCTGCGCGTCCCCGTCGTCCCCCAGGGCGCCCGCACCGGCCTGTCCGGCGCCGCCAACGCCAGCGACGGCTGCATCGTGCTCTCCCTGGTCAAGATGGACCGGATCATCGAGATCAACCCCGTCGACCGGATCGCGGTCGTCGAGCCCGGCGTCGTCAACGCGGTGCTCTCCCGCGCCGTCAACGAACACGGCCTCCACTACCCGCCGGACCCCTCCAGCTGGGAGGAGTGCTCGATCGGCGGCAACATCGGCACCGCCTCCGGCGGCCTGTGCTGCGTCAAGTACGGCGTCACCGCCGAATACGTCCTCGGCCTCGACGTCGTCCTCGCCGACGGGCGGCTGCTGAAGACCGGCCGGCGCACCGCCAAGGGCGTGGCCGGCTACGACCTCACCCGCCTGTTCGTCGGCTCCGAGGGCAGCCTCGGCATCGTCGTACGCGCCGTCCTCGCCCTCAAGCCCGAGCCGCCCCGCCAGCTCGCGCTGGCCGCCGAGTTCCCCTCCACCGCCGCCGCGTGCGACGCCGTCTGCGAGATCATGGCGCGCGGCCACGCCCCCTCACTGCTCGAACTGATGGACCGTACGAGCATCCGCGCCGTCAACGCGATGGCCAACATGGGCCTGCCCGACAGCACCGCCGCCCTGCTCCTGGCCGCCTTCGACACCCCGGACCCGGCCGCCGACCTCGCCGCCGTCGGCGCGCTGTGCGAGGCCGCCGGCGCCACCGAGGTCGTCCCGGCCGACACCCCGGCCGAGTCCGACCAGCTCCTGCAGGCGCGGCGGCTGACCCTGACCGCCCTGGAACGCGTCAAGTCCGCCACGATGATCGACGACGTGTGCGTCCCCCGCTCCCGGCTCGCCGCGATGATCGACGGCACCGCCGCCATCGCCGAGAAGTACGACCTGGTCATCGGCGTCTGCGCACACGCGGGCGACGGCAACACCCACCCCACCGTCTGCTTCGACCCGGCCGACGCCGACGAGTCCCGGCGCGCCCGCGAGTCCTTCGACGAGATCATGGCGCTCGGCCTGGAACTGGGCGGCACGATCACCGGCGAGCACGGCGTCGGCGTCCTGAAGAAGGACTGGCTGGCCCGCGAGCTGGGCCCGGTGGGCCTGGAGATGCACCGCGGCATCAAGGCCGTCTTCGACCCGCTGGGCCTGCTCAACCCCGGAAAACTGTTCTGACCGGCACCTTCTAGGGTCAGGACCATGAACTCCGAACTCTGGACGGCCATCGCCGCCGCCGTCGTCGTCATCGTCGTGCTCGCCTCCTCCGGCGACGCGCGCCACAAGGACCTCCAGCGCAGGCTCCAGTACATGGACCGCAAGCTGGACCGGATCATGGAGCACCTGGGCATCGAGGAGGCCGACCCCGAGGGCATGGCCGAGGTCGACGCGCTGCTGCACAAGGGCCAGAAGATCCAGGCGATCAAGCGCTACCGCGAACTGACCGGCGCGGGCCTGAAGGAGGCCAAGGACGCCGTCGAGCGCCGGGCATCCTGAAACGCCCCCGCCCCCGCGAATGCCCCGATACATGTGGCCGTCCCGGGGCCCCGGCACGAGGATGGACCCGTTGCCGTGACGCCGACGCAGGGAGCGATGAGCGATGCCAGGGACCACAGGGGCCGAAGCGGCCGCCGGCCACGACACCTACGACGTCGTCGTGCTGGGCGCGGGCCCGACCGGTGAGAACGTGGCCGACCGGGCCCACGCCCTCGGCCTGAGCGCGGTGATCGTGGAGAGCGAACTCGTCGGCGGCGAGTGCTCGTACTGGGCCTGCATGCCCAGCAAGGCACTGCTGCGCCCGGTCACCGCCCGCGCCGACGCGCGCCGCGTCCCGGGCCTGCGCCAGGCGGCGTCCGCACCGCTGGACACCAAGGCCGTGCTCGCGCAGCGCGACGCGTTCACCTCCCACTGGAAGGACGACGGCCAGGTCCGGTGGCTGGACTCGGCAGGCATCGACTTCGTACGCGGCCGGGCCCGCCTGGACGGCCCCCGGCGCGTGGTGGTCGCCACGGGCGGTGAGGGAGAACGCGTCCTCACCGCCCGGCACGCCGTCGCCGTCTGCACCGGCAGCCGCGCCGTCCTGCCCGACCTCCCCGGACTGGCCGCCGCCCGCCCCTGGACCAGCCGCGAGGCGACCAGCGCGCAGTCCGTACCGCCGCGCCTGGCCGTGGTCGGCGGCGGCGTCGTCGGCGTCGAGATGGCCACCGCCTGGCAGGCCATGGGCTCCGCGGTCACCCTCCTGGTGCGCGGCGGCGGGCTGCTGCCCAAGATGGAGCCGTTCGCGGGCGAACTGGTCGCCGAGGCCCTGACCGAGGCGGGCGCCACCGTACGCACCGGCGTCTCCGTGAGCGCCGTGCGGCGCGAGATGCCCAACGGCCCCGCCACCGTCGTCCTGGACAACGGCGAGGAGATCGTCGCCGACGAGGTCCTGTTCGCCACCGGCCGCGCGCCGCGCACCGACGACATCGGCCTGGAGACGGTCGGCCTGGAGCCCGGCTCGTGGCTCCAGGCCGACGACACCTGCCAGGTGCCGGACGTGGCGGGCGGCTGGCTGTACGCCGTCGGCGACGTCAACCACCGCGCGCTGCTGACCCACCAGGGCAAGTACCAGGCCCGCATCGCCGGCGCCGCCATCGCCGCCCGCGCCCAGGGCGAAACGGACCTGGACACCGGCCGCTGGGGCGCGCACGCCGCGACCGCCGACACCGCCGCCGTACCGCAGGTCGTCTTCACCGACCCCGAGATCGCCTCCGTCGGCCCGACCGCCGCCGAGGCGGAACGCGCCGGACACCGCACCCGTGTCGTCGACTTCGACCTGGGCTCGGTCGCGGGCGCCGCACTCTACGCCGACGGCTACCGCGGCCGCGCCCGCATGATCGTCGACCTGGACCGCGAGATCCTCCTCGGCGCCACCTTCGCCGGCCCCGCGGTCGGCGAACTGCTCCACTCGGCGACCGTCGCGGTGGCCGGCGAGGTCCCCCTCGCCCGGCTGTGGCACGCGGTGCCCGCCTACCCGACGATCAGCGAGGTGTGGCTTCGACTGTTGGAGACATATCGCGGTTGAGACGCCGGTACGTACGCCGCCGGGCGGTGGTGCGCACCGGGGACGAGGACGTCGGTCCGGGCACGGCCGGACCGGCGACGTAGGTCGGAATCCCGATACCCGCGCAGGGTGGCGCCGCCGTACGGTCAGGAGTGCCAGAGCCCGACGGGTCTGAACACACCGGCCCGCACAGACGTCGCAGGAGGCACCCCGTGTCCGTGCAACTCGACCACACCATCATCCACGCCACCGACAAGTTCGCGTCCGCGCGCTTCCTCGCGGAGCTGGCCGGGCTGGAGGAGCCGACGGCGTTCGGCCCGTTCGCCGCCGTACCGACCGCGAACGGCCTGACCATCGACTACGCCGAGCACGTCGTCGAGGCGGCCGCGATCGTGCCCCAGCACCTCGCGTTCCGGGTCTCCGAGGAGGAGTTCGACGCGATCCTCGCCCGCATCCAGGAACGCGAACTGCCGTACTGGGCGGACCCTTACCGCCGCAAGCCGCAGGAGATCAACCACATCGCGGGCGGCCGCGGGGTCTACGTCAGCGACCCGGACGGCCACGCCATCGAGTTCCTCACCCGCAAGCACAGCCTGGAGGACCTCGGTACCGCATCGTCCTGACCCTGCTACGTCCCGCCCGCCGCTACGCCCCCGCCTCCGGCGACTCGTCCGACGGCCACGGGTCGGACAGCCACAGGTCGTCCCGCGTCGTCATGGCGAGCAGCGCGCTCAGCCCTTTGTCCAGCCCCAGGTGCTCCTGCTCCGTCCCCGGCGGCACCACCCGCAGCGTGCGCTCCAGCCACGCCGAGACCGCCGCCGCGGGCGCCTCCAGCAGCGCGTCACCGTCCGGCGAGCTGAGCGCCATGCAGACCAGGCTGCGCCCGTCCACCTTCGTGGGCCACACCCGCACGTCACCGTGACCGCACGGCCGGAACACCCCCTCGACCAGCAGTTCGCGGGCGAACGTCCAGTTGACGGGGGCGTCCGAGCCGATGTGGAAGGTCACGTGGACGGCGTAGGGATCGTCCGTGCGGTAGGTCAGCCGGGCCGGGACGGGGATGCTGCGTTCCGGCGACAGGACCAGACCCAGCTCCAGCTCTCGTTCCACCACGGTGTGCATACGGTCCGCCTCTCTGTCTGTACTGCCGCGGACCCCTGCGCGTGGGTCCACACCTGGATAGAGGCCCCTGCGCCCGGACCATTACGCGACTTCGCACAACTTTTTTCGCGGGCCTCTTCCAGGTGGTCCGGCCCGGCCGGGACACCCGGCCCGACCCTCTGTCTGATAGATGTGGACGCTGCGTTGCGGCAGACTGCACATGCCCCACCCACCACACCAGGCCGAGAACAGATACGGGACTTCGGACATGAGCGCCCCTTCCTCAGGATCCGCCGGCGGCAGCCCCACGCCAGGCTTCTACCCGGACCCGTCCATCCCCGGCTACATCCGGTACTGGAACGGTGCCGCATGGGTGCCGGGCACCAGCCGCCCCGCGCCCGCCGAGGGCGAGGCGTTGCCCGCGCCGCCGCCCGGCGCCGCGGCCCAGGCCGCAGCGCCGGCGCCGACCCCCGCCGTGGAGGAGACCGGTCCGGTCTTCTTCGACGAGGAGGAGGAGCACGGCCGGCCGGCCGAGACCTCCGGCCCCTCCGGTACGGGCGTCCCGCCCTCCGCCTGGCAGGCCGACACCGCCCGGCAGAACGGCTTCGGCGATGAGCAGGGCCGCCGTATCTCCTGGGGCTCGCCCGAGGAACAGCAGCAGGCCGGACTGCCGCAGCAGCGCGACGAGACCGCGGCCCCAGCCGGGACGCCGGGGGAAGGGGAGGGCACCCCGCGGCCGGACGGCACGGTCACCATCCGGGCCGTACGGGACGACGCGGGCGGGCGCGGCGGCGACCACGGGACGACCACCATCCGTGCCGTGCCCCCCGGCGGGAACACGGGCGGCAAGAGCGACACGATGGCGATCCGGGTGGCGCCGCAGGCCGGCGCCCCGTCGTCGCCCGTGCCCGGCACGACCGCCCCGCAGCCGCTGCCGTCCACCGGCGCGCAGCAGCAGCCGGCCGCCCCCGGGGCGCAGCAGCCGCCCGTACAGCCCGGCCCCGGCGGTCCGGCACCCGCCGCCCAGGGACCGGCCCGGCAGGCGCCGCAGGGCCCGCAGGGGCCCGTGCGGCCGCAGCCCGGCCCCGGGCCCGCCGCACCGCCGGTCCAGCACCAGCCGTTCCCGCCCCAGCAGCCGCCACAGCCTCACCAGCCCCCGCAGTCGCACCAGCTCCAGCAGCCACCGGCGCCGCACGCACCGGCGCACCAGGCCCCGCCCCAGCCCGCCCCGCAGGCGCAGCCCGCCCAGCCCGCCCCCTTCTCCGGCTTTCCGCCGCAGCAGGAGGGCGCCGCGGCCGAGGGCGTCGTCCCCTGGAAGCCGCCGACCTCCGACCCGTTCCTCGCGGCCGCCCAGGCGCAGGGCCGCCCCGCCCCCCTGGGCCGCCGGTTCGCCGCCCGTCTGATCGACACGCTGGCCCTGGCCGTCATCACCGGCGCCGCCGCCGTACCGCTGTGGGGCCCGGCCGCCGACCACATCGACGCCAAGGTGGAGGCCGCCAAGCAGTCCGGGCGACAGGTCACGGTCTACCTGCTCGACGGCACGACCGGCCCCTACCTGGCCATCGTGCTCGCCGTGCTGCTCATCGGCGGCGGTCTGTACGAGGTGCTGCCCACCGCCAAGTGGGGCCACACGCTCGGCAAGAAGCTGTGCGGCGTGCGGGTGCTGGACATCGAGGGGCACGACACCCCGCCGCTGTCCTCGGTGATCAAGCGGTGGCTGGTGTACGGCGTGCTCGGCGTGCTGGCGGTCGGGATCGTCAACGCGGTGTGGTGCCTGTTCGACCGGCCGTGGCGGCAGTGCTGGCACGACAAGTTCGCGCGCACGTTCGTCGCCGAGAAGTAGGCCGCCGGCCCGGCCGCGTCACCCGCCCGGCCCTCGCCGGATGCGGCGGCGGGCGGCCCGGGTTCGACTCGGGCCATGAGCACCGACCAGCCCAGGCCCGGCTCCGGCGGCGAACCGCCGGAGGACGACCCGTTCCTGAAGAAGCCGCAGGATCCGCCGTCGGGCGGCTCTCCCTACGGGGGCGAGCCGGCCGGTGGCTCTCCGTACGGCAGCGGGCCGGCCGACGGCTCCCCGTACGACCGGCCCGCCAACGCCACCCCGCACGGCGAACAGCCCCCCGGCGGGGACCCGTACGGCGGCAGCGCCCCGCCACCCGGCGGCGGCCCGCCTCCTGGGGGGATGCCGCCGCCTCCGTACGGAGGTGACCCGTACGGGGGCAATCCCTACGGTGGCCAGTACGGCGCCGCCGACCCGCTGGCCGGGATGCCGCCGCTGGCGGGCCGCGGCCGCCGTCTGGTCGCCCGCATCATCGACTGGATCATCGTCTGCGTTCCGGTCGGCCTGATCATGAGCGGGATCGTCGGCGGGTTCGACTACTGGACAACCGACGGCACGCAGACCGGACGGCAGGCGTCCGTCTCCATCGTCACGATGCTCGTGTACGTCATCTACGAGGGCCTGATGCTCACCAGCCGCGGCCAGACCGTCGGCAAGATGGCGATGAAGATCCGCGTGGGGATGCTGGAGAACGGCGCGGTACCGGCCGGGCAGGCGGGGTGGGTGCGGGCGGCGCTCTACACGCTGCCGGAGATCGTGCCGTGCTGCGGCTTCATCTTCTGGCTCGTCAACGTCCTGTGGTGCACCTGGGACAAGCCGTACCAGCAGTGCCTGCACGACAAGGCGGCCAAGACCGTCGTGGTCTCCGCCGCCTGACGGCGCACGCCCCGCGAAGGCACCGCGCCCCGGCTCCGCCCGGCGGATCCGGCGCGTCAACCGGCGGTCGGCGCACCCCTGCGAAGAGGGGTGCCCGGCCGCCTACGCGCGTCCACCAGCCACGGACAGGTGACTAACGCGAGTGCTCGCTGACGCGGGTCTCGGAGGAGACGCGCGCGTGGGCGCGCTCGTGCGGCAGGCGCATGGCGGACACGCCGGTGGCGGCGGGCACCCGCGTGCCCGCGCCGCCGTTGCCGGCGGCCGTGCCGGAGCGCCGGGGCGCACCGCGGCGCACACGAGAAACCCCCGGCAGCGGCGCCGCGAGGGCGACGACCAGGCCGAGGGCGAGGGCTGCGACGGCGATGACCGCGATCCCGATCCCGGTCCGTGCCTGCGAGAGCAGTAACAGGACGAGGGTCGAGAAGATGACGGTGGCCGATCCGTAGGCGAGCTGTGCGGCAGTCGGACGAGGCATGGCGGATCCGTCCTCAAGAGGTCGGCAGGGGTGTGGTCGACAGGGGCGCGCGCCGTCAAATGACTCTACGGTCCTTACTGCCCGAGCGGAACTTGCGGTAAGCGTGACCTGACCCACGGTTCCGGGGCATGAGGGGCGCACGGATTCATCGCGGGTTTGAACGGACCTGCTCAGCGCGTCCGTTGGGGTGTGCGGAGCACGGTGCGGGGGAGCCGCCGGGGGGAGTGCGGATACGTACGGAAGTGTGCACGGGGCTGTCCGATAGCCGCATCCGGAGGACCGAAAACCGTACTTCCCTGACGTGACCAAGTCAAGATCTGTCTTTTCCCTTCCCCTTCCGGTCAAATGCTGGCATCCAGTGACCGATTCCCTAGGGGAGGAATGCGCCAAGTGAGAGCCAAGAGACGGGCGTTCAGACCGGCCGCCCTGGCCACGGCAGCCGCCGCGATCGGGGCGGCCGCCCTGTCCTCCGGCGCGCCCGCGCAGGCCGACGACGGCCACCGGCCGCTCGCCGTCCAGCGCCAGGACCCGGGCGCCGCCGCCAAGCAGGCCGTCGACCACGACCTCAAGGGCCCGTTCAGCGACCAGCAGGCGGCGCAGCGCAAGGAAGCGCTCCAGCAGGTCATCTCCGGCGACGCCAAGCCCACCCGGCAGGGCGCCTCCCAGGTCGTCAAGCTCGACCGCGGCAAGTACGTCGAACTCGCCCGCGAGAAGACCGACAAGATCTTCACCATCCTGGTCGAGTTCGGCGACAAGGTCGACGACACCACGATGTACGACCCGGACGGCGACGGCCCCAAGCCCCCGGTGAAGAAGTACGGCGGCAAGCCGGGCCCCGCGCACAACACCATCGCGCAGCCCGACCGCCGCAACGACAACTCCACCGCCTGGCAGAAGGACTACGACCGCCGGCACTTCCAGGACCTCTACTTCTCCCACGACAAGAAGAAGGAGTCCCTGGCCAAGTACTACGAGAAGCAGTCCTCGGGCCGCTACTCCGTCGACGGCGAGGTCTCCGACTGGGTCAAGGTCGACTGGAACGAAGCCCGTTACGGTTCCAACTTCTGCGGCTCCACCAACTGCGCCAGCGCCTGGGACCTGATCCGCGACGGCGTCAACCGCTGGGCCGAGGACCAGAAGGCCAAGGGCCGCACCGACGCCCAGATCAAGGCCGACCTCGCCAAGTACGACCAGTGGGACCGCTACGACCACGACGGCGACGGCAACTTCAACGAGCCCGACGGCTACATCGACCACTTCCAGATCGTGCACGCCGGCGAGGACGAGTCCGCGGGCGGCGGCGCCCAGGGCACCGACGCCATCTGGGCGCACCGCTGGTACGCGTACGGCAGCGACTCCGGCCGCACCGGCCCGGCCGGCAACAAGGCGGGCGGCACCCAGATCGGCACCACCGGCATCTGGGTCGGCGACTACACCATGCAGCCCGAGAACGGCGGCCTCGGTGTCTTCGCCCACGAGTACGGCCACGACCTCGGCCTGCCCGACGAGTACGACACCACCGGCACCGGTGAGTCCTCCGTCGACTCCTGGTCCCTGATGTCCGGCGGCTCCTGGCTCGGCCGCGGCAAGGACTCCATAGGCGACCTCCCCGGCGACATGAGCGCCTGGGACAAGCTCCAGCTCGGCTGGCTCGACTACGCGAAGGCCAAGGCGGCCACCAAGTCCACCCACAAGCTGGGCGTGGCCGAGTACAACACCAAGAACAAGCAGGCGCTGGTCGTCGAACTCCCCGCCAAGTCGGTCCGCACCGACGTCGTCAAGCCCGCCGAGGGCACCCACCAGTGGTGGAGCGGCATGGGCAACGACCTGAAGAACACCCTGTCCCGCTCCGTGGACCTCACCGGCAAGAAGAAGGCCGCCCTGACCCTCAAGGGCTGGTGGGACATCGAGCAGAACTACGACTTCGCGTACGCCGAGGTCTCCACGGACGGCGGCGCCAACTACACGCCGCTGGAAGGCACCGCCGACGGCAAGCCGATCACCCGCGACGGCGGCGACAAGCCCGCCCTGACCGGTACCTCCGGCGCGTACCAGGACCTCGTCTTCCCGCTCGACGCCTACGCCGGCAAGAAGATCGACCTCCGCTTCCGCTACCAGACCGACGGCGGCGCCGCCCAGAAGGGCTTCGCGGCCGACGCGATCTCGGTGACCGCCGACGGCAAGGCGCTGTTCACCGACAACGCCGAGACCGACGACGCCGGCTGGACCGCCAAGGGCTTCTCGCGCATCGGCGCCTCCTTCACCAAGGACTACCCGCGCTACTACATCGCCGAGAACCGCCAGTACGTCTCGTACGACAAGACCCTCAAGACCGGCCCGTACAACTTCGGCTGGACCTCCAGCCGTCCCCAGTGGGTCGAGCACTTCCCGTACCAGAACGGCGTCCTGATCTGGCTGTGGGACACCTCGCAGCCGGACAACAACGTGGGCCAGCACCCGGGTCACGGCCAGATCCTGCCGATCGACGCGCACCCGAAGGCCGAGAAGTGGTCGGACGGCAGGCTCATGCGCAACCGCTTCCAGACCTACGACTCGACCTTCACCCGGCACCGCACGGACGCGCTCACCCTCCACAAGGACGGCAAGGTCACCAAGATCAAGTCGAAGCCCGGGGTGACCGTCTTCGACGACGGCAAGGGTGACTACTACGACGAGTCGAACCCGACCGGTGGCGTGATCGTTGCTGACACCAACACCCGCATCAAGATCCTCAACGAGGCCTGGAACGGCTCCACGGTGACCCTGCAGGTGGGCCCCTCCACCAAGTAGTCAACAAAACCGCAGGTCACAAGCCAATCGGCCGCCGCCCCCTAGCGGGCGGCGGCCGTTCGCGTTTAGATGCATCCTGCGAGCTCTTGTTGACACCGAGTCTTACGGGGAGACCATGCCCACAACCGGAGGAGGGTTCATCAGGCTTCCGGGCGGAAGCGTGGTGGTCGCCCTCGCCCTGCCCAGACCGGGCGACAACGGACACCGCGTCCGCGTCCTGGTCCACGCCGTGAACCGCCAGCGCGCCCTGACCAGGCTGCGCAACCTGGGCCTGCGCGCGGTCTACCTCCGCGGCAACACGGAACCCCCCACCCCGGACGAGATCACCGCCGTCCTCCACCACCCCGACGGCCTGGTCTGGCGCGAAACCCCCGAAGACGACACAGAATCCTGGCACCCGATACGAGCACTGCTGAGATCGGCGTAGCCCCCCCCAGGCCCCAAGCCCAGTCCCCACCCCGCGACGGCGAGACAGTCGCGTACGGCCCGACACCCCCGGTGGGAGCCTCCCCCCCCACCCACGACGGCGGGAAGGTCCCGTACGGCCCGACAATCCCCCCGGAGGAGGCCCCCACCCACGGCGGGCGAGACAGCCCCCTACGGGCCCGGCAATCCTCCAGAGGAGGCCCCCAGCCACGACGGCGGGAAAGCCGCCCACGGCGCGGGGCTCGGGTCCACGCAGGGGTCTCCCCGCAGAGCAGCCGGGTATCTGGGTTCACTATGACCACACCGATGACGTGCACGGTGTCGAGGAGTGACCCCTGCGTGGGCCCGAGCCCCCCACCCACCGGACAGAAAGCGCACACCGCACCCCCCCACGGCGTCAGGCCGCGAAGATCACCGGCTTCCCGGTCATCTCAACCCCAGCCCCCCGCATCTCCTCCACCGCCCGCTCCGTCGTCCCCACAGCCACCCCCGCCGTAAGCTCCAACAACACCCGCACCCGAAACCCCTCCCGCACCGCATCCACCGCCGTAGCCCGCACACAGTGATCCGTGGCCAGCCCGACCACATCCACCTCGCTCACCTGATGCGCCCGCAGCCACTCCGCCAACGGCCGCCCGTTCTCGTCCACGCCCTCGAAGCCGCTGTAAGCGGCAGAATGCGCGCCCTTCGAGAAGACCGCGTCCACCGCCCCGGAAGCCAGCGCCGGCGCGAAGTTCGGATGGAAGCCGCTGCCCTCCGTGCCCGCCACGCAGTGCGGCGGCCAGGAGTTCTCGTAGTCCGGGCGCACGGAGAAGTGATCGCCGGGATCGATGTGGTGATCGCGCGTCGCCACGACGTGCTGGTAGCCGCTGCCCCCGGCCTGCCCCACCAGATCCGTGATGGCGGCAGCCACATCCGCACCACCTGCCACGGCGAGGCTGCCGCCCTCGCAGAAATCGTTCTGCACATCAACGACGATCAATGCCCGGTGCATGGTACGAGCCTTCCGGCTGGAGAGCGGGGATCAGGGGAACGAGGGACGAGGAACGACGCGGCGGGAAACGACGACGCGGCGGAAAACGACGACGCGGCGGAAAACGACGACGCGGCGGAAAACGACGACGCGGCGGGAAACGACGAGGCGAGAAACGGACGCAACACGGTGTGACCGAGGGTAGCCACAACGCCCGCCGAGTGGGAGTGGGCACCGGACGCCCGCGGGCGCACCCCCTCACACCTGCTCCGTGGGCAGCACCGCCTCCCCCCGAGACAACTGCGTCGCGGACATCGGCAACCCGCCCCGCGCGGCGATATGCCGCTCCCGCACCGCGTCCAGCGGCTCGCGGGCGACCACCTCACCGCCGCGCACCAGCGGCACCGCGAGCAGCCGGTCGGCCAGCTCCGGCGGTACCGGCCCGGTCCCGACGACCTCGGCCTCGGCGACGCCGTGCTCGTCCAGCCGGCGCGCCGCCCACTTGCGGCCGCCGAGCGACGCCTTGCCGCCCATGGACTTCTTCGCGACCGGCCGCAGCGGCGCGTCCGGCGCGTCGCTGTCGGCGCGGGCGACCAGCTTGTAGACCATCGAGCAGGTCGGGTGCCCGCTGCCGGTGACCAGCTGCGTACCGACGCCGTACGCGTCCACCGGCGCCGCCGCGAGCGAGGCGATGGCGTACTCGTCCAGGTCGCTGGTCACGACGATCCGCGTGTCGCGGGCGCCCAGCTCGTCCAGCTGCTGCCGTACCCGGTGGGCGAGCAGCAGCAGGTCGCCGGAGTCGATGCGTACGGCGCCGAGGCCCGGACCGGCCACCTCCACGGCGGTGCGGACGGCCTCGGTGACGTCGTAGGTGTCCACGAGCAGCGTCGTGCCGCTGCCGAGCGAGTCGACCTGCGCCCGGAACGCGTCCCGCTCGCTGTCGTGCAGCAGGGTGAAGGAGTGGGCGCTGGTGCCGACGGTCGGGATGTTGTAGCGGAAGCCGGCCGCGAGGTCCGACGTGGAGTGGAAGCCGCCGACGTACGCCGACCGGGCGGCGGCGACCGCCGCCAGCTCGTGGGTGCGGCGGGCGCCCATCTCGATCAGCGGCCGGCCGCCGGCCGCGACCGCCATGCGGGACGCGGCGGCGGCCACCGCGGAGTCGTGGTTGAGGATGGAGAGGATCACCGTCTCCAGGAGGACGGCCTCGGCGAAGGTGCCTTCCACGCGCATGATGGGCGAGCCGGGGAAGTACACCTCGCCCTCCGGGTAGCCCCAGATGTCGCCGCGGAAGCGGAAGTCGGCCAGCCAGGACAGCGTGCGTTCGTCGAGGATGCCGCGCTCGCGCAGGAAGCCCAGGATCGTTTCGTCGAAGCGGAAGTTCTCCACCGCGTCCAGGACCCGGCCGGTGCCGGCGACGACGCCGTAGCGGCGTCCTTCGGGCAGGCGCCGCGTGAAGACCTCGAAGACCGAGCGGCGGTCGGCGGTCCCGGACCGCAGCGCGGCCTGCAGCATGGTGAGTTCGTACTGGTCGGTGAAGAGCGCAGTCGACGGCACGGCCACCGGCAGCCCCAGGTCTGCTGTGTTCATGGTGAGGATGCTACCTCTCATACTCGTCACTCTGACGATTTCCCCGGGCCGTTTGTGCGATGCCCCACCACGGGTGGCAGCATGGAGACCGTGAGCGCCGACCCGTCTGCCACCATCGCCCTTCGATCGACGCGCTGCGCGCCCAGCGCTCCCGTGGAGATCGAACGACCCGAGTCCAGCGAGGCACCCTTCGAGGTGCCCGAGCCGGACGTGCCCTGGGTCACGCTGGTGCACAACGACCCCGTCAACCTCATGAGCTACGTGGCGTACGTCTTCGAGACCTACTTCGGCTACTCGAAGGGCAAGGCCAAGCAGCTCATGCTCGACGTTCACCACAAGGGACGGGCGGTCGTCTCCAGCGGCAGCCGCGAGGAAATGGAGCGCGACGTGCAAGCGATGCACGGCTACGGCCTGTGGGCGACCCTCACGCAGGACCGCTGATGGCCGGCCACTTCGAGCCCCTGCCCGGCGGCGGCGCGGCCGCCCCCCTCGACGAGGTCGAGATCTCCATCCTGCGCAGCCTCGCCGTCCAGCTCATGGAGCTGATCGGGCCGGGCGAGGAGGCGGCCGAGGGCGCCGACCCGCTCGCCGCGCTGTTCACGGACGGCCCCAGCGAGCCGCCGTCCGACCCGGCGCTGGCCCGGCTCTTCCCGAACGCCTACGGCGGCCCGGACGAGGTGCCGGACGACGCCGCGCACGCCGCCTCGGCCGAATTCCGCCGCTACACGGAGAACGACCTGCGCACCCGCAAGCGCGAGGACGCCCTCGCGGTCGTACGGGCCCTGGACGCCCTCGGCCCGGTCGGCGGGGCGCGCGGCGCGGACGGGGAGGGTGCCGCGGAGGCGGCGGACGGCGCCGTGCTGCGGCTGAAGCCGGACGAGTCCCGGCAGTGGCTGGGGGCCCTGAACGACCTCCGGCTGGCCATCGGCACCCGTCTGGAGGTCACCGACGAGGACGAGAGCGGCGAGCTGCTGCGGCTGCCGGACAGCGATCCGCGCAAGCCGATGGTGATGGCGTACCTGTGGCTGGGCGCCCTCCAGGAGAGCCTGATCGAGACACTGACGGCCTGATCGCGTACGGTCGGCTTCCGGCCACGTACGGACCGCCTCCCGGCCCCGCCCCGTACGGACCGGCGGGCCCGGCTCCGTACGGACCGGCGGCCTCCGCGCCCCCGGCCGTCCGCCCCCGGACGCGCCGGTCGCGGGGCTCCGCTCAACGGACGCTCAAATCCGGATAACGATCGCGTCACCGACCCTGACTACCCAGCAGCCCATTCCAGCATTTATCCTACTTTTCTTGTGATCGGCTCCAAGACATCACTGGTAGATGTCCAAGGGGCCGTGATAGATGTTCACGACCTGCCGTGAGTGACGCCACCCCTGTTGCTCCGGGAGCGCTTGGCCGGCCGACCGTCGGCGTGCACGAACTCCATCCGGGGGGATCGGAACCCGATCCGGACAGACCGGGTCGGAATGGAGAAGGGCGCACCACTCATGACCTCTGTGCAGGTCGAAAAGGAAACCGGCGGCGACGCCGCAGCGGGATCTGCCTCGGAAGAGGGTTACCAGCGGGGGCTGGGAAACCGGCAGATCCAGATGATCGCCATTGGTGGCGCCATCGGAACCGGCCTGTTCCTCGGGGCGGGCAAGGCGATCTCGAAGGCAGGTCCCAGCATCATCCTGGCCTACGCCATCGTGGGCCTGGTCATCTTCTTCATCATGCGGGCCCTGGGCGAGCTGCTCATGTACCGCCCGGTGTCGGGCTCCTTCTCGGAGTACGCCCGCGAATTCCTCGGCCCGTTCATGGGATTCGTCACCGGCTGGACGTACTGGCTGTTCTGGGTGGTCACCGGCATCACGGAAGTGACTGCAGCTGCCACCTATGTGCAGTACTGGAACAAGGGAATACCCCAATGGGCGTCCGCCCTGGTGTTCACGGTCGCCCTGTTCGGTATCAACCTGATCTCCGTGAAGCTCTTCGGCGAGCTGGAGTTCTGGTTCTCGATGGTCAAGGTCACCGCGATCATCGGCATGATCCTCATCGGTCTCGGCGTGATCACCATCGGGTTCTCCGACGCCGGTGACACCGCTTCCTTCAGCCTTCTGTGGTCGGACGGCGGATTCTTCCCGAAGGGCATCGGCGGCACGCTGATGACCCTGCAGATCGTGATGTTCGCCTTCCTGGCGGTCGAACTCGTCGGCGTCACCGCGGGCGAGGCCACCAACCCGAAGAAGGTCCTGCCCAAGGCCATCAACACCGTGCCGTGGCGGATCGGCCTCTTCTACATCGGCGCGCTCATCATCATCCTGTCCGTCGTCAGCTGGACGGTCTTCAAGCCGGGCGTGAGCCCCTTCGTCGCGGCCTTCCAGCAGATCGGCCTGCCGGCCGGCGCGGCCATCGTCAACTTCGTCGTGCTGACCGCGGCGCTGTCCTCGGCCAACTCCGGGATGTACTCCACCGGCCGGATGCTGCGCGACCTCGCGCTCAACGGCCAGGGCCCCAAGCTGTTCACCCGCCTGAGCAAGAACGGCCTGCCCACCTGGGGCACCGGCGTCTCCGTCGCGATGATGCTGTTCGGCGTGTGGATCAACTACCAGTGGCCGGGCAAGGCGTTCGACCTGGTGGTCTCGTTCGCGACGATCTCCGGCATGTGGGCCTGGATCATGATCCTGATCTCCCAGCTGCGCTACCGCGCCAAGGCCAACCGCGGCGAGCTGCCGCAGTCGGAGTTCAAGGCGCCCGGCGCCCCGTACACCTCGATCTTCGCGCTGGCCTTCATCGGCATGGTCATCGTGATGATGGGCGTGGACCCGGACGCCCGCGTCTCGCTGTACGCGGCGCCGTTCTGGGCGCTGGTCCTGGGCGTCAGCTACCTGGTGCTCAAGTCCCGCAACCCCGACATGTTCGCCAAGGGCCCGCTCGGCGCCGCCTCCTCGAAGGCCGCCGGACAGGGCGGCGAGGCGTCCGGTCAGGGCGGCAAGAAGGACTGACGGCGGCCCGCCGAAGGCAGGCTGTCCGGCATGTGGGCCGGTCCGTACCAACCCTCGGTACGGACCGGCCCGCGTCCTATTCTTGGGCCCATGCTGACCCTTACCAAGGCCCTGCACGACCGGATCGTGGCACACGCCCGCGAGGACCACCCCGACGAGGCCTGCGGCATGGTCGCGGGCCCGGCCGGCAGCGGCCGCCCCGAGCGGTTCATCCCGATGCTCAACGCCGCCCGCTCGCCCACCTTCTACGAGTTCGACTCCCAGGACCTGCTCAAGCTCTACCGCGAGCTGGACGACCGGGACGAGGAACCCGTGATCATCTACCACTCGCACACCGCGACCGAGGCGTACCCCTCCCGCACGGACATCTCCTACGCGAACGAGCCCGGCGCGCACTACGTCCTGGTCTCCACGGCCGACACCGACGACGCGGGACCGTTCCAGTTCCGCTCGTTCCGGATCGTGGACGGCGTGGTCACGGAGGAAGACGTCCAGGTCGTCGACGCGTACTGAGCACCGCGACGGCGGGCACCGCCCGCCCACCTGACACACTGTGCCGCATCACCTCGGGCGGCAGGACCCAGGAACCCGGTGCGAATCCGGGACGGTCCCGCCACTGTGACCAGGCCGCACGGCCAGGAAGCCAGGAACTGACCTGCCGCCCCCCAGCACACCGACCAGGGGACGCGGATCCCCCGGAGGAGGCACGGCCATGGCCCGGTCCAGGTCCCACGGCGCACTGCGCGCGCTCATATCGGCGGCGCTCCTGCTGCCGCTCGCCGCCTG
The DNA here is from genome assembly GCF_042732265.1 of Streptomyces sp. NPDC059788. Taxonomy (NCBI): domain Bacteria; kingdom Bacillati; phylum Actinomycetota; class Actinomycetes; order Kitasatosporales; family Streptomycetaceae; genus Streptomyces; species Streptomyces sp. NPDC059788. The sequence continues at coordinate 112,028 of NZ_JBHWHY010000018.1, read as the reverse complement.
CGGCACCGGCGGCGACGGCGACGGCAAGGCGTCCGGCGGGGCCACGGCCCAGGCGGCCGGCTTCCCGTACACCGTCGAGAACTGCGGCGTACGCACCACCTTCAAGGCACCGCCCGAGCGCGTGGTGACCATGAACCAGCACACCACCGAGATCATGCTCGCCCTCGGCCTCAAGGACCGCCTCGTGGGCACCGCCTATCTCGACGACAAGGTGCTGCCCACGTACGAGAAGGACTACAAGAGCGTCAAGGTGCTCGCCGAGAAGTACCCCGACTACGAGACGCTGCTCGGCGCCAACCCCGACTTCGTCTACGGCGGCTACTCCAGCGCCTTCGACAAGGGCGAGGGCCGCGAACGGGCCGCCCTGGAGAAGTCCGGCATCAGGACCCGCCTGAACATCGAGTACTGCGCCCGCGACAAGACCGGCGTCCAGCAGCTCGCCCAGGAGATCCGCGAGGTCGGCGCCACCTTCGGCGTACGCGACCGGGCCGAGACCCTGGTCAAGAAGGCCGAGGCCACCATCGCCGCCACCAAGGACCGGCTGAAGGGGACCGACCCGGCCTCCGTCTTCGTCTACGACAGCGGCGACAGCTCCGTGCACACCGCGGGCGGCAAGGGCATCGGCAACGAGATCATCTCCATGGCCGGCGGCCGCAACGTCTTCGCGGACATCCCCAAGACCTTCACCGACGTGTCCTGGGAGCAGATCGTCGCGCGCAAGCCCGAGATCATCGTGATCTACGACTACGGCGGCACCCCCGTCGAGGCCAAGCGCAAGCAGCTCCTCGCCGACCCCGCGCTCCAGGACGTACCCGCCGTGAAGAACAAGCGGTTCGCGGTGCTGCCGCTGTCCAGCGCGGTGCTCGGCGTACGCGTACCGGACGCGGTCCGGTCGCTGGCCGGGCAGCTGCACCCCGACGCCTTCAAGTAGCCCCGGTGACCTGCGAGACCGCGGCACCGCCGCGCCGGCTGCGCTACACCCTCGTCCTGGCCGTCCTGCTCGCCGCCCTGCTCGCGGCGGGGCTGGCCGGCCTCGTCCTCGGCGCCGTCCGCATCCCGCCCGGCGACGTGCTGCGCATCCTGACCGGGGACGCGCCGGCCGGCCCGTACCCGACCATCGTGCTCGACGTACGGCTGCCGCGCGTGCTGCTCGGCGCCGTCGTCGGCGCGGGGCTCGCCGTCATCGGCACCGTCCTGCAGGCGCTGGTCCGCAACCCGCTCGCCGACCCGTTCCTGCTCGGCGTCTCCTCGGGCGCCTCGACCGGCGCCGTCATGGTCGTCGTCCTCGGCGTCGGCGGCGGCCTGGCCACCACCGTCTCGATGCCGCTGGGCGCCTTCGCGGGCTCGCTGGGCGCGCTGGTCGCCGTGTACGCGCTGGCCCGGCGCGGCGGGGCCATGACCACCGGGCGTCTGGTGCTGGCGGGCGTCGCGGTGCAGTACATCCTCTCCGCGCTCACCAGCCTCGTCCTGGTCACCTCGGCCGAGGCCGAACACCTGCGGTCGATCATGTTCTGGACGCTCGGCGGCCTCGGCCAGGCCCGTTGGCACACCCTGTGGCTGCCCGCCCTCGTCCTGCTCGCCGGCCTCGCGCTGCTGCTCACCCTCGCCCGGCCGCTGGACCTGCTGCTGGTGGGGGAGGAGGGCGCCACCGTCCTCGGCCTGGACACCGGCCGCTTCCGCGCCGCCGTCTTCGTCCTCGCGTCGCTGGTCACCGGCGTCCTCGTGGCGGCCAGCGGCTCGATCGGCTTCGTCGGCCTGATGGTGCCGCACGCCGTCCGGATGGTCGTCGGCGCCTCGCACCGGGCCCTGCTGCCGGTGGCCGCGCTGGCGGGCGCGGTCTTCGTCGTCCTCGCCGACCTGCTCGCCCGTACCGTCGCCGGCACCCAGGAGATCCCCGTCGGGGTGGTCACCGCGCTGGCCGGCGGACCGTTCTTCCTGTGGCTGCTGCGCCGCACCACCCGTACGGAAGGGATCACCGGATGAGCGAGCGGCCCCGGGCCACGGCCGACGCGGCCCCCGTCGGCGCCGCCCCCGCCGAGCTGCGGACCGAGGGACTGTCGTACGGCGTCGACGGCCGCCACCTCGTCGACGGCGCCGACCTGCACGTCGCGCCGGGCGAGACGGTCGGCCTGGTCGGCCCCAACGGCAGCGGCAAGACCACCCTGCTGCGCTGCGTCTACGGCACGCTGGCCCCCACCCACGGACGGATCACCCTGGACGGCCGCGACCTGGCCGGGTTCTCGGCCAGGGAACGGGCCCGGCGCATCGCCACCGTCCCCCAGGACGGCAGCGGCGCCTTCGAACTGACCGTGCGCGAGATCGTCGCCATGGGCCGCTCACCGCACAAGCGCTTCTGGGAGGCCGACTCGGCGGCCGACGCCGCCCTGGCCGACCAGGCGCTGGCGTGGGTGGGCGTCGCGGAGCTGCGCAACCGTTCCTTCGCCGCGCTCTCGGGCGGCGAGCGGCAGCGCGTCCTGGTCGCGCGGGCGCTCGTACAGCAGCCGTCCCTGCTCGTCCTCGACGAGCCGACCAACCACCTCGACATCCGCTACCAGCTCGACGTCCTCGCCCTCGTGACCTCCCTGGGCACCAGCACCCTGCTCGCCCTGCACGACCTCAACCTCGCCGCGTACTACTGCGACCGCCTGTACGTGCTGCGCGCCGGCCGCGTCGTCGCCCACGGGACGCCGCACGAGATCCTCACCCCCGGCCTGCTGGCGGACGTGTACGGGGTCGCCGCCGAGGTCAGCGTCCATCCGGTGACGGGGGCGCCGACGGTGGTGTACCTGCCGCCGGGCGCGGCGGCCCCGCGCAGCACGGCGACGGCGGAGGAGCGGTGAGCGCGGACGAAGCGCGGCCCGCGCCCGACGGACCGGACGGCCCGCTCGCCGCCCTCGCCGCGCACGGCCCCCGCTACCGCCTCGGGCTCGGCACCCCGCCGCCCGGCGAGACCGGCTGGCTCGCCGCCGACCGGCTGCTCGACCCGTACGGCCCGGAACTGTCCCGCCTGCTGGACACCGAACACCGGGGCAGCGGCCACCGCACGGCCCACGCCGCCGCCCTCACCCTCATCGCGGTCTACGCGGGCCGGGTCACCGCGGCGGCCGTCCTGCACTGGGCGCTGACCGGCCGCGTCTTGGACGTCCGCCCCGAGAACGTCCTCCTGCGGCCGGACCCCGGACACGGCATCGCCGACGTCAGGCTGCGGACGTTGCGCACCCTGGACGGGCCGGGGGAGGACGACGGCGCGGGAACCCTCCAGAACGCCGTCCTCACCCGCCACTTGCTCCCCCTGGCCGACGCCCTGCACCAGCGCACCCGCGCCGGGCTGCGGCAGCTGCGCGGGGGAGTGGCCCACGGCTGCGCGACCGCCCTCGGCGCGTCCCGGGCCGATCCGGCGCTGCTGGCCCGCCGTTGGGCCGCCTTCCTGGACGGGGCGCCCGGCGGCCTCGCCCCGCTGGGCGATGTGGTCACCGTCACACGCCGGGACGGCACCCCGCGCCTGGTCTACCTCCGCCGGACCTGCTGCCTCTTCTACACGAGCGCCGAAGCCGTACGCTGCCTCAGCTGCTGCCTGACCAGCAGGGACGACCGGATCGCGGCGTACGGGAGGCGCCCCTGAGCCGTACCGCCGCCGACCGCGTCCCACCTGTTGTGCACAAACCGTCCGTATCGCAAGACGAGGTTCCAGTCCCCGGACCGGGAATCGATACGATGACCGCATGGTTTTTGACGACGTGAGCGAAAAGACGCCGGGCATTTTGCTTGTGGCGCGGCTGCACGTCGACCTGTGCCGCCTAGCCAGCGCCATCTGTCCGCACCGCGCCGCCGCCTGACGCCGCCGGACACCGGCCGCGCGGCGGTTCCCGCGCGCACCACGCCGTGCGCGCCGCACCGCGCACTCCTGCCCAGCGCCCTCGCGACGCGCGCCCCGAGCCGCGCCGCACACACGCCCGCCCCGTACGTCACCACACGTCACCGCCCTCCCACAGGAGCTCTCATGGCCATCGAGGTCCGTATCCCGACCATCCTCCGCACCTACACCGACGGCCAGAAGGCCGTCGAAGGCAGCGGTGCGACCCTCGCCGACCTCATCGCCGACCTGGAGAGCCGCCACAACGGCATCCGGGAGCGCCTCGTCGACGGCGAGCAGCTGCGCCGCTTCGTGAACGTCTACCTCAACGACGAGGACGTGCGGTTCCTGGAGGGCATCTCCACCAAGCTCAGCGACGGCGACAGCGTCACCATCCTCCCGGCCGTGGCCGGCGGCTCGGGCATGGCGCGCGAGCCCCGGGAACAGCGCTGATGCGGTACGACTCCCCGCTGGCGGCGGTCGGCAACACCCCGCTGGTCCGCCTGCCGCGGCTGTCGCCCTCCGCCGACGTCCGCATCTGGGCCAAGCTGGAGGACCGCAACCCCACCGGCTCGGTCAAGGACCGCCCCGCGCTCCACATGATCGAGCAGGCGGAGAAGGACGGCCGGCTCACCCCCGGCTGCACCATCCTGGAGCCCACCTCGGGCAACACCGGCATCTCGCTGGCGATGGCGGCCAAGCTCAAGGGCTACCGGATCGTCTGCGTCATGCCGGAGAACACCTCCTCCGAGCGGCGCGAACTGCTCGCCATGTGGGGCGCCGAGATCGTCTCCTCGCCCGCGGCGGGCGGCTCCAACACGGCCGTACGGGTCGCCAAGGAACTTGCCGCCGAGCACCCCGACTGGGTGATGCTCTACCAGTACGGCAACCCCGACAACGCCGGTGCGCACTACGCCACCACCGGCCCGGAGATCCTCGCGGACCTGCCGTCCATCACGCACTTCGTGGCCGGTCTGGGCACCACCGGCACGCTCATGGGCGTCGGCCGCTACCTGCGCGAGCACGTCCCCGGCGTACAGATCGTCGCCGCCGAACCGCGCTACGACGACGTGGTCTACGGGCTGCGCAACCTCGACGAGGGCTTCGTGCCCGAGCTGTACGACGAGTCGGTGCTCACCACCCGCTTCTCCGTGGGCTCCGAGGACGCCGTCCGCCGCACCCGTGAACTCCTCGCCGAGGAGGGCATCTTCGCGGGCGTCTCGACGGGCGCCGCCCTGCACGCGGCGATCGGCGTCGCCAAGAAGGCCGTCAAGGCGGGGCGGCCGGCGGACGTCGCCTTCGTCGTGGCCGACGGCGGCTGGAAGTACCTGTCCACCGGCGTCTACACCGCCGAGTCCATGGAGGCCGCGATCGAGACGCTGCACGGGCAGCTCTGGGCGTGAGGCCGTACGGCCGTGAAGGCGTGCGGCCGTGAAGTGGCGCGGCTGTGAAGGCGTGGGGCCGCGGGGCCGTGCGGCCCGGACCGGTCCTCCGGGGGCGGGACGGGGCCCGTCCCACCGCCTCAAGGCCCGGTGAGGCGGCGCACCCGCTTCCACAGGGCCCCGTCCACCGCTCCCGCGGGGCGGCGGAAGTCCCGTAGCGGTACGTCCCGCAGCTCGTCCGTCTCCAGGAAGCTCGCACGGCCCAGCCCGTCCTCGACGGTTCCGGGCGGCAGCGGGAGCACACCCGGCCGGTCCGCGTGGTGCCGGCTGGTGATCTTCGCGACGTGCGCCGTGCCGCCGCGCACCGACAGCACCAGACAGGGCCGGTCCTTCGCGCCCGGCCCGTCCTCGTACGGCACCCGGGCCCACCAGATCTCCCGCGCCCGCGGCGTGCGCCGGCCCGGCTCCGCCGTCGGCGCGGGCCGCCCGCCGGGGCGCGTACGGTCACGCGCCCGCGCTCTTGGCCGAAACCGCACGCCCTGACGCCTTCGCGCGCCCCGCGCCCGAGCCCGTCCGTCGACGATCGCCGCCACCAGCGCCAGCGCGGCCACCACGGCCAGCGCCGGCCACCACCCCGAGACGTCCAAGCCCGCTCCCTCCAAGATCTCGGCCCCGCCGTCGACCGTACCGGCCGCGACCGCCGCGCAGCAGGGCCATACGGGACGGACGGCGCCCTCGTGTAGGCGTACGGGACCGGGGAACCACAGCAGAGGAGCACCGTCCTGTACACACCCACCCGGACTGGTGATTCCGCCCACAGCTCGCCCCGCCGGAGGAGCCACCGGCCCTTTCGCGCCTTACGCTCGTGGGCACCGCAATGACCGCTCAGGACCCGGCAAGGACGCCGCCGGGCGAGGACCGGCGAGGACCCGAGCACACCCCCGCCGGAGCCCCGCATGGACCCGCCGCTCCGCCCCCAGCCACGGAGGTTCACGCCCGCATGAAGCTCACTGTCGTCGGTTGCTCGGGGTCGTTCCCTTCCACGGAATCGGCCTGTTCGAGCTACCTCTTGGAGGCCGACGGCTTCAGGCTGCTCATCGACATGGGCAACGGCGCCCTTGGCGAGCTGCAGCGCCACTGCGGTCTCTACGACCTCGACGCCGTACTCCTGTCGCACCTGCACGCCGACCACTGCATCGACCTGTGCGGCTATTTCGTCGTCCGCTACTACCGGCCCGACGGCGGCCGTTGCGCGCCGATGCCCGTCTACGGCCCGGCCGGCACCGAGCGCCGGCTGACCGCCGCGCACGCGGACCTGCCGAGCGACCAGGCGATGAGCGAGGTCTTCGACTTCCGGACGCTGACCCCCGGCACGTTCACCGTCGGCCCCTTCACGATCCGTACGGATCTGGTCAGCCACCCCGTCGAGGCGTTCGGCTTCCGGATCGAGCACGACGGCAAGTCGCTGACGTACTCCGGGGACACCGGGGTCTGCGACGCCCTGGACGCCCTGGCCGAGGACACCGACTTCTTCCTGTGCGAGGCGTCCTTCACGCACGGCAAGGAGGACATCCCGGACCTCCACCTCAACGGGCGCGAGGCCGGCGCGCACGCCGCGCGCGCCCGCGCGGGGCGGCTGGTCCTGACCCACATCCCGCCGTGGACCGACCCGGGCATCAACCTCCGCGACGCGCAGGAGGTCTTCGAGGGCCCGGTCGAGGTAGCCAAGGCGGGCGCCGTGTACGAAATCTGAACCTTGCCTCCGGCACGCAGCGGGCCCCGCGACCACATGGTCGCGGGGCCCGCTGCGTGGGAGGTGTGGGCCGGGGCCTACTTGCCCTCGATCTTCTGCATCTCGGCGATCTCCTCGTCGGACTCGCGGCCCGGCGTCTTCAGGTTGAACTTGGTGATCGCGAACCGGAAGATCACGTAGTACAGGGCGGCGAAGCACAGACCGACCAGGGCCAGCCCCAGCGGCTTGGTCGCGATGCCCAGGTTCAGTACGTAGTCGATCGCGCCGGCCGAGAAGCCGAAGCCGTCCTTCATACCCAGCGCCCAGGTCAGCGCCATCGAGACACCGGTCAGTACGGCGTGGATCGCGTACAGCACCGGCGCGATGAACATGAACGTGAACTCGATCGGCTCGGTCACGCCGGTGACGAAGGCGGTGAGCGCGAGCGAGAACATCATGCCGCCGACGACCTTGCGGCGCTCGGGGCGGGCGCAGTGCACGATCGCCAGGCAGGCGGCGGGCAGCGCGAACATCATGATCGGGAAGAAGCCGGTCATGAACTGTCCGGCCGTCGGGTCGCCCTGCAGGAAGCGGGCGATGTCGCCGTGCTTGCCCTCGAAGTCACCGGCCTGGAACCAGGGGAAGGAGTTCAGCAGGTGGTGCATGCCGACGGCGATCAGACCGCGGTTGGCGACACCGAAGATGCCCGCGCCGACCGCGCCGGAGCCGACCAGCCACTCACCGAAGTTGTGCAGACCGGCGCCGAGGACGGGCCAGATGTAACCGAAGACGATGCCGATGACCAGGCCCGCGAAGGACGACAGGATCGGGACCAGGCGGCGGCCGCTGAAGAAGCCGAGCCAGTCCGGCAGCTTCTTGCGGCTGTAGCGCTGGTAGATCAGGGCCACCACGATGCCCATCACCACGCCGCCGAGCACCTTCGCGTCGGCGGGCGCGGCCTCCTGGACTATCTTCCCGTCCACCACCTTGGCGATCTTCGGGAGGCTGTCGTCGCCGAACGTCGCCAGCACCTTGCTGAAGACCAGGTAGCCGACGACGGCGGCCAGACCGGTCGAGCCGTCCGCCTTCTTGGCGAAGCCGATGGCGATACCGACGGCGAACAGCAGCGGCATGTTGTCCAGGAGCGCACCGCCGCCCGCGGCCATGAACTCCGCGATCTTGTTCAGGAACGCGGGGAGCGAGTCCTTGCCGAGCATGTCCGGCTGGCCGAGCCGGACCATGAGCGCCGCGGCGGGCAGCGTCGCGATCGGCAGCATGAGACTGCGGCCGATGCGCTGGGCGACGGCCATGGCGCCGGAACCTCGGCGCTTCTTGTCGGGAGCCGCCGTAGCGGTGGCCGAACTCATCGGATTCCTCCTGGTGGGGCGGGCACTCGGAGAAAGGGGGACGGCCCGCCGGCTTGGTCTACACCACTCAGTGGTTTAGACCATTCTTAGCATGTCGCCCACACATAAAGGAATCCGTTGTTCCTCAACGTTTAGATCACGGGGCAAGCGGCCTACAAGGGTCCCCGCTCGACGGGCCGACCGGCCGGGCCGTATCGCCCTGGTGGGGACGGTGAAGGCGGGTACGAATGGGGCGGGTGGCTCGCGCGCGTACGGAGGCGGCGTACGAATGAGGCGAGTGGCTCGGAGGGTACGGGGGGCGTAGCGAGGGGCGTACGGGGGTCTACGGGCGCGGAGGCGCGTACGCCCGGCCCTCACTCCCCGGCTCAGGCCCCCGACCCCAGGCCCGTTCCGCGTCCAGACCCAGGCCCCCGCTCCTTCTGCTCTCCTACTTCGTATTCTCCTTCGTCAGCTCCTCCTCCACTTCCTCCGGCTCGCGCCCGGGGGTGTGCAGGTCGAACTTGGTGATCACGAAGCGGAACAGCGCGTAATAGACGACCGCGAAACACAGCCCGATCGGAATGATCATCCACGGTTTGGTGGCCAGCCCCCAATTGATCACGTAGTCGATCAGGCCGGCCGAGAAACTGAAACCGTCCTTGACGCCCAGCGCCCAGCTCACCGCCATCGACACGCCGGTCAGCACGGCGTGGATCGCGTACAGCAGCGGCGCGACGAACAGGAACGAGTACTCGATCGGCTCGGTCACCCCCGTGACGAAGGAGGTCAGGCCGACCGACAGCATCAGACCGCCGATCTCCTTGCGGCGGTGCGGCTTGGCGCAGTGCGTGATCGCCAGCGCCGCGGCCGGCAGCGCGAACATCATGATCGGGAAGAAGCCGGTGGTGAACTGCCCCGCCGTCGGGTCGCCCGCCAGGAACCGGTTGATGTCACCGTGCACCGACGTGCCGTCCGGCTTCGTGAAATCCCCGAACTGGAACCACATGAAGGTGTTCAAGAACTGGTGCATCCCGATCACCAGCAACGCCCGGTTGGCGACACCGAAGATGCCCGAACCGGTGGCACCCAGATCCGTCAGCCACTTGCTGAAGCTGGTCAGCGCCTCACCGATCGGCGGCCACACCCACAGGCACAGCGCGGCGAAGGCCAGCCCCACGAACGCCATGATGATCGGCACCAGCCGGCGCCCGTTGAAGAAGCCCAGCCAGTCCACCAGCTTCACCCGGTGGTAGCGCTGCCAGATCCAGGCGGCGAAGAAGCCCGTCACGATGCCGCCGAAGACCCCCGGATTCTGGAAGCCCGCCGGAGTGGCCTTGCCGCCGCCGTCGACGCACACCCCGCCCCACTGCCCGGCCGAGGCGTACGCCGAGCCCGCCGCGCAGTCCTGCGGGAACTGGTGCAGCACCGAGTAGTAGACGAGGAAGCCGACCACCGCGGCCAGCGCCGTCGAGCCGTCCGCCTTCTTCGCCATGCCGATCGCCACGCCGACGCAGAACAGCAGCGGCAGACCGAGCGAGGAGTCCAGCAGCGCGCCGCCCGCCCCCGCGAACACCTTCGCCACGTCCTCCCAGCCCAGACCGTCCGCGCCGAAGACGTCCGGCTGGCCGAGCCGGTTGAGGATGCCGGCGGCCGGCAGGACGGCGATGGGGAGCTGCAGGCTGCGCCCCATCTTCTGCAGGCCCTGGAAAAGGCCCGTGGACCGCTTCTTCTTCGGAGCCGCCGCCGCGTCCGTACTCATCTGCGTCCTCCCGGCCGCCGACCCGCAACGGGCCGGCTCGGTACGTGCCGCATACTGGTGGTGTAGACCACTTGTGGTGCGTTTCGGGCCCCCGGAAAGCGCTGCCTGGTGGTCGCCATCTTTCGCCAGACAGCGGGCACGCGCCCGGGTAACTGGGCCGAACGTGCGTTACCGTGTGATCACCGTGCGGCACCGACCGCCGGTGGCCGAGACAAGCAGGAGTGGACATGGCCAGCAAGGCTGAGAAGATCGTCGCCGGGCTCGGCGGCCTCGACAACATCGAAGAGGTCGAGGGCTGCATCACCCGCCTGCGCACCGAGGTCGCCGACCCCTCGCTCGTGGACGAGGCCGCGCTGAAGGCCGCGGGCGCCCACGGCGTCGTCAAGATGGGCACCGCCATCCAGGTCGTCATCGGCACCGACGCGGACCCGGTCGCCGCCGAGATCGAAGACATGATGTGAGCTGACCCGCTCACCCGCCCGGGGCCCCGGCCCGCGCCGCACCAGGCGACGGAACGGGGCCTTCGGCGCGTCGCCGTGTGCCGCCCTTGGGGCGGCCGCGTGGGCTGCGACGCGCGCTGCGGCGCGTACGGCAAATGTACGTACAACTGGCGCGGGTCCCCGGACGAAACCGGCCCTGCTCTGCCCCGCCCCCGCCCTGCCCCGTGCCCGGTCCTGTGCCCGCCCTCCCTGCCCGGCCCCGTGCCCGCCCCCTGCCTCACCCCTCGCCCGTGCCGGAACGAGCCCCTTCACGGAGCCGATAGGGTCGGGGCCATGTCTCGTATCGACGGCCGCACCCCCGACCAGCTCCGCCCCGTCACCATGGAACGCGGCTGGAGCAAGCACGCCGAAGGCTCCGTACTGATCTCCTTCGGCGACACCAAGGTCTTCTGCACCGCCTCCCTCACCGAGGGCGTCCCGCGCTGGCGCAAGGGCAGCGGCGAGGGCTGGGTCACCGCCGAGTACTCGATGCTGCCGCGCTCCACCAACACCCGCGGCGACCGCGAGTCCGTCCGCGGCAAGATCGGCGGCCGTACGCACGAGATCTCCCGCCTCATCGGCCGCTCGCTGCGCGCCGTCATCGACTTCAAGGCCCTCGGCGAGAACACCGTCGTCCTGGACTGCGACGTCCTCCAGGCCGACGGCGGCACCCGCACCGCCGCCATCACCGGCGCGTACGTCGCGCTGGCCGACGCCATCGCCTGGGCGCAGGCCAAGAAGACCGTCAAGGCCGGCCGCCAGCCGCTCATCGGCACCGTCTCCGCCGTCAGCGTCGGCATCGTCGGCGGCGTACCGATGCTCGACCTCTGCTACGAGGAGGACGTGCGCGCCGAGACCGACATGAACGTCGTCTGCACCGGCGACGGCCGCTTCGTCGAGGTCCAGGGCACCGCCGAGGCCGAGCCCTTCGCCCGCGCGGAGCTCAACTCGCTCCTCGACCTGGCCGTGGACGGCTGCGCCACCCTGGACGCCGCCCAGCGCGAGGCACTCGCCCGCACCCTGTGACGCCCGGCGCGGCCGCGGCGCGGGCCCTGCCGGGCACGCGCCCCGTGCCGCGCCCTGTGAGCTTTCCCTCGTGGGATCTGCGTCTCTAGGAATACGGCAGCGGGCCGCGCACCGTGGACCCCATGTCCACTTCCGCTGCCACGGCTGCCGCAGCCGACGCCCCCGCCTCCGCGTCCCGGGCCCGCACCGGCGGCCCCAAGGGCGACTCCAACCTGCTGGAACACCTCGCCGGCTGGACGCTCGTCGTCGTCCTGGCCATGCTGTTCACCCAGACCGGCCTGATGTGACGCGCGGGGCGGGCGCCCCCGCCCCCACCACCCTGGCAACCAAAGGACGCCGGACGGCGTTCTCCCCAATACCGGTGCACCGCCCGTGCGCCGTACCAACAGGGGAGGACCGTTCCATGGCACTGCGCCGCCGCACCGCACTCCGCCGAACCGCAGGCCGCCGCCCGGCGGCCACCACCGCGGCCGTCCTGGCGGCGGCCGCCCTCGCCGTCCCCCTCCTCGCCGCCTGCGGAGCCGTCGACAAGGCCGTCGGCTGCGCCAAGGTCGCCACGACGTTCGTCAACGACCTGGACTCCCTCGCCCAGGACCTGGGCAACGCCGCCGACAGCCCCCAGGACGCCCAGCGCGCCCTCGACCGGCTCGACAAGGACCTCGACAAAATCCAGAAGGCGACGGACGACCCGGACGTGCAAAAGGCCCTCGACGGCCTGTCCAACGCCCTGGACAAGGTCGACGACGCCGTACGCGACGGCAAGGCCCCCGACCTGTCCCCGCTGCGCGACGCGGCCGGGGCACTCACCAAGACCTGCACATCGGGATAATCGGGCCTCATGAAGCGCCTGATTCTCGCCACCCGCAACGCCGGAAAGATCACCGAACTCCGCGCCATCCTGGCCGCCGCCGACCTCGACGTCGAACTGGTCGGCGCCGACACGTACCCGGACATCCCCGACGTCAAGGAAACCGGCGTCACCTTCGCCGAGAACGCCCTGCTCAAGGCCCACGCCCTCGCCCGGGCCACCGGCCACCCGGCCGTCGCCGACGACTCCGGCCTGTGCGTCGACGTCCTCGGCGGCGCGCCCGGCATCTTCTCCGCCCGCTGGGCGGGCCGGCACGGCGACGACGCGGCCAACCTCGACCTGCTCCTCGCCCAGCTCTCCGACATCGCCGACGGCCACCGCGCGGCCCACTTCGCGTGCGCCGCGGCACTGGCCCTGCCCGACGGCACCGAACGCGTCGTCGAGGGCCGCCTCGAAGGCACCCTCCGCCACACCCCCGCCGGCGCCGGCGGCTTCGGCTACGACCCCGTCCTCCAGCCCCTCGGCGACACCCGCACCTGCGCCGAACTGACCGCCGACGAGAAGAACGCCATCAGCCACCGCGGCAAGGCGTTCCGGGAGCTGGTGCCGGTGGTGCGGGAGTTGTTGGGCTGAGGCAAGCAGAAGGGCTGCCCCTCCCTGAGGGGCAGCCCTTCTGCCCAGTGTGGCCGGTGGGATTCGAACCCACACGAGCTAAGCTCACCCGGACCTAAACCGGCGCGCGTCTGCCATTCCGCCACGGCCACCAGCCGCCAGCCATGGTACCGGCTGGCGGCTTCAGTGGGATACGGACGGATCAACGGGCTCTGCGACGAGGGTTGCCTCCCCTGCACCAGGTGCTGGTCGCCGCATGACAGTTGGGGCACAGCAGGCGGAGGTTCTCGGGCCGGTTGTCGCTCCAGTCACCGTTGATGTGGTCGATCTCCAGCGTCATCGGCCGGCCGTGCCACACCGGGCCGGTTCCGCACACCGCGCACTGGTCGGCGAGACCGTTCTCCAGCAATGCCCGTCGCAGTTGCGATGTGCCGGCGCGGCGCCCGGTGTCCTGTTTCTTGAGTACTTCGTGAGCTGATTTCCTGTTGTGCGTCACCTTTCCCCGTTGGTGGGCCTGGCCCAGGAAGTGGCTGGTGTCGATGCCGTACTCGGCGGTCCAACGCCGGAACTGCTTGCGCGTGCAACAGTTCGATGCCCGGTTCACATGTCGTAGAGCTGCCGCCACGGAACAGGAGGAGGTCACGGCCTCCTGGAGCGCCGCCTTCGTGGGGCGCGGGTGGCCCCGTCCCACGGCTTCAAAGTGCGAAACGTCGATGCCGAAGTGGGCGAAGCGCCGGAGAATGTACCTCCGGACCTGCTGGTAGGGGCGGACGCCGACGAAGGCGATGACTTCGTCGATGTTCTTGCAGCGGCGAGCGGCCTCGTCGAGCAGTTCCCTGGTGTAACGCACACCGCTGCTCATCGCCGTACACCCGCCAGCGCGCTCCGAGCCCTTTTGGCGCGTCCGCGATAGGAGTCCGTCACTGAATGGCAGTTGGGGCAGAGAATCCGGAGATTCTCCATCCGGTTGTTCCGCCAATTGCCGTCGATGTGGTCGATCTCCAGCGGGATGGTGCCGCCGCGCCAGTTCGGACCCGTGCCGCACAGCGTGCACTCGTCCGTGGCGCCGCGGGCCAGCATCGCCGTCTTCAAGCGGTTGCTCGGCACCCGGCGGGCACCTGCGGCCGGCATCTCCACCAGCAGACCGGCATCGGAGCGGTGCCGGGTGGCCCGCCTGGTGCGGCTCTTGCCCGTGAAGTGCGAGGTGTCGATCCCCAGCGCCCGGATCCGGCGGCTGATGTGGGTGTGGTGGCCGCCCACCTCCTCGATGCCGAGGTACCGCAGTACTTCACAGACATTCGTGGAGGAGGCCACTGCGGGCTCCAGTACTTCTTTGGTCCAGCGTGCGCCCTCGCTCGCGAAGTGCGAGGTGTCGATTTTCATCAACCTCATGCGCTCACGGAGGTAAGTACGCCGCGAACCCTTCGGATCCACCCCTAATTTGACCAACGCCTCCGACAACGTACGAGACGAAGCCGCCGCCTCGCTCAAGCGCTCCCGGGTATAGGGACTGACCGGCATGTGAACCCCCGTGATGTCTCTCGGCTGTGTGTTGCACCCTCGAACTCCCCAACGCCCCCACCCCTCTCCCGGTTACGCCGAACAGCCCAAAAACCCAAAAAAACGACCGCGACCCCCGCCCAACAAGGGCGAGGGCCGCGACGCGCAGTGCGAAGGGGGTCAGAACCGCGGGTCCGGGGACTGGGCCGTGACGATTTCCACGGCTTCTTCCTTGGTGGCCACTGCGGGCGGGGAGCCCTCCAGGGGCTGTTGGGCGGTTTCCTTCATGCAGGCGACGGCGATGGCGCCGACCAGGGCGGCGCCCATGGCGTAGTAGGCGGGGACCATGTCGTTGCCGCCGGCGGCGTCCATGAGGGCGGTGATGACCAGCGGGGTGGTGCCGCCGAAGAGGGAGACGGCGAGGTTGTAGCCGATGGACAGGGAGCCGTAGCGGACGCTGGTGGGGAAGAGGGCGGGCAGCGCGGCGGACATGGTGCCCAGGAGGCAGACCAGGGAGAGGCCGAGCATCAGCATGCCGGGGATGATCGCGGCCAGGCTGCCCGCCTTGACCAGCAGGAACGCCGGGACGGAGAGGACGAAGAAGCCCAGCATGCCGGTCATCAGCAGCGGCTTGCGGCCGAAGCGGTCGTTGAGCCGGCCGACGGAGCTGATGATGCACATCAGGACGATCATGGTGCCGATGACGATCAGCAGACCGTGCGCCTCGTCGTAGTGGAGGGTGTCGGTCAGGTAGGTCGGCATGTAGGACAGCAGCATGTAGTGGCAGATGTTGTACGCGCCGACCAGCGCGATGCACAGGATCAGCATCGGCCACTGCTGGGAGAAGATCTCGCCGAGCTTCTTCTTGGGGGCGTTCTCCGAGAGGTGGGAGAAGTCGTTCTCGGTCTCGGTGAGGGAGGCGTCGCCGTTGTGGGTCTGGGCGGCCTCCAGCTTCTGGAAGGCGGGGGTCTCGTCGAGCTTCATCCGCAGGTAGAGACCGACCAGGCCGAGCGGTCCGGCGACCAGGAACGGGATGCGCCAGCCCCAGTCGTGCATGGCGGCGTCGCCGAGCGTGGTGTTGAGGATCAGGACCAGGCCGGCGGCGCCGGTGTAGCCGGCCAGGGTGCCCATCTCCAGGAAGCTGCCGAAGAAGCCGCGCTTCTTGTCGGGCGCGTACTCGGCGATGAACGTCGAGGCGCCGCCGTACTCACCGCCCGTGGAGAAGCCCTGGATCATACGGAAGACGATCAGCAGTACGGGGGACCACAGGCCGATGGCGGCATAGGAGGGGATCAGGCCGATGCACAGGGTGCCCGCGGCCATCATGATCATGGTGAGTGCGAGGACCTTCTTGCGGCCGATACGGTCGCCGAGCGGCCCGAAGAACGCGCCGCCGATGGGCCGCACGAGGAAGGCGACGGCGAAGGTGGCGAACGAGGACAGCAGGCTGACCGTGTCGCTGCCGCCGGGGAAGAACACCTTTCCGATGGTGACCGCGAGATAGCTGTAGATGCCGAAGTCGAACCATTCCATGGCGTTGCCGAGCGCGGCGGCCTTCACGGCGCGTTTGACGACGCGCTCGTCGGTCACCGTGATGTCGGTGCGCCGCAGCCGGGGGTTGCGGCGGCGGGCGACGGCCCGGAACAGGTTTCTGTGGCGTTTGAACGCCTCCGGGTCCCGGTCGGTCGTGGGTTCGGCTTCGGTGCTGCCGGTCGGCACGAGTCGAGTCCTCTCGGTCGGTCAGCGCGCTCGATGCGCGGCAGGGGTCGCAGCGGTCGCGGCGTCCTCGCGGCCGGGTGGGCCCGCGGCGGATGCCAGTGATCACAAAGGTGGTCGTACGACAGGTGCGCCTGCGCACTGGAGCGCGACTCAAACCACTCTGACCCCACAACGCGATGTACGTCACGTGGCGTGCGCCGTCCGGAGCAGTGATATCTCCCGGTTTTG
This sequence comes from Streptomyces sp. NPDC059788, assembly GCF_042732265.1. Lineage (NCBI taxonomy): Bacteria > Bacillati > Actinomycetota > Actinomycetes > Kitasatosporales > Streptomycetaceae > Streptomyces > Streptomyces sp. NPDC059788. Next base: position 95,584 of record NZ_JBHWHY010000018.1, on the reverse strand, counting down.
GGCTGCTTTTCGCCAGGGGGCGGAGGGCCGCTGTTACAGGACTGGTACACAGCCGAGTGGTCACCGAGGTGTCCGGGCAATCAGCCTGTGTGGCGGGGAGGGGAGAGTTGCGTGTATCGAAACCGCCCTTATGCTCCGAACCGTTCGCTCTGCTGATACCTCGCGTGCGTGTACCTCGTTCCGCGCGCGCGTGCCGCGTTCGGCCGTGGTGGTCCGTTCTGCGCCGGCACGGGGCCGCTGCCCCGGAAGGAGAAGTTGATGACCGACCGCGAAGGCTCCCGCCGGTTCAGCGGGCGTACCGCCCTGGCGACCTTCGCCGCGGTCACCGCGCTGGCGGCGGGCGGGGTGTGGTTCAGCCAGGCGGCGGACCGCGCGTCGGCGGTGGACGCGGCGCCGAAGACGTCGGCGGTGCAGGACGTGAAGGCGTCGGCCAGGGCGTCCGGCGGGCTGCCCGGGGTGCGCGACTGCGGCTTCGGCGAGCCGGAGATCAAGCCGCAGGTCATCACGTTGACGTGTGCGGACGCGGGCATGGTGGCGACCGGCATCACCTGGGACCGGTACGGCACCTCGGAGGCCGAGGGCAGGGGCGTGGTGCAGGTGGAGAAGGCCGCCGCGGGGGCGGGCGCGGACGCCGGTTTCCCGGCGACGTTCCGGCTGTACGGGGCGAAGACGGTGGACGGCGCGCGGGCCTTCACGGGGCTGGAGGTGACGTACGAGGGCTCGACGCCGCTCGGTGACTCGACGGAGATGTACAACCTCGCGTGATGGGCATCCGAGGCCGGATCGCCCTGGCCATTTCGTGTGTGACGGCGCTGGCGGTGGTGGTGCTCGGCTTCGCGGTGCACCACATCGCGGGCGCGGAGCGGGAGCGTTCGGCGCGCTCCTATCAGGACGACCGGCTCAGTTCGGCCCTGCAGATCTATGAGCGGGACGGCACGCTGGCGCTGGGCGCGCAGCTGGACGACGCGACGCTGCCGGGGCCGTTGCACGCCGCGGTCGTCGACGGCAAGTCCGGTACGTACGTGAGCCAGGGCGAGGACCCGCGGGTGTGGGCGGCGACCGGTGTGGGCGGGGGTTCCGCCGCGCGGCCGCGGACGCTGTCGGTGTCGGCGGCGTTCCCGGACAACGATCCGGCCCAGGAGACGCTGGACCGGGCGCTGCTGATCGCGGGCATCGGCACGGTGGTGCTGATGGCCGGCGTGTCGTGGTTCGTCTCGCAGCGGCTGTCGCGGCGGCTGCGGCACAGCGCGGCCGCGGCGCGCCGGATCGCGGCGGGCGAGCCGCCGGACGCGAAGGCGCTGGCGGCGGGTGGCCGGGACGAGGTGGCCGAGCTGGGCCGTTCGGTGCACCACATGGCGACGTCGCTGGCGGCGCGGGTGGAGGCGGAGCGCAAGTTCACCGCGGATGTGGCGCACGAGCTGCGGACGCCGGTGGCGGGGCTGGTGGCGGCAGCCGAGCTGTTGCCGCACGAGCGGGCCGTCGAGCTGGTGCGGGACCGGGCGCAGACGATGCGCAATCTGGTCGAGGATCTGCTGGAGGTGTCGCGGCTGGACGCGGGTGTGGAGTCCGCGCAGCTGGACGCGGTGGACCTGCCGTCGCTGGTGCGGGGCATCGTGGGGCGCGTGGAGCGGGTGCGCGGCATCGAGGGCGTCGAGGTCGTCGTGGTGGAACCGGCGCGGGTGGTGGAGACCGACCGGCGCCGGGTGGAGCGGGTGCTGGTCAATCTGCTGGCGAACGCGGTCAAGCACGGGCGGCCGCCGGTGGAGGTCCGGGTCGAGGGGGTGCGGATCGTCGTGCGCGACCACGGGCCGGGGTATCCGCCGGAGCTGTGCGCGGAGGGGCCGCGCCGCTTCCGTACGGCGGCTCCGGAGCGCGGTACGGGGCACGGCCTGGGGCTGACGATCGCGGCCGGGCAGGCGGAGGTGCTGGGCGGCCGGCTGGTGTTCGGTACGGCCGAGGGCGGCGGCGCCGAGGCGGTGCTGGAGCTGCCGGAGCCGGTGGAGGCGGAGCCGGAGCGGGACCGGGCGGGGGACCGGGGCGCGGTGGCGGCCTCGTAGGCGGCGGCCGGGAACGCCGGTACGGGCGCCCGCCCGGGGCCCCGTACCGGCTCCGAGCCCGGCTCGCTACAGCCCCAGATCCTTGATGATCTTGGCGACGTGGCCGGTGGCCTTCACGTTGTACAGCGCCCGCTCGACCTTGCCCTCCTCGTCGACGATCACCGTGGAGCGGATGACCCCGGTCACGACCTTGCCGTACAGCTTCTTCTCGCCGAAGGCGCCGTACGCCGTGAGGACCTCCTTGTCGGGGTCGCCGAGCAGGGTGACCGACAGTTCCTCCTTCTCGCGGAACTTCGCGAGCTTCTCCGGCTTGTCGGGGGAGATGCCGATGACGTCGTAGCCGTGGCCGGCCAGGAAGTCGAGGTTGTCGGTGAAGTCGCAGGCCTGCTTGGTGCAGCCGGGGGTCAGCGCGGCCGGGTAGAAGTAGACGATGACCTTGCGGCCCTGGTGGTCGGCGAGCGAGACCTGCTTGCCGTCCGCGTCGGGGAGGGTGAAGGCGGGGGCGGTGTCGCCGGGCTGCAGTCGCTCGCTCATGGCTCTCCTTGGGGCGTCAGTGGGCAGCACGCGTGGATCACGTACGGGGGACGGGTGCGCGAGGGGTCGCGCACCCGGATTGCGCTACGTCCCGAGATTACTGAGCCGCCCGAAAAGGGGGTGCTGTGGGGCGCGGGGGCGGTGGTGCTGACAGACTGTCCGCACGGAAGACCGATCGAGACGACCGGAGGCAGCGCGGTGTCGGAAGCCAGGACCCCTGCGCAGATCGAGAAGGACATCGCCAGCAGGCGGCGGGAGCTCGCCGTCACGCTGGACGAGATCGGTGTGCGGCTGCACCCGAAGACGATCATGGGGGACGCCAAGGCCAAAACGGCGGCGGCCGTGGACCGGACGGCGGGGCGGGCGTACGTGGCCGCCAACCGCGCGGTCTCGGACATCCGTGCCCAGCTCGTGTCGGAGGACGGCGCGCCCCGTATGGAGCGGGTGGTGCCGCTGGCGATGATCGGCGTGGCCGTCGTCGGGCTCCTCGTGGTGGGCTCCCGGCGCCGGCGTTAGCAGGGCGGGCGATGCCGGGGCGTGCGGACAGGTACGGTCTTGCCGTGAGCCCGAATAACGCCAAGGACACCCACGACAAGCTGCCCATCCGGATGCTGCACGACCGGGTGCTGGTCCGTACCGACATCGCCGAGGGCGAGCGCCGTTCCAGCGGCGGCATCGTCATTCCGGCGACCGCGGCGGTCGGCCGCCGCCTGGCCTGGGCCGAGGTGGTCGCGGTGGGGCAGAACGTACGGACCGTGGAGCCCGGCGACCGGGTGCTGTACGACCCGGAGGACCGGGCCGAGGTCGAGGTGCGCGGTGTCGCGTACGTGCTCATGCGCGAGCGGGATCTGCACGCGGTGGCGGCGGAGCGCCTGGAGGGCTCCGAGGACGCGACGGGGCTGTATCTGTAGCGGTACGGCGAGCGGCCCGGCGGTACGGATGTGAGAGCGGGCGGTGACCGGGGTCACCGCCCGTTTTGCGTGCCTTTTGCTAGGGTCGGAAGCATCCCGACGAGACGCGCCGTACCGGGTCACGACAAGACGACGCACCCCTGGAGAAACTCGTTTTCACGGAGGTGCCGTCATGGCATGGATTCTGCTCGCCGTCGCCGGTCTGCTGGAGGTCGGCTGGTCGATCGGCATGAAGTTCACGGACGGTTTCACCCGGCTGTGGCCCAGTGTCTTCACCGGCGCGGGCATCGTCGCCAGCATGCTGCTGCTCTCGTACGCCGCCCGTACGCTGCCGATCGGTACCGCGTACGGCGTCTGGGTCGGTATCGGGGCGGCCGGCGCGGCGGTCGTGGGGATGCTGGTGCTGGGCGAGCCCGCCACCGCCGCGCGGATCTTCTTCATCTGCTTGCTGCTGGTGTCGGTGGTGGGGCTGAAGATGACGTCCGGCCACTGATCCGGTGATCCGGCCGGGCCCGGAGCCCGCACGCCCAGGGCGCGGAGCCCGCGCCCGCCCGGGGTTCCGCGCCCCCGCGTACGCCCCGCGCACCGCACGCCCCGGACCTCACGTCCCCGGGAAGTCCTCCCAGCCCCCGACGCCTCCTCCGTACCCGTTGCCGGCCCCGCCGACCCCGCCGCCGACCCCGCCCCGGCCCCCGTTGACGCCGCCCTCGGCGCCTCCGGTGGGCGGTTCCACGGTGGGCCAGTCCTCGGTGGGGCCGGTCGTCGGCTCCTCGGTCGGGAACGTCGGGAAGCTGGGGCCGGGGGCCGTGGTCGGCCCGCTGGTCGGCGGTCCGCCGGTCGGGCCCGTGGGCGGTGCGGAGTCCGTCGGCGGTGCCGCGCTGGTGCTCGGCGACTCGCTGGGCGTGTTCGGCGACTCGGAGGGGACCTGGCTCGCGCCCTCCTCCAGGTCCAGGTCGAAGTCCTTGGCGGGCTTGCCGTCCAGGGCCGTCGCGGTGTACTCCGCCCAGATCTCGGCGGGGAAGCCGCCGCCGTTGATCCGGGGCAGGCCCGCCGCGCCGTACAGCGGTTTCTGCGCGCCGGTGTCCGGGTCCTGGCCCAGTACGCCGACGACGGTGGCCAGGTCGGGGGTGTAGCCCGCGAACCAGGCGGCCTTGTCCTCCTCCGCGGTGCCGGTCTTGCCGGCCGCGGGCCGTCCGGCGGCGCGGGCGGCGGCGCCGGTGCCGCCGGGGCTCTCGATGACGCTGCGCAGGATGGAGGTGGTGGTGTCCGCGGCGTTGCGGGGCACCGCGGTCTTCTCGCCGCGGTCCGGCAGTTCGACGGCCTCGCCGCCCTTGGTGGCCTTGGCGACGAGGCTGTACGCGCGCTGCCTGCCGTGGTTGGCGAGGGTCGCGTACGCCTGGGTCATGTCCAGCACGCTGGGGGTGGCGGTGCCGAGGGCGATGGCGCCCTGGGAGGAGTCGAGGCCCGGGGTGTTCTTGGGGATGCCGAGGTCGACGGCGGTCTCCTTGACCTTCCGGGGGCCGACGTCGACACCCATCTGGGCGTAGACGGCGTTGACGGATTTGTCGGTGGCGGTGGAGACGGTGATCGGGCCGTAGGAGCGGCCGTCCTCGTTCTCGGGGGCGAAGCCGGTGCGCCGGCCGTTGTTGACCGCCTCGCGCTTGTTGGTGCCGTCGTAGACCGTGTTCGGGGTGATCCTGCTGCCGGACTGGGTGACGGCGTTGTTGGCGACGGCGGAGGCGAAGACGATCGGCTTGAAGATCGAGCCGACCTGGTAGTCGCGGCGGGTGGCGCTGTTGACGTACTGCTTGGCGTAGTCGATGCCGCCGTACATGGCCACGACGTTGCCGGTGGCGGGGTCGATGGAGGCGCCGCCGGCCCGTACGTAGCGGTCCGCCTTCGAGTCGCCGAGCCGGTCCGTCAGCTTCTCGTCGACGGCGTCGACCAGGGCGTCCTGCCGCTTCCGGTCGAGGGTGGTGGTGATGCGGTAGCCGCCCGTCGCCAGCGTCTGATCATCGATGATCTTGTTGTTGGTCAGATAGTCCTTGATCGCTTCGACGAGGTAGCCGCGCTGCCCGGACAGCCCGGTGGGCGGCTTGGCCTTGCCCGGCGTGGGGAACTTCAGCGTGGCCCGTTCGGTCTCGCTGATCCACTTCTTCTTGACCATGCCGTCCAGGACGTAGTTCCAGCGGTCGAGGGCGCGCTGCCGGTTCTCGGGGTGGGTGGCGACGTCGTACGCGCTGGGGGCGTTGAGCAGGGTGGCGAGGTAGGCGCCCTCGGCGGTGGTGAGCTTGTCGGAGTTCTTGCTGTAGTACGCCTGGGCGGCGGCCTGGATGCCGTAGGCGTTGCGGCCGTAGTAGCTGGTGTTGAGGTAGCCCTCGAGGATCTCGGACTTGCTGCGCTCGCGGTCCAGCTTGATCGAGATGAAGAACTCCTTGGCCTTGCGGGTGATGGTCTGTTCCTGGCCGAGGTAGTAGTTCTTCACGTACTGCTGGGTGATGGTGGAGCCGGACTGCTTGCCCTTGCCGGTGACGGTGTTCCAGGCGGCGCGGAGCATGGCGACGGGGTCGACGGCGGACTCGGAGTAGAAATCGCGGTCCTCGGCGGCCAGAACGGCTTCCTGGGTGGTCTTCGGGACCTGGCTCAGCGGCACGTTCTCGCGGTTGACCTTGCCGTCGCGGGCGATCTGGCTGCCGTCCGCGTACAGGTAGACGTTGCTCTGGGCCTGCGCGGACGAGTTGGCGGCGGGGATGTCGACGAGGACGTATCCGGCGGCGAGGCCGCCCGCGATCAGCAGCAGGACGAGCAGCGCGCCGCCCACCACCATCCGCCAGGTGGGAATGACGCGCCGCCAGCCCGTGCGCCGCGGCCGGGCCTTGCCGCCCTTGCCGCCGTCCGCGAGGGGGACCTCCGGGCCGTCGCCCCCGTCCGCGGCCGGTGGCAGCGCGGAGCGTGCGGCCCACCGGGGTACGCGGGGGGCGGCCTTGCCGTCCTGCTGCGGATCGTCACTCATGTCTGTATGGACTCCTCGGCCGCCGCCGAGGGTTGTACCGCGGCGGATCGGTGACGTGTCGGGTGATTCGCGCCCAAAGCCGGAAAAGGAACTGTCGCCCGATAAGAAACTCTCGCATCATGCCCTTCGCTCACGAGGGGCGGCGCGCACCTGTGACCGCTCCGTGACCGGCCGAATGGGGTGTACAGCTCACTGGAACGGGTGAATAAATGCGTGGCCGGCCACCGCCCGCCCCGGCTAGGCTCTCGTCTTCCCGCGCCCAGCCGGCGCACTGTCAGGTACGGGAGGCGCCCGCGGTGTTGTACGCAGCCGTCGCGGCCGGCAGCTTCCGGCGGTATGCCACGTACCGTATCGCCACCGTCTCCGGCGTCTTCACCAACACCGTCTTCGGCTTCATCCTCGCCTACACCTACATCGCCCTGTGGTCCGAGCGCCCCCACCTGGGCGGCTACGACCAGGCACAGGCGCTGACCTTCGTCTGGACCGGCCAGACGCTGCTGGCCGCCACCGGCCTGCTGATCGGCGGCGGCCTGGACGACCTGCAGGAGCGTATCCGCAGCGGGGACATCGCCGTCGACCTGCACCGGCCCGCCGACCTGCAGGCGTGGTGGCTGGCCGCGGACCTGGGGCGGGCCGCCTTCCAGCTGTTCGGCCGGGGCCTGGTGCCGATGGCGGTGGGCGCCCTGGCCTTTCCCTCGGCGCTGCCCGCCTCCCCGGTGACCTGGCTGCTGTTCCTGGTGTCGGTGGCGCTAGGCGTGGTGGTGGGCTTCGCGCTGCGCTATCTCGTGGCGCTGACGTCCTTCTGGCTGCTGGACGGCGCGGGTGTGGGGATGGTCGCCGGGCTGCTGTGCATGTTCTGCTCGGGGATGGTGCTGCCGCTGAACGTCTTCCCCGGCGGCTTCGGCGAGGCCGTACGGCTGCTGCCGTGGGCCTCGATGCTCCAGGTGCCGGCCGATGTGCTGCTCGGTGTGCACGACGGCGCGGGCGTGGCGGGCGCGCTGGCCTTCCAGGCGGGGTGGGCGGCGGTGCTGCTGGCGGCCGGGCGGCTGGTGCAGTCCGTGGCGACGCGCAAGGTCGTGGTGCAGGGTGGCTGAGGAAGGGGTGGGCGCCGGGGCGGTCGCGCGGCTGGGGGAGGGCCTGCGGGCGTACGGGCTGATCGCGGCGATGTGGGTACGCTCCACGCTCGCCTACCGGGCGTCCTTCCTGCTGACCGCGTTCGGCAACTTCGCCGCCACCGGCCTGGACTTCCTCGCCATCCTGCTGATGTTCTCGCACATCACGGTCCTCGGCGGCTTCACACTGCCCGAGGTGGCGTTCCTGTACGGCACGTCCAGTGCCGCGCTGGGCCTGGCGGACCTGGTGCTGGGCAGCATGGACCGGCTCGGTGTCCGGGTCAGGGACGGCACGGTGGACGTCCTGCTGGTCCGGCCGGTACCGGTCTTCGCGCAGGTCGCCGCGGACCGCTTCGCGCTGCGCCGGCTCGGCCGGATCACCCAGGCGGTCCTGGTGCTGGGCTGGGCGCTGACCCGGCTGGAGGTGGCCTGGACGCCGGGCAAGGTGCTGCTGGTGCCGCTGATGCTGCTGTGCGGCGCGGTGATCTTCGGGGCGGTCTTCACCATCGGGGCCGCGTTCCAGTTCGTCGCGCAGGACGCCGCCGAGGTGCAGAACTCGTTCACGTACGGCGGGACGACGATGCTGCAGTACCCGCCCACCGTCTTCGCCAAGGACCTGGTGCGCGGCGTCACCTTCGTCGTACCGCTCGCCTTCGTCAACTGGCTGCCCGCGCTGCGGCTGCTGGGCCGTGACGACCCCCTCGGGCTGCCGGGCTGGGTGGACTTCCTGGGGCCCGCGGTGGCGGCGGCGATGTGCGCTCTGGCATGGCTGGCCTGGCGGACGGGACTGCGCAACTATCGGAGCACGGGAAGTTGAGGGACGGTATGCGGGGCGGTGCGGGGGACACGGTGCGGGACCCGGAGCGGGCCGGGGACGGGGCGGCTCCCCGGGCCGAGGAGCGGCGTGCGCGGACGCCCGGCCCCGGGCCGTCCGGTGAGGAGCCCGGATTCATCGAACTGGACGGCGTCGAGAAGGTCTTCCACGTACGGCGCAAGGCGGGACGGCTGCGCCGGGTGCGCGAGGAGGTGCGCGCCGTCGACGGGATCAGCTTCAGCGTGCCGCGCGGCGCGATGGTCGGCTACATCGGACCGAACGGCGCGGGCAAGTCCACCACCGTCAAGATGCTCACCGGCATCCTGGTGCCCAGCGGGGGGCGGCTGCGGGTGGCGGGCATCGACCCCGCGCGCGAGCGCACCCGGCTCGCGCGCCGCGTCGGGGTGGTCTTCGGGCAGCGTACGACGCTGTGGTGGGACCTGCCGCTGAAGGACTCCTACGAGCTGGTGCGGCGGATGTACCGGATTCCGGAGGCCGCGTACCGCCGCAATCTGGAACGTTGCGTCGAACTGCTCGACCTGGGGCCGCTGTTGCCGGTGCCGGTGCGGCAGCTCTCGCTCGGGCAGCGGATGCGCGGCGACATCGCGGCGGCCCTGCTGCACGACCCGGAGGTGCTCTACCTCGACGAGCCGACCATCGGCCTGGACGTCATCAGCAAGGCCAGGGTCCGCGGGTTCCTGCGCGAGGTGAACGCCGAGCGGGGCACCACCGTCCTGCTGACCACCCACGACCTCACCGACATCGAGCAGTTGTGCCGCCGGGTGATGGTCATCGACCACGGGCGGCTGGTGTACGACGGCGGCCTGGACGGGCTGCACGCCGTCGGCCGCGGCGAACGGACGCTGGTGGTGGACCTGGAACGCGAACTGCCGCCGATCGAGGGCGTGCCCGGCGCCCGTACGGTCAAGGTCGAAGGGCCGCGCCAGTGGCTGGCGTTCCCGGCCGCGCAGAGCGCGGCGCCGGTCGTCTCGGCGGTGGCCGAACGCTATCCCCTGGTGGACCTGTCGGTGCGGGAGCCGGACATCGAGGAGGTCATCTCCCGTATGTACGCCGACAGTGCGAACAGCGCGGACAGCGCGGCACGGTGAGGCATTAATCTGTCCGTATGACTGATGAACTCCCCGATCTGCGCGCTTCGGACGCCGACCGCGAACAGGTCGCCGCAATCCTGCGCGACGCCCTGGCCGAAGGGCGCCTGGCGATGGAGGAGTTCGACGAGCGGCTGACCGCGACGTACCAGGCGCGTACGGTCGGCGCGCTGCGGCCGCTGGTCGCGGACCTGCCCCAGACGTTCGAGGGCGGCGTGCCGCAGACCCGGTCCGCCGGGTCCGGGGCGCTCGGCTGGCGCGAGCGGATCGGCGGCGAGCCGACCTCGCGCCGGGCCTTCGCCTTCTGGGGCGGCTTCTCGCGCAAGGGGCGCTGGACGGTGCCGCGGACCTTCACCGCCGGGGTGTTCCAGGCGGGCGGCCAGATCGACCTGCGGGACGCGAACTTCGAAGCCGGGGAGGTCACGCTGCGCTGCTTCGCGCTCATGGGCGGCGTGGAGGTCGTGGTGCCGCCGGGCGTCGAGGTGCAGGTGACGGGCTGGGGCTTCATGGGCGGCTTCGAGCCCGACGACAGCGCGCCGGGCGATCCGGGCGCGCCGCGCGTGAAGGTCACCGGGTTCGCGATGATGGGCGGCGTCGGGTTCCGGCGCAAGCTCTCCAAGATGGAGAAGCAGCGCATCAAGCTGGAGCGCGAGCGGCGCTCGGAGTCGGCGCTCCCGGGGGAGTCCGGCGGGCGCGAGGCGCCGGAGCGGGGGCGCAAGGAGCTGGGCTGACGGCGCGTGCGGGCCGGGGCGCCCGTATGGGGCAGGGCGTACGTACGGGCCGGTGCGGGCGTACGGGCCGGGATGTGTCCGCGGTGCTCGCCGGTGCTCGCGCGCCTCACAGCATCGCCGGTGCCGGCCCCTTGAGCTGCCGCAGGTCGACCGCGTCGGCCATCGCCCGGTAGCCCTCGTCGCTCGGGTGCAGATGGTCGCCCGAGTCGTAGGCGGGCCGCATCCGTACCGGGGCCCCCGGGTCGCGCAGCGCCTTGTCGAAGTCCACGTACTGCCCGTAGACCTCCCCGGCGCGGATTTTCGCGTTGAGCGCTTCCCGTACGGCGTCGAGCTGCGGCCGGTAGGCGCGGTGGCCGCCGAACGGGGTGAGCGTGCTGCCGATGACGCGCACCCCGCGCGCCCGCGCCTGGCGCCCGATCTCCCGCATCCCCTCCGCCAGTTTCTCCGGGTCGAGCCGGCGCGGCGATTTGAACAGGTCGTTCAGACCGATCTCGACGATCACCGCCCGCACGCCCGTACGGGACAGCACGTCGCGCTCCAGCCGGGACAGCACGCTCGGCCCGTTGTTGGGCGACCAGCGGCTGCCGTCGGTCAGCAGGCGGTTGCCGCTGATGCCCTGGTTGAGGACGCCGTAGCGGGGCGCGCCGGGCTCGGTGCGCAGCCGGCCGGCCAGGAAGTCCGTCCAGCGGCGGTTGGCGCCCATGGTGGAGGTGATGCCGTCGGTGATCGAGTCGCCGATGGCGACGACCGTGCCTTCGGTGCGGGGGCCGCGGACGTCCACGCCGGTCAGGTAGCGCCAGTACGGGCTCTCCTCGGTGTAGGCGGTGCCGGTGGTGTCCTCGGAGCGGTCGCCGCGCGCCAGGTAGGAGTTCTGCCGGGCGTACGGGTGGTAGGTGGCGGGCCCGGAGGGCGACGGGGAGTAGGTGGTGACCAGGAGGTCGGCGGCCGGCGGCACGGTCAGTTGGACCGGGTCGCTGGTGACCGCGCCGCCCGCCGGGATGGTCACGGCGGGCCGCCCGGAGAAGGTCAGCCGCCGCATGGTGCCGGGCGTGGCCGCCGGGTGGTCCGGTGCGAAGGCGCGGGCGAGGGTGGCGTGGCTGACCGGCAGCGGGCGGGTGCCGTAGAGGTTGGAGAGCTGGATACGGGCGCTGGTGCCGCCGATGCTGGTGTGCACCACGTTGCGTATCGACATGCCGGCGTAGCCGTCGAGGGTGCCGGGCTCGGCGGCGGTCGCCGCGGCCGACCACGTACCGGCCCACCGTTCGGCCCCCGGCGCCGGGCCGCCCCCGGCGGAGTCGTCGGTTCCGTCGCCGCCCGGACCCAGCAGGAGCACGGCGACGACCAGCGCCACGAGCGCCGCCAGGCCGGCGAGCAGGGTGCGGCCCACTCTGGTGGACATCCGGGCACAGTCTCCTGGGGCAGGCGGAGCGGCGTGCTCCGGGCGGTCACAGGGCAGCGTGCGATCAGCGGCGCCGTCGCGGTCCGATCGGTCCCTTCATGCTGCCACGGCCGTCCGCCGCCCCGAGGGGCGCCCTGGCGGATCGGTGCAGGGGGCCGCACCGCGGTCCGCATTCCGGTGCGGAACACGGACCGGAACGGGGAACTCGTGGTCCGGCGCCGGAGTAGGACACAGTTGAACGCACGTACCGGCACGGAGCGGGGCAGATGCGGTACGTACGGATCGGACGGGGTCGAGCGGGTGGAGCGGATGGAACGGACGAAGACGGACGTGGTTCCCGGGGCGGATACGGCCGCGGGAGCGGGCGGGACACCGACGGGCGGGACACCGCCGGGCGGCACGCACGCGGGCCCGGCCCGTGCCCGCGGACCGGTACCCCCCGGCGGCTTCCCGTACAGCCCGGCCGACGAGGAGAAGCGGCGCGGCGTACGGCGCATGAAGACGCTGGCGACCGGCCTGCTGCTCGGCGTGGCCCTGGTCTACGCCCTCGCCACCTGGGCGAAGGCCGCCGGGGCGGGCGGCTGGGCGGGATATGTGGCGGCGGCGGCCGAGGCCGGCATGGTCGGCGCGCTGGCCGACTGGTTCGCGGTCACCGCCCTGTTCAAGCGCCCGCTGGGCCTGCCCATCCCGCACACCGCGATCATCCCGACGAAGAAGGACCAGCTCGGCGTCAGCCTCGGCGACTTCGTCGGCGAGAACTTCCTGTCCGGCGACGTCGTACGGCAGCGGCTGCGCAAGGTCGGCATCGGCCGCCGCCTGGGCGCCTGGCTCGCCGAACCGAAGAACGCGGACCGGGTGACGGCGGAGCTGTCCACCGCGCTGCGCGGCGCGCTGACCGTGCTGCGCGACTCCGACGTACAGGCGGTGGTCGGCGAGGCCATCACCCGGCGCGCCGACGCGCAGGAGGTCGCGCCCGGCATCGGCAAGATGCTGGAGAAGGTCGTCGCGGACGGCGGGCACCGGCGGGTGGTGGACCTGGTGTGCGTACGGGCCCACGACTGGCTGGCCGAGCACAGCGACTCGGTGATGACGGCGGTCTCCGGCGGCGCGCCCGGCTGGACGCCGCGCTTCGTGGACCGCAAGGTCGGCGAGCGGGTCTACAAGGAGCTGCTGCGCTTCGTCACCGAGATGCGCGACATGCCCGAACACCCGGCGCGCGGCGCGGTGGACCGTTTCCTCAAGGACTTCGCGAGCGACCTCCAGTCCGACACCGACACCCGGGAGCGGGTCGAGCGGCTGAAGTCGGAGGTGCTGGGGCGCGGCGAGGTGCAGGACCTGATCGCGTCGGCGTGGAGCTCCGTACGCACCATGATCGTGGCGGCGGCGGAGGACGAGCACAGCGAGCTGCGGCTGCGCACCCGGGCGGCGCTGCTGTCGCTGGGGCAGCGGATGGCCGCGGACGGGCGGCTCCAGGGCAAGGTCGACGGCTGGCTGGAGGGCGCCGCGGTCTATGTCGTGACGACCTACCGCGACGAGATCACCTCGCTGATCACCGACACCGTCGCGAGCTGGGACGCCGAGCACACCTCGAAGAAGATCGAGGCGCACATCGGGCGCGACCTCCAGTTCATCCGGATCAACGGCACGGTCGTCGGCGCGCTGGCCGGGCTGTGCATCTACACGGTGTCGCGGCTGTTCGGAGGGTAGGGAGCCGGACGCTCACCGGCGCCGCCCGACTTCGGCACGCCTATGGAAGTCTTCCGCGCCGGCCCCTACCGTGCACCGCGTGCGCGAGCGGATACCGGTGGTGGTGCAGGGGCGGGGGCGGGCCCGGCGGCGACGGCCTCCCGCCGTACGGACGTTGTGGGCGGGCGCGGAGCTTGCGGTGACGTTCGGTGTGCTCGTCCTGCTGCTGGTCGTACACCAGCTGTACTGGACCAACCGGCAGGCACAGGCGAGCGCACGCGACCAGGTGGCCCGGCTGGAACAGCAGTGGGACGCGCAAAGCCCGGCCCGGACGGGCCCCGGTCCCGGTCCCGGCCCCGCCGCGCCGGAGCCGTCGGAGTCGCCGGAGCCGCCGGAGCGGCACGGCCCCCGCATGCGGCAGGAGTTCCGCAGCACGCTGGAACAGCACCCGCCGCCGCGCCCGCGCCGCGACGACGCGTACGCGCTCCTGCGCATCCCGCGCCTCGGCCTGACCGTCCCCGTCGCCGAGGGCACCAGCAGGGCGGCCGTCCTGAACAAGGGGTACGCGGGCCACTACGCGCACACCGCCCAGCCCGGCGAGCAGGGCAACTTCGCGCTGGCCGGGCACCGCAACACGCACGGCGAACCGTTCCGCTTCCTCAACCGGCTGCGGCCCGGCGACACGGTGGAGGTGGTGACCGCCGCCGTCCGCTACACGTACGCGGTCGACCGGACCCTGCCGCGCACCACGCCCTCCGACGGCACCGTCCTCGCCCCGGTCCCGTACAGCACCACCCACCCGGCCCTCCGCTACACCGAGCCGCGCGCCTACCTGACGCTGACGACCTGCACGCCCGAGTACTCCTCGGCGTACCGGCTGGTGGTGTGGGGGCGCCTGACGGGCGCGGCGTCCCGATAGGCTCTCCCGCTGTGCTGAAACGTCCCACGCTGCTGTGGCTCCTGGTCCCCCACGTGCTCTACCTCGGCCTGCTGCCGCTGGTGAACCGCGTGACACCGACCGTCCTCGGGCTGCCCTTCCTCGTCTTCTGGATGCTGCTCGCGACCCTGCTGACGCCCGCCGCGGTGTGGCTGGCCTGGCGCGGCGACCGGAAGCGGGCCGCGCGGCGGTCCGGCGAGCGGACCGGGGCGGCGGCGGGCGAGCGGGGTGCGGTATGAACGCGACCGTCGCCACCTCGATCTTCGCGGCGTTCATGGTGCTGACGCTGGCCCTGGGCCTGCTGGCGGTGCGCGGCGGCCGGCGCCGCGAGGGCGGGCTCGCCGAGTGGTCGGTGGGCGGCCGCAGCCTCGGCACGGTCTTCATCTGGGTGCTGATGGCGGGCGAGAGCTACACCAGCTTCAGCTACCTGGGCGCGGCGGGCTGGGGCTACAACTTCGGTGCCCCGGTGCTCTACGTCCTGGCGTACATGTCGTGCGGCTACGCCATCGGCTTCGTGGTCGGCCCGATGCTCTGGTCGTACGCGCGACGGCACGGCCTGGTCGGCATCACCGACCTGGTGGCGCACCGCTACGGGCGGCGCTGGCTCGGCACGGCGGTGGCGATCCTCGCGACGGTCTGCCTGCTGCCGTACATCCAGCTCCAGATCACCGGCATGGGCGTGGTCGTCACCACCATTTCCTACGGCGCGATCAGCCTGAACTGGGCCTACTTCATCGGCTTCGCGGTGACCACCCTCTTCGTCGTGGTCAGCGGCCTGCGCGGCAGCGCGTGGGTGTCGGTCCTCAAGGACGTGCTGGTCATCGCGACGCTGGCGTTCCTCGCCTGGTACGTGCCGCGGCACTACTTCGGCGGGTACGGGCCGTTCCTGGACCGGATCGTCGCGGAGAAGCCGCAGTGGCTGACGTTCCCCGGCCACGCGTCCGGCGGCCTGGACCAGGGCTGGTTCATCACCACCTCCCTCCTCAACTCCCTCACCGTCGTCATCTTCCCGACGACCGTCGCGGGCTATCTGGGCGCGCGCAGCGCCGATGCCCTGCGGCGCAACGCGGTGCTGCTGCCGTTCTACAACGTGCTGCTGTTCGTGCCGATGCTGCTGGGCATGGCCGCCCTGTTCGTCGTGCCGGGGCTGACCGGCGCGGACTCCAATCTGGCGCTGTTCAAGCTGGTGGTGGACTCGCTGCCGGCCTGGCTGGTGGGGATCACCGGCGTCGCGGCGGCGCTCTCCTCCATCGTGCCGATGGCCGTGTTCATGCTGGTCATCGGCACGATGTGGGGCAGGAGCGTGCTGGGCGCGGTGCCCCGGCTGGCGAACCGCCAGAAGCTGTGGTCCCAGGTGGTCGTGGTGGTGGCGGGCGCGCTGGCGCTGCTGCTGACGTACACCGCGCCGAACACCCTGGTACGGCTCTCGCTCATCTCGTACGAGGGGATGGCGCAGCTGGTACCGATGATTCTGCTGGGACTGGTGTGGCGGCGGCTGACGCTGTACGGCGCCGTCAGCGGCCTGGTGGTGGGCCTCGTGGTGGTCTGCGGGCTGGTCTTCACCGAGCACGACCCGGTGTGGGGCATGAACGCGGGGATCGTGGCGCTCGCGGTGAACCTGGTGGTGGCGCTCGCGGTGACCTGGCTGGGCCCGCGGCCCGTGGACGACCGGCCGGACGCCGAGGTGCTGGCGTCGGACCTGGACCCGGGGGACCCGCCGGACGCGGGGGACCCGACGGCTCCGGGCGGCGCCGGGGAGCCGGGGGCGGCCGGGGTCAGCCCGTCGCCGGCGAAGTGATCTTCTTGCCCTCCGGGGAGACGGCGAACCAGGTGCCCTTCTTCCCCTGCCCGTTCACGTCGCCGGGCTGCTTGTCGCCGCTGAAGGTATAGACCGGCCAGCAGTCGACCGCCAGCTGCCTGGTGCCGTCGGGGCGGGTGACCGTACTGATCAGCTTGGCGGGGACGCCCTCCAGTTTGCTCTTGTCGGCCGGCCCGACGGGTTTCCACGTGTCCAGGCAGGCGCCGTTGCAGGCGAACCTCATCGGCCAGGCGCTGTCCTTGGTGAAGCGGTAGACCGTGCGGCCCGCCTTGTCGACGAGCAGCTTGCCCAGCTTGGGCTGGTCGAAGACGGACACGTCGGCGGCGGGCCCGGCGGCGGCCTTCTTGCCGTCGGGCGCGAACGCGTTCCAGGTCCCGCCGACGCCGTGGCCCTTGGTGTCGCCGGGCGCGGTGTCCTTGGCGTACCGGTACGCGGGCCAGCCCGCGATCGTGAGCTGCTTGGTGCCGTCGGCGCGGGTGACCGAACCGAGGGCGCTCGCGGCCATGCCGGAGGCGGCGGTGGCGTCGTCGGCGGGGACCGGGGGCCAGGTGGTGGCGCAGGCGCCGGAGCAGGCGGAGTTGGGCGGCTTGGCGGTGTCCTTGTCGAAGCGGTAGAGGGCCATGCCCTTGCTGTCGGTCACTACGGGGCCCAGCTCGGGGGACTGGCGCAGGGCCAGGGTCTCGGCGGGGGCTCCCATCGCGGCCGGGCGGCTGCTGTCGCCCGACGAGCCGTAGCCGTCGCCGCCGGCCTGGCCCTTGTCCGTGCCGCTGTCGGCACCGTAGCCGTTGCCGGAACCGTAGTCGGCGGAACTCCCGCTGCCCGACTGGGCCTTGCCGTTGGCGACCGGCGCGGCGTATCCGCCGTCGCCGGAGCCGCAGGCGGTGGTGAGCGCCATGACGGCGGCGGCCGTCACCGCCAGCGCGACGTGCCGCCGTTGGGCGTCGGACGGGGCGATCGGGGCGATCAGGGCGGCCGGGTCGGTCGGGTCGGTCGGGCGGGGCGTGGGTCGGCTCATGGTGCGCTCCTTCGAGGGGGCGTTCCGGGTGTGTTGTCTGCGGGGTACGAGGGGTGGGGGCCCGGTGTTCAGGCGGGGCGGAAGTTGTCATCGAGGGACAGAAACCGCGCCGAAGTGACGCCCGTACGGCGCCCGTACGGCCTTCGTGCGGCCTTCGCGCGGCTTTCGTGCGGCCTTCGCGCGGCGTCAGTGCGGAGGCCGGATGGTGGCATCGGTGATCATCCGGCGTCCTGGACGCGCAGGGCGAGCGCCGGGCAGCGGCGCACCGCGAGCTGCGCGCGCCGGCGCATCCGGGCGGGCAGCGGCATGGCGGCCCGCTCCGGATAGCCGTCCGGGCCGAGCCGCACCATGCCGGGTACGAGGTCGGCGCACAGGCCGTGGCCCCGGCACAGCGTCCAGTCCACGATCAGCCGCTGTTCGGGGGCGGGGGCCCGGGTGGCGGTTCTGCCCGCGCGGGCGCCGCGCCGTCCGCTGCCGGGCGGGCCTTTGCTGCCGTACGTCTCGCCGCCGGTGACCGGCAGCGCGCCGAGCACGGGACGGCCGCAGCCGGGCCCGTCGGCGTGCCTGGCGAACTCGTCGGGAAAGGCGGCCAGTGCCGAGGCGACGAAGCGCGCGGTGCCGTCGGGGTGGCTGCACGCGCCGCGCCGTTCCACGGCCCGCATCCGGGCCCGTACGGAGTCCAGGGCGCGCTGCCCGCCGCCGCCGACGGCCTGGCCGAGCGCGTCGGCGAGGGCGGGCAGACCCAGCACACAGGGCCCGCACTGCCCGGCGGACTCGGCGGCCAGCCAGCGCGCGACCCGTACGGTCTCGCCCGCCGGGCAGGTCCCCTCCGGCAGCGGCAGCACCGCTCCCGCCCCGAGCACCGCGCCGTACGCGGCCAGGTCCTCGCGGGAGAGGAGGGCTGTACTGGCGGCCTGCGGCGGCAGCCAGGTGCCGTGGTAGCCGCCGATCAGGACGCCCTGGCCGGGGCCGAGCCCGCACCGGGCCAGGACGCGGGCGAGCGGCACCCCGGTCGGCGCCTCCACGACCTGTTCGCCGGCCACGGTCAGCAGGACGGTGCCGGGCTCGGCCGGGTTGCCCGTGGCGCGGTAGCCGAGGGCGCCCATGCGCGCGGCGACGGCGAGCTGAGCGTACGTCTCGGTGTTGGAGAGCAGGGTGGGCAGGCCGTTCAGGCCGCGTTCGCTGGAGCGGACCTTGCGGCCGGAGGGGAGGCCGGGGCCCCGGCCGAGGCCGTCGGTGAGCGCCGTGCCCTCGCCCGTCACGAAACGTTCCGTCAGCAGCTCGGCGCGTACGGGCGTGGACAGCGGCCCCCGTTCGGCGATCGCCTGCCGTACCGAGCGGGCCACGTCCGCGCGGGTCACCCCGACCGCGACCTCCTCGGCGCCGAGCGCCCGCGCTGCCAGCAGCGCGCCGTCCAGCACCAGGTGCGGCGCGTACAGCAGCAGTGCCGTGTCCTTGAGGCAACTGGGCTCTCCCTCGCTGCCGTTGACGACGACAGCGGCCCGGCCGTCCGCGCGGCGCTGCCCCTCCATGACGGCGCTCAGCTTGCGCGCGAACGGGAAACCGGCGCCGCCGCGGCCGCGCAGCCCGGTGTCCTCGGCCAGCGCCACCAGTTCGCCCGCGGAAAGGCCGGGCGGGCTGCCGTGCCGGGCGAGGTGCGCCACCCGCCCGAGACGCCCGCCCCCACCCAGCCCGGCCAGCAGCCGGGCCGCCCCGATCACGGCGAGACGGGGGACGGCGGTGGGAACGGGGGCGGGGGTGGGGCCGGAGGCGGCGGGAGCGCGGCCTACGCCGGGCAGCGGGACCGTGGTGTCCGAGGGCAGCGACACCGCGGTACCCGGAACGAGAAGCGCCACAGGGAACTCCATCCGATACACGAGACGTTGAGGAATCCGGGGGACCACAAAAGCCGCCCCCGTAGGCACGACGGTTACGCCCCACCGCCATACCGTCGCGCCCTTCGCGCGCAGCCGTACGTCATGGCCGTACCTCATGGCCGTACCTCATGGGCACACGCCATGTCCGTACGTCATGGCCGGGCGCCGCGGGAGTGCCGGGCCGCTCGGGCCGGGGCGCGGGGGCCGCCGGAATCCGCGTCGGGCGTTCGGCTGTACGGCACTTGGGCCCGCTCCGGCGCCCGTAGCCGCAGTACGAGTCCCACCGCGACGACGGCGACGCACAGCATGTATCCGGTGGTCACCCAACCGGCGGCCGGGCGGCCCGACTTCAGCCCGTGCACCAGCGCCGCGCACCACGCCGCGTACGCGCCCATGTGCAGCACCCGCCACCACCGCGCGCCGCGCCGCGAGGTGAACGCGCCGCGCGCCGCGCCCGTCACCGCCACCGCGAGGAAGAGGTAGCCGGCCAGTGTGCCGAGGCCGATGAGCAGCGGCCGGCCGCCGTCGGCGAACGGCACCGCGGCGGCCGTGCCGCTCGTGCGGCCGCGGGCGATCTTCACTCCGATGTGCAGGGCGAGGAAACCGAGTCCGGCGACACCGGTGCCGCGGTGCACGGCCTGCGCGACGAGCCGGTGGCCGGAGTGCAGCAGCAGCCGGTCGGTGGCGGCCAGGCCCCACAGCACGGTTCCGGTGAGCGAGACCAGCGCGAGAACGCCCGCGCCGAAGTCCAGGAAGGAGAGCACGCGTTGGGGTGCTCGGGCTTGGGCGGCGATGGCGAGGAAGAGGAGCACGAGGGCCGGCAGGGCCGGTCGCAGGGCGGTCCGCAGGTGGGATGCGGGCATTGAGACTCCTTGAGGAGGAGCGGGGTATGGCGCGCGGCGGCGCCCCGCGGGCGTCGGCTGCGCGGCGCTGTGTGTACGGCGCGCGGCGGTTCCGACCGCGACTGCCGGTTGTCTGCGACGGCTGCCGGTTCCGACGGCGACCGCCGGTCACGATGGCGACCGCCCATTTCGGCGGGCGGGCCCCGTTCGGCCGCCGAGGTTATGCGCCGCGGTTTTTTGTGCCGCGTCCCTTCGGGGCGCGCAAAGGTATATGCCAAAGGCGGTGATCTGGGTGTGCAGCAGCATCACGGAAGGCCGCCGGAGCGTCCTCCGGTTTATCGCGCTGTGACAAATTCCTGCACCGGCATCGAAGTTACGCCAGGTAACTCCGGATGGTGCCCCTCCAAGCGACCACCGCTCGAAGTGCTTGTGCCCGGTGTGTGCCAGGTGCAGGCCCAGCAGCAGGGCCGTCCCCCCTCCGCATCACGCCAGGAACGAGGTAGCGATGTGTGATCTCCTGAACCGCATCTGGTCACGCCCCCGTGGTGAATGGACCCGGGTGCTGAGAAAGGAACTCCCGACACTCGCCGGGAAGGTGACCGAGGAGCTGCGGAGCGGATTTCCCGCCTTTTCCGCCCTCCTCGCGGAAGCGGGTGCCGAAGAGACCCGATGGGCCGTGGAACAGGCCATGCTGGTGGCGCTCGGCTACCAGGAAACGACGGAGCCCGTCCGGTGGCCCAAGGACTTCGTCGTCACTCCGCTGCCGGTGGCGCCCGCCCGCCGGGAGGTGTTCGCCGCCCTCTCCGGCGCCGAGAACGTCTCCGACGTCGCCCTCGCCGAGGTGGCCCGCTGCGCCGGCTGGCCCGTACCGGACCGCGTCCAGGCCATCGCCCTCGCCTCGCCCGCCGAGGCCCCCCAACTGGCCGCCGCCCTCGGCGACGCCCTGGTCGGCACCGTCGACGGGGACACCTGTCTGCTCGTCCCCGACCCCGGAACGCAGACCCGCGCCCGGCTGGAGGCGGCGCTCAAGGGCCGCGCGGCGGCGGTCGGTCACGTCGTACCGGCCGGGGACACCGCTTCCTCGCTGCGCTGGGCCCGCGCCCTGCTCGCGCTGTCGCCCGGCCGCGGCGGCCCCGACACGCGCCCGGCCTTCGTCGACGACCACCTCTCCGCCCTGCTCCTCCTCCAGGACGAATCGCTGGCGCGGGCCCTGTCCTCGCGCTGGCTGAGCCCGCTGGACGCCCTGACGCCCCGGCAGAGCGAGCGTCTGGAGGTCACCTTGCTGGCCTGGCTGGAGGGCGGTGGCGCGCCCGAAGCGGCCAAGGTGCTCCAGGTGCACCCGCAGACCGTGCGCTACCGCCTGCGGCAGATCGAGAAGCTCTTCGGGCCCGCGCTGCGCGACCCGCGTACCCGCTTCGAGCTGGAGATGGCGCTGCGCAGCCGCCGTCTGATGGCGCACGTACGGCGCTACCGTTCGCGCGCAGGCCGCCGCGCCCGGACGGTCGCCTCCACCATCCGCCCGCTGGGCATGGCCAGGGAAGCCCGGGTCAACGGGCTGTGACGGACGCGCCAGAACCGCGGCGGCGCGTCGGGTCCGCGGCGGCGCGGACCCCGGCGGCGCATCAGGACCGCGGCGGCCCCGGGCTCCCCTCCGGGGCCGCCGCCCCGCGCGGGTGGCGGGGTGCGGGGGCGGGGGCCGGTCCGGTGGTGCTGCCGTTACTCTGGGGCGGACACCGGCGGTGGGTCCGTGATCCGTGGAAGGGGTGAGCACATGCAGCGCTGCGCCGACGCCTGGCGGCTGTACGTGGGCGCGCTCTTCTTCCTGCTCTCCGGATTCCTCCTCGCCCAGAGCGGCCTGGCCCCCGCGCTCGCCGCCGCCGCGACGACCGCCGCCGTACTGCTGCTGTGCCGCGCCTTCCTCGCCGCCGCGCTCGCCCGGCCCGAACCGCCGGGCCGCGTCCGTACCGCCCTGCGCGACCGGGAACGCCGTACGGCCTTCCTGCCGCAACGCGATCCCGACGCCGCCGGCCGCCCGCGCCCCAGGGCACCCGGCCGTCCCCTCCCGACGGCCGCGTAGGCGCCCCACCTCGCACGTCGCGGAGGCACCGGCCCCGCGCGGCTCGTCACGCCGATTCCACATTCCGGCACGACGAGACCCGTGGAGGGCTCACCCATGTCCGTTTTCGCCACCCTGGGCAGCGCGCTGTCCCAGGCCGCCGACCTCATCGAACCGTTCTTCGGAGCCTCGGCGACGGCCGTCGCGATCGTCCTGTTCACCCTGTGCGTGCGCGCCGCGCTGCACCCGCTCGCCCGCGCCGCCGCGCGCGGCGAGAAGGTGCGTTCCGCGCACGTTCCGCGGCTGGCCGAGCTGCGGCGCAAGCACGCCGACGATCCGCAACGGCTGCGGGAGGCCACCGCGGCGCTCTACGCCGAGACCGGCTCCACGCCCTTGGCCGGATGCCTGCCCGCCCTCCTCCAGCTGCCTGTCTTCTTCGTCATGTACCACCTGTTCACCAACGACGGCAGCGGCCTGCTCGGGCATGCGCTGCTGGGCGCGCCGCTCGGCGGGCACTGGTCGCAGGCCCTCGCGGACGGCGGGGTGTTCGGGCCGCACGGGCTGGTCTACCTGGCGCTGTTCGCACTGGCCGCCGCCGTCGCCACCTGGAACTTCCGGCGGGCCCGTACGGCGATGGCGCAGAACCCCGCGACGGGCGCGGCCTTCGGGCAGACGGACGCGGCCTTCAAGAAGGCGGGCGCGGCCCCGGGCCAGGCGGGCGGAGCCGACGGCGGTACGGTGCCCGGCCTCGCCGGGCTGACGAAGGTGATGCCGCTGCTGTCCTTCGGGACGCTGGTCAGCGTCGCCGTGCTGCCGCTGGCGGCCGCGCTCTACCTGGTGACGACCACGGCGTGGACGGCGTGCGAACGGGCGCTGCTGCACCGGGGCCGGGACAGCAGCCGGGACCGGGGGCGGGGCGGCCACGAGGACCGCACG
Organism: Streptomyces sp. NPDC059788; assembly: GCF_042732265.1. Lineage (NCBI taxonomy): Bacteria > Bacillati > Actinomycetota > Actinomycetes > Kitasatosporales > Streptomycetaceae > Streptomyces > Streptomyces sp. NPDC059788. The sequence goes on along the minus strand of NZ_JBHWHY010000018.1, from coordinate 72,736 downwards.
CCCGGCAAGGGGACCCCGGCCCCCGCCCCCGCCGCGACCCCGGCCCGTACCACCGGGTAACGGTCCAGTACGTGAACCGGGTCTTGCGGACCGGACGCCGTTCTTGGACGATCGTCCGAATCGCTCGATGGCCGTCCCCATCGGCCGGTCCGGGAGAGCCTCCCGGACCGACCCTTCGACCTCGGGAGTTGTACCGATGAAGCTGCTGCGTGTCGGTCCGGTGGGGGCGGAACGCCCGGCGCTGCTCGATTCGAAAGGCACCCTGCGCGACCTGTCGTCGCTGGTCACGGACATCGACGGGGCGCTGCTCGGGGACGCCACGGCCCTTGGGCGGATACGGGCGGCGGCCGCCGCCGGTGTGCTGCCGGGGCTGGACACGGGCGGGCTGCGCACCGGTCCGCCCGTCGCCCGGATCGGCAAGGTCGTGTGCATCGGGCTGAACTACCACGACCATGCCCGCGAGACCGGCGCCGCCGTACCGGCCGAACCGATCGTCTTCATGAAGGCCCCCGACACCGTCGTCGGGCCCGACGACACGGTGCTGGTTCCGCGCGGCAGTGTGAAGACGGACTGGGAAGCCGAGCTGGCCGTCGTCATCGGCCGTACGGCGCGCTATCTGGAGACCGACGAGGAGGCCCGCGCCGCCGTCGCCGGCTACACGATCGCGCACGACGTCTCCGAACGGGAGTTCCAGATCGAGCGCGGCGGCCAGTGGGACAAGGGCAAGAACTGCGAGACGTTCAACCCGCTGGGCCCGTGGCTGGTGACGGCGGACGAGGTGCCCGACCCGCAGGCCCTGGGCGTACGGCTGTGGGTCAACGGCACGCTGCGGCAGGACGGCACGACCGCCGAGCAGATCTTCCCGGTGGCCGAAGTGGTCCGCTATCTGAGCCGGTTCATGACCCTGTATCCCGGCGACGTCATCAACACCGGCACCCCGGCGGGCGTGGCGATGGGCTGTCCGGAGCCCAAGCCGTACCTGCGCGCCGGTGACGTGGTGGAGCTGGAGATCGACGGGCTGGGGCGGCAGCGGCAGGAGCTGAAGGACGCCTGACGGCGTCCGCCGGGAGGCCGGCCGGAGCCTGACGGGAGGTCAGGTGCGGGTGGCTTTCGGGCAGTCGGCTGTCGGCTGGACAGGGGGACTTGCCGTACGCGTGCGCGGGCCGTCCGGCTGCCGGGACGGTCCGCGCACATAGTGCGTATATGCTTGCAAAAAAGACAAAACGGTCCCATGTGGTGGCCGCCGCCGCACTGGGAGCCGTGGCCGCCGTGCTCCTCGGCCTGTTCGCGGCGTTCGGCTTCGCGGCCCCGCTGCCCGACGGCCTCGGGCCGTGCCTGGGAAGCCAGTGCCCGCCCTCGTACTCCGATCCGAACAACGGACCGGTCCCCGGACGGGACGAGAACATCAACATCTTCGTCGGCGGGGACTTCCGCGTCGGCGGATCGGCCGCCGAGGCCGAGGGGAAGATCGTCACCCTCGGCGGCTTCAGCATGAACAAGACCGGCGGGTCCAGCGTCTACAACGTGGGCATCGTCGGCGTGGGCTCCCGGGTGCCGCCGCCCAACGGCTCCGACTTCCTGACCGTGGGCGGCGACGTCACCATCGCCTCCGGCCAGCGGCTGCTCGCCGAGGAGGGCAGCACCCGAGGAGTCGTCGCCTACGAAGGCAGTCTCAGTGGCACGGTGATCCCCCAGGCGGACCAGCGGCCGGGCGCCGCCGACCCGTACCGCAGGCTGGTGCCCGACCTCACGGCGAGCAGCCAGTGCTACGCGCGGACCGGCGGCGGACAGCGGCCCGCGACCGGCACCGCCGTCAACCAGGGCTACTCGACGGTCTTCACCGGCGACGGCACGTCCGCCCTCCAGGTCTTCAACGTCGACTTCGACCTCGCGGGCCGCAACGGCGGGGCCCAGGGCATCACCTTCACGGGCATCCCGCAGGGCGCGACCGTCCTGGTCAACATGCTCGGCGACGCCCGTACCGTCAACACCTACATCGGCCACGACCTCCAGCCGCCCGGCATCCGCGAGCGGCTGCTGTGGAACTTCCCGGACGCGAACACGGTCGAGTTCAAGGGCGGCGCGCAGTTCCAGGGCAGTGTGCTGGTCGGCAAGCAGGGCAGTACGACGACGGTGTCCGTGCCGGGCATGAACGGCCGGTTCTTCACCGTGGGTTCGCTGGTGCACACCTCGACATCCGGTGCCGAGATGCACAGCTACCCGTTCAACGGGGACCTGCCGGACTGCCGCGAGCCGAGCCCGACACCCACCCCGACGCCGTCTCCCACGGAGCCGTCGCCGTCTCCCACGGACGAGCCCTCCCCGAGTCCTACGGACCCGAGCCCGTCGCCGACCGACGAGCCCTCCCCGTCGCCGACCGACGAGCCGTCCCCGTCTCCCACGGACGAGCCGTCCCCGTCGCCGACCGACGAGCCCTCCCCGTCGCCGACGGACGAGCCGTCACCCACGCCGACCGAGCCGAGCCCGACGCCGACGGAACCGTCACCGACCCCCACGCCGACGGAGCCGACCCCGTCACCGATCGAGCCGACCGCGTCTCCCGGCGAGCCGAGGCCGACGCCGACCGAGCCGACCCCGTCCCCGACGGAGCCGACCCCGTCTCCCAGCGAGCCGAGGCCCACTCCCACCGAGCCACGCCCGACGCCGACCGAGCCGACCCCGTCCCCCACGGAGCCGACACGCCCGCCGTCGCCGACTCCCACCGAGCCGACCCCGTCCCCGACGGAGCCGACATCCGTCCCGACCGAGCCGACCTCGCAGCCCACCGAACCGACCTCGCAGCCCACCGAGCCGACCACGGAGCCCACCGAACCCACCCCGGAACCGTCCCCCACCGAGCCGACCGCTTCTGCGTCACCGACCGCCCCCACCCCGGAGCCCACGGACTCCTCCTCCGGCGGTCCCGTGCCCAGCCCCGGGCCGACGGATGACGGGGACCAGCTGGCGCACAGCGGCAGCACCTTCCGGGACCCGCTGTTCATCGGGGCGGCAGCGGCCGCCGTCGTCAGCGGTGTGGTGCTCGTACTGATCATCCGCACTCGCCGCCGCTCCGGCTGACCTTCGGGTCAGTTGGCCGGCCGCTGCTCGATGTAGCGCCCCAGGGCGTCGACCACCAGCGCGTGGTCGTCGCCCTGGGGGAGGCCGGAGACCGCGACCGTGCCGACGACTCCCGTACCGCGCAGCCGTACGGGGAAGGCGCCGCCGTGCGCGGCGTAGCGGTCGGGGTCGAGCCGGGACGATTCCTCGAAGGTGCGGCCCTTGGCGCGGAAACGGGCGCCTACGAGGTACGAGGACTCCGCGTACCGTTCGACGACCCGGCGCTTGCGCTCGATCCACGCGTCGTTGTCCGCCGACGTACCCGGCAGCGCGCAGTGGAACAGCTGCTGGGCGCCGCGCCGGATGTCCACCGTCACGGCGGCGCCGCGTTCGCGCGCCAGGTCCGTCAGCAGGCAGCCGAGGCGCCAGGCCGCCTCGTTGTCGAAGCTGTCCAGGACCAGGCGGCGTTCCTGCTCCTCCAGTTCGCGGATCTGGTGGCGGGCGGCCTCGCGCTCGTCCGTGCCGTGCGCGGCGCTGCCGCTCGTACCGTTCATGCCGGTCGTGCCGGTCGTGGCGCTCATGCCGACTCCCCGATCCGGACCGTGCGGCCCTCGGCCGCCGACGTCTTCGCCGCCTCCAGGACGCGCAGCGTGGCCGCCGCCTCCCTGGCGTCCACCGGCGGCCTGCCTCCGGTGCGCAGCGCTTCCGCGACGGCGGCGTAGTACGCGGGGTAGTCGCCGGGCAGCGTCGGTACGGGATCTCCGCCGCCGGTCAGCGGGGACTCTCCGGAGCCGATCCGGCCCCACGCCGATTCCGGCTCGGCGCCCCAGCCGCCCGGGGTGTCACCGGGCCGCCGGCCCTCGCGCAGTGCCGCTTCCTGCGGGTCCAGGCCGTACTTCACGTAGCCCGCGCGGCTGCCGAGCACCCGGAAGCGCGGGCCGAGCTGGGCGGTGGTCGCGCTGACCCACAGGTGGGAGCGGACGCCGTCGGCGTGGGTGAGGGCGAGGAACGTGTCGTCGTCGGCCTCGGCGCCCGGACGGCGGACGTCGGACTCGGCGTAGACCTGGGTGACCGGCCCGAAGAGGGCGAGTGCCTGGTCGGCGACGTGGCTGCCGAGGTCGTACAGCAGTCCGCCGATCTCCGCCGGGTCGCCGGACTCGCGCCAGCCGCCCTTGGGCTTGGGCCGCCAGCGCTCGAAGCGCGACTCGAAGCGCTGGACGTCGCCGAGCGCGCCCTCGGTGACCAGCTTGTGCAGCGTGCGGAAGTCGTTGTCCCAGCGGCGGTTCTGGAAGACGGAGAGCAGCAGGCCGCGCTCGTCGGCGAGGGCGGCCAGCCCGTCGGCCTCGGCGGCGGTCCCGGCGAGCGGCTTGTCGACGACGACCGGCAGCCCGGCCCGCAGCGCGGCCTCGGCGAGCGGCACATGCGTCTTGTTGGGGGACGCGATGACGACCAGGTCCAGCTCGCCGGCCCGGGCCAGGACCTCGTCGGGGGTGGCGACCGTACGGACCCGGGGGTGTTCGGCGCGGGCTTGGGCCTGCCGGTCCGGGCTGCTGGTGGAGACGGTGTCCAGCACCAGGCCGTCGGTGGCGGCGATCAGCGGGGCGTGGAAGACCGAGCCGGCCAGGCCGTAGCCGATCAGGCCGACGCGGAGGGGTGTGCCGGGAGAGTCGTTCATGCCACCCACTTAAGCAACGCTGTTGCCAAAGTGCAAGCAATACGGACAATGGACGGGTGACCAGCAACGACCCCGCCGAACGTGTCGCCGCCCCGCCCCCCGGTGGGGCCGCCGCCCCGGCCCCCGCGCCCGCCGGCGGCGGAGCCGGCCTGACCGCCCTGCGCGGCCACAACGCCGCCCTGCTGCTGGGGCTGCTGCGGACGGCGGGACCGGCGGGCGTCAGCAGACTGGAGCTCGCCGCGCACACGGGGCTGACACCGCAGGCCGTCAGCAAGATCCTCGCCCGGCTGCGGGCGGACGGCCTGGTGGCCGAGGCGGGCCGGCGGGCCTCCACCGGCGGCAAGCCGCGTACGGTGCTGTGCCTGGTCCCCGAAGCGCGGTACGCGATCGGCCTGCACCTGGACCGCGACGAGCTGACCGCGGTCCTCGCCGACCTCGCGGGCCGCACCGTCGCGGAGCGCACCGCCCCGCTCGACTTCGGCGCGGGCGCCCCCGCCGTCCTCGACGCGGTGGCCGGGCAGCTCGCCGCCCTGCCGGACGAGGCCCGCTCGTCCCGCGTCCTGGGCGTCGGCGCCGCCTGCCCGGGGCCGCTGGACCACACGGCCGGGGTGCTGCGCCGGGTCACCGGCTTCCCGGACTGGGACGGCTTCCCGCTGCGCGACGCGCTCGCCGAACGGCTCGGCCTGCCCGTCGTCCTGGACAAGGACACCAACGCCGCGGCACTCGGCCTCGCCCGGCGCGAGCCCGGCGGGCGCGGTTCGTTCGGCTACCTCCACCTCGGTACGGGCCTGGGTGCGGGCCTGGTGCTCGGCGGCGCGCTGTACCGGGGCGCCAGGACCGGCGCGGGGGAGTTCGGGCACCAGGTGGTGCAACTGGACGGCCCGCCCTGCGGGTGCGGCAAGCGCGGCTGCGTCGAGGCGCTGTGCCTCGACAGCGCGGCGCGCGGCGAGGCCGCCGAGGCGGCGCGCATCCTGGGCGTCGGCGCGGCCAACCTCGTGGAACTGCTCGACATCGACCGGGTACTGCTCGGCGGCCGTACGGTGCTGGCGCGCCCCGATGTGTATGTACGCGGCGTGGCCTATGCCCTGGCCGAACAGGCCCGCGTACGTGGCGACGGCGGTACGCCCGCGATTCCCGTGGCCCTGGCCGAGGGGGGCGCGCGGGCGGTCGCGGACGGCGCGGCGCATCTCGTCCTGGCGCCGCTGTTCGGGGTGCCGGGGGCGCCGTTCGGGGGCGAGGCGGCGGCGGAACTGCGCTGAACGCGCGGCATTCGGGCGATCGGCGGCCCGCACCGGGGCGTCGGACCCGCGGGAGCGGCCCCGCATGGCAAGGTCCCAAACCGACCGGTCATACGAGCGGCCTGGTGTGGCCCCCGTCGCCTGAGCTGATCGAGCAGGAGCGTCCGTCATGCCCGTGCGTCCGCCCCGCGCACTGCTGCGCGCCACCCTTCCGGCGGCCTTGCTGTCCGTATCCCTCCTGACCGCCACGCCACCGGCCCAGGCCGTCACGCCGCCGGCCCAGGCCGTCACGCCGCCGGCCCAGGCCGTCACGCCGCCGGCCCACGCCGTCACGCCGCCGGCCCACGCCGCGGCGTCCGTGACCCGTACGGCAACCGCCCCCGCGGGCGCCGTCGAAGCCGCGGCCGTCGCGCGGGCCGAGGCGCCCGCCACCGACGCTCCGTCCCGCCCCGCGCCGCATCCCCACCTGGCCGACACCGGTTCGCCGGGGGTGGTCCGTATGGGGGCCGCTGCCATGGTGTTCCTGACCGCGGGCGTGTTCCTCGTGGCGGCGGCCCGCCACCTGCGCGGGCGCCGAGCCCCCTGATCCGCCCGCCGCCGGGGGTGCGAGGATCGGCCGGTGGACTACCCGAACGGCCAGGAACCTGGCGCACCGATCCGCTCCGGCATCCCCGAGCACGGACGCATCCCCAAGTACTACGCGGCGAAGGTCCAACTGGCATCGCTTCTGGACGAGTTGGGTGAGGGCGGGGCGCTGCCGACCGAGCGCGACCTGGCCCTGCGCTTCGAGGTCTCCCGGGAGACCCTGCGCCAGGCGCTGCGCGAACTCCACCTGGAGGGGCGGCTGCGGCGCCTCGGCCGCGGCACGGTCGTGGCGGGTCCGAAGCTGGAGCAGCCGCTGTCCCTGGCCAGTTACACCGAAGGCGTACGGAAGCAGGGGCGGCGGCCGGGCCGTCATCTGGTCGGCCTGGACCGCTTCCCCGCGCCGGAGAGGCTGGCCGGTGAGCTGGGTCTGCGGGCCGGTGACGAGGTGTGGCACTTGGAGCGGGTGCTGCTCGCGGACGACGAGCGGGTGGGGCTGGAGAGCACGTACGTCGCCGTGGCGCGCGTGCCGCGCCTGGACTCGGAGTTCGAGCCCGACTCCTCCTTCTACGCCTACCTCCACGAGCGGCTGGGCATCGGTTTCGGTGACGCGGACGAGCGCCTGGAGACCGTACTGGCCACCCCGCGCGAGGCCCTGCTGATCGGTACGCCGGGCGCGCTGCCGATGCTGCTGATCCACCGCCTCTCGCGGGACACCCGGGGCCTGCCGCTGGAGCGGGTGCGCTCGCTGTATCGCGGCGACCGGTTCTCCTTCACGACCCACCTGGGCGGCTGACCCCGCTCGCCTCCGCACACCCTCTATTCATCACGGAACGATAACGGGTCTAGGCCAACCTTGCGCCCCTGTTCACCCCCACGTCGTCTCGCGGACCGCCGCGGGTCACCCGCTCCCACGACCGTTTCGGACATGCGAGTCATAGTTGTCGGAGCCGGGGTGCTGGGGACCATGCACGCCTGGGAAGCGGTCCAACGCGGCCACGAGGTCGTGCACATCGAGCGGGAGACCGAGGCGCGCGGGGCCTCGGTGCGCAATTTCGGGCTGGTCTGGGTCGGCGGGCGGGCCGGCGGTGAGGAGCTGGCGACCGCGCTGCGGGCCCGCGAGCTGTGGGAGGGCGTCGGGGAGCGGGTGCCCGGTCTCGGCTTCCGGGCGAACGGTTCGCTCACCGTCGTCCGCGACGACGCCGAACGCGCTGTCGCCGAGGCCGCCGCCCGCCGCCCCGACGCCGCCGCCCGGGGCTACAAACTGCTCGGCGCCGACGAGGTACGCGCCCTGAACCCCGCCCTGCGCGGCGAGTTCGCCGGTGCGCTGTGGTGCGAGCGGGATGCGGCGGTGGAGCCCCGTACCGCTCAGCGCGCGCTGCGCGAGGCGCTGTCGGCGTCCGGCCGCTACACCTTCCTCGGCGGGCGCGAGGTCCGCCAGGTGGTGGGCGAGCGTTCCGTACGCGACGACCACGGCGACCTGCACGAGGGCGACGCCGTCGTGCTGTGCACCGGCGCCTGGCTCGGCGGCCTCGTGCGCGAGCTGGTGCCGGACCTGCCGGTGCGCCGCGTCCGGCTGCAGATGATGCAGACCGCCCCGCTCGGCGAGGCGCTGACCACCTCTGTCGCCGACGCGGACAGTTTCCGCTACTACCCGGCGTACGGCGGGCCCGAGCTGGACGCATGGGCCGCGGCCCGGCCGCAGCCGCCCGTCGCCGCCGAACACCGGATGCAGCTGCTGATGGTGCAGCGCGCGGACGGCGGCCTGACCATCGGCGACACACACGAGTACGACACGCCCTTCGGCTTCGACGTCGTCGAGGACCCGTACGAGCACCTGACCGGAGTCGTCGAGACGCTCCTCGGGCGCCCGCTCCCGGCCGTGCGCCGCCGCTGGGCCGGGGTGTACGCGCAGTGCACGGACACCTCGCGTGTCGTGCACCGGCAGCAGGTGCGCGACGGCGTCTGGCTGGTCACCGGGCCGGGCGGGCGCGGCATGACCTGCTCCCCGGCGCTGGCCGAGGACACCGCGAACGAGATCGGGTGGTGAACGCGATGACCGTCGACAACACGGAGGACGGACGCATCCCGCTCGTCGTGCTCGACATGGCGGGAACGACGGTGGCCGACGGCGGACTGGTCGAGCAGGCCTTCGCCGCCGCCGCCGAGCGCCTCGGCGTGACGCCCGGCAGCGCCGAGCACGCCGAGCAACTGGCCTATGTCCGCGCCACCATGGGCGAGTCGAAGATCTCCGTCTTCCGGCACCTGTTCGGTGACGAGGAGCGGGCCCGGCGCGCCAACACGGCCTTCGAGGAGGCCTACGGGGAACTCGTCGACGCCGGGCGCATCGCCCCCGTACCCGGCGCGCGGCAGGCCATCGAAGCCCTGCAGGAAGCGGGCCGTACGGTCGTGCTGACCACCGGCTTCGCGCGCGTCACCCAGGACGCCATCCTGGACGCGCTCGGCTGGCGGGACCTCGTGGCGCTCACCCTGTGCCCCGCCGACGCGGGCGGGCGCGGGCGTCCGTACCCGGACCTGGTGCTGGCGGCGCTCCTGCGCACCGGCGCCGCCGACTCCGTACGGCAGGTCGCGGTCGCCGGCGACACCTCGTACGACATGCTCTCCGGACGCCGCGCGGGCGCCTCGGTCGTCGCCGGTGTCCTGACCGGTGCCCACGACGAGGCCGCGCTGCGCGGCGCGGGCGCCACCCACGTCCTCGGCTCGGTGGCCGAACTGCCCGCCCTGCTCGACGGGCGGGGCCGGCCGGGCGGCATCCCGCGGCCGGAGCGCCCCTCATGAGCGCGCCCGCCGAAACGGCCGCCGGGGCCCGGGGCCCGGCGGCCCCCTCGACCACCGGCCATACGGCCGCCACCCCCTCCGGCATCCGCTTCGACAACGTCTCCGTCGCGTACGGCGGGAACGTCGTCCTGGACTCCTTCGACCTGACCGTCGAGCCGGGCGAGGTGATGGCGCTGCTCGGCCCGTCCGGCTCGGGCAAGACCACCGCGCTGCGGGCCGTCGCCGGGTTCGTACGGCCGTGTGCCGGGCGGGTGCTGATCGGCGGCCGGGACATGACCGGGCTGCCGCCGCACCGGCGCGGCATCGGCATGGTCGTCCAGCAGTACGCGCTCTTCCCGCACCTGCGCGTCGAGGACAACGTCGCCTTCGGCCTCAAGGCCCGGCGCGGACGCACCGCGTCCCGTGCCGAGACCGCGGCGCGGGTGGCGGAGGCCCTGGAGATGACCGGCATGGCCGCGTACGCCAGGCGCTACCCGCGCGAGCTGTCCGGCGGGCAGCAGCAACGGGTCGCCATCGCGCGCGCCCTGGCCATCCGGCCCGGCGTGCTGCTCCTGGACGAGCCGCTGTCCGCCCTCGACGCCCGGCTGCGCTCCGGGATGCTCGCCGAACTGGCGCGGCTGCACCGGGAACTGCCGGACGTGTCCATCCTCTACGTCACCCACGACCAGGTGGAGGCGCTGACGCTCGCGGACCGTATCGCCGTCATGGACCGGGCGCGGCTGCGCGACTGCGGCACCCCGCAGGACCTCTACCGGCGCCCTCGCACCGAGTTCACCGCCTCCTTCGTCGGCAACGCCAACCTGCTGCCGGTGACGGCCGGTCCGGACGGTACGGCGGACTTCGCCGGTACGCGGCTGGCCGTGACGCCCTCCGACGGCGCCGCGCCCGGCGCGTCCGCCACGCTGTGCGTGCGCCCGCACCTGGTCGGCCTCGGCGAGGGCCCCAACACCCTGCGCGGCCACGTCACCGAGGTGCAGTGGCGCGGCGCGACCCACCGGGTGTACGCGGACGTGGCCGGGCACCGCGTCATGGCCGACGTGCGGGAGCTGCGGACGACGCCCGAGCCGGGCGCCGGGATCGCCCTGCACTTCGCCGCCGAGGACGCGGTGCTGCTGCCGGCGGGGGCGGGGAGCGCGGCCGATGAGTAGGCCGGACACGCTCTCGCCGCCGCCGGTCGCGAGCCGCCCGGCGCCGCCGGACCGCGCCGCCGAGAAGCGGCGTACCGGCCGGGTCGCGCCGCTCCTGTGGGCCCTGCCCCCGCTCGCCGCGCTCGCCCTCGTCTTCCTCTGTCCGCTGGCCCTGGTCGTACGGCAGTCCTTCACGGGGGAGGAGGGCGGCGCGCCGTCCACCGCCCCGTACGCGCAGGTCTTCGCCGAGGCGTCGTTCCGTGACGCGCTCGGCAACACCGTGCTGATCGCCGTCGGCGCGACCGCCGGGTGCCTGCTGCTCGGCTTCGTCCTCGCGCTGGTGATCGCGTTCGTACCGTTCCCGGGCAGCCGGGCGCTGAGCCGCTTCATCGACGTCTTCCTCGCCTTCCCGTCCTTCCTGATCACCCTCGCCCTGCTCTTCGTGTACGGCTCGGCCGGGCTGGCCAACGGGCTGTGGACGGACGCCACCGGCGCGGCGGACGGGCCCTTCGACTTCCTGCACACCCCCTGGGGCGTGCTGCTCGCCGAGATCACGTACTTCACGCCCTTCGTGATGCGCCCGCTGCTCGCGGCCTTCTCCCAGGTGGAGACCGGGCAGCTGGAGGCCGCGGCCTCGCTCGGCGCGCGGCCCGCCCGGGTCGTACGGAAGGTGATCTGGCCCGAGGCGCTGCCGTCGCTGGCGGCGGGCGGCGCGCTCGTCCTCGTGCTGACGCTGAACGAGTTCGGGATCGTGCTGTTCACCGGCGCCAAGGACGTGGTCACGCTGCCCGTGCTCGTCTACACCAAGGCCATCCTGGACGGCGACTACACGGGGGCGTGCGTCGTCGCCGTCGTCAACGTCGTGCTGTCCGTGGCCCTTTACGCCCTGTACCGGACCGTGGCCGCACGGGCGGGCGCGGGCAGTACACCGTCGGCGGGAGGTGCCGGCCGCCGTGCTCGTGCATAGCAAAGGGGCCCGCCGGGCCGCCTGGACCGTGTTCTTCGCGCTGTTTCTGCCGGTCTTCGCGCTGCCGCTGCTGGTCGTCGTCGCGGCGTCCTTCGCGAGCAGCTGGAGCGGCGCGCTGCCGTCCGGACCGACGACGGCGCACTACTGGGACATCGCGCAGGGCGATTCCCTGGAGGCGCTGGTCACCAGCCTGGTCACGGCCGTCGCCGCGAGCCTGCTCGCGCTGGTCGCCGGGACCTGGGCCGCGCTGGCCGCCCAGCGCCTGCGTCCGCGCGCCCGCCGCGTCCTCGACGGTCTGTTCGTACTGCCGGTGGCGGTGCCGTCCGTCGTCGTGGGCCTGTCGCTCCTGGTCGCCTTCTCGCAGCCGCCGCTGCTGCTGAACGGCACCCCGCAGATCGTGGTCATCGCCCACACGGTCCTGGTCACCGCCTTCGCGTACCAGTCCGTGACGGCCGCGCTGGCCCGTCTGGACCCGGCGTACGAGCAGAGCGCCGCCAGCCTCGGCGCGCGCCCCGCCTACGTCCTGTGGCGCGTCAAACTGCCCCTGCTGCTGCCGTCCCTGACCGCCGCCGCCGGCCTGTGCTTCGCCCTGTCGATGGGCGAGCTGAGCGCCACGATGATGATCTACCCGCCGGACTGGATGCCGCTGCCGGTGCAGGTCTTCACCACCACCGACCGGGGGTCCCTGTTCGCCGGTGCCGCGCTCGCGGTGGCGCTGATGGCCGCCACGCTGCTCGTCCTGCTGGCCGTCTCCCGTATCCGCACCAAGTCCTCGTACCGCTGACGCGCGCCCGTCACCGGCCCCACACCCCCAAGGAGTGACGTCACGTCATGCGCAGCCACCTCAAGCCGACCGCCGCCGCCTGCGGCGCACTGCTCCTCGGCGCCGCCCTGACCGGCTGCGGCGGCGCTTCCCGCGCCGACGCCCGGGAGATCACCGTCTACAGCGCCGACGGCCTGCGCGGCGCGAAGGGCGACGGCTTCTACGACCGGGTCTTCAAGGACTACGAGAAGCGGACCGGCATCAAGGTCAACCTGGTCGAGAGCGGGTCCGGCGCCGCCGTGCAGCGGCTGGCCCGGGAGAAGGCCAACACCAAGGCGGACATCGTGGTGACCCTGCCGCCGTTCATCCAGCAGGCCGACGGCAAGGGCCTGCTGGAGACCTACCGCCCCAAGGGCTCCGAGCAGGTCGCCGCCGCGGACAAGGACCCGAACGGCAAGTGGACCGCCGTCGTCAACAACTACTTCTGCTTCATCTACAACAAGCAGCAGCTCAAGCAGCCGCCCCGCACCTGGCAGGACCTGACGGACGCCCGCTTCGAGAACAAGCTCCAGTACTCCACGCCGGGCGTCGCCGGGGACGGCACCGCCGTCGTCGTCCAGGCCCTGCACGACTTCGGCGGCCAGGGCCCGGCCATGGCATTCCTCAAGAAGCTCCAGGCCAACAACGTCGGCCCGTCCTCCTCCACCGGGCAGCTCGCGCCCAAGACCGACAAGGGCGAACTCCTCGTCGCCAACGGCGACGTGCAGATGAACTACGCCAACATGAAGTCCATGCCGAACCAGGGCATCTTCTTCCCGGCCGCCCGGCCCGGCGCCAAGCCGTCCACGTTCGCCCTGCCGTACGCGGCCGGGCTGGTCAAGAACGCCCCGCACGCGGCCCAGGCCAGGAAGTTCCTGGACCACCTGCTCTCGCCCGAGGTGCAGAAGCAGGTCTCCGCGGTCGGCGGCGGTTTCGCGGCCCGTACGGATGTCCGGCCCACCGACCGCAACGCCGCCGAACTCGCAAAAATCATGAACGATGTCGACATCTTCCGCCCGGACTGGAACGACATCGACAAGAACCTGTCCACTTATCTCGACGCCTGGAAGACGGCGACGGGCAGCTGACCGCCGCCCCTGCCCCGCCGCGGGCCCAGGGTTCCGGGCCCGCGGCGGGGTCAAGATCGCGACGGCTGACTTAGGCTGGGGGCGTCGGCCGTACGTACGAGACGCAGGTCACCCGAGGTGGCGTGCGGTGCGCACGGGACCCGCGACGGCGCGGGCGCGGCCGGCACCCTGGCAGACACGCACGGCGGGAGACCGGCAGTGGCAGAGCGCAAGCCGATCGAGTCATGGCTGACCGACATGGACGGGGTGCTGATGCACGAGGGCATCCCCGTGCCCGGCGCCGACGCCTTCATCAAGCGCCTGCGCGAATCGGGCAAGCCCTTCCTCGTCCTGACCAACAACTCCATCTACACCCCGCGCGACCTGCACGCCCGGCTGAACCGCATCGGCCTGGACGTGCCCTGGGAGTCCATCTGGACCTCCGCGCTGGCCACCGCCCAGTTCCTGGACGAGCAGCGGCCGTCCGGCACCGCGTACGTGATCGGCGAAGCGGGCCTGACCACCGCCCTGCACGACATCGGGTACGTGCTCACCGACCACGAGCCCGATTACGTCGTGCTCGGCGAGACCCGTACGTACAGCTTCGAGGCGCTCACCAAGGCCATCCGGCTCATCAACGACGGCGCCCGCTTCATCGCCACCAACCCCGACGAGACCGGTCCCTCGGCGCAGGGCGTGCTGCCCGCGACCGGCTCGGTGGCCGCGCTGATCACCAAGGCCACGGGCGTCGAGCCGTACTTCGTCGGCAAGCCCAACCCGCTGATGATGCGGCACGGCCTGAACGTCATCGGCGCGCACAGCGAGAGCTCCGCGATGATCGGCGACCGGATGGACACCGACGTGCTGGCCGGGCTGGAGGCGGGCATGGAGACGTTCCTGGTGCTGACCGGGCTGACCGGCAAGGGCGACATCGAACGGCACCCGTTCCGCCCGTCGCGGGTCGTCGACTCCATCGCCGACCTCGTCGATCTCGTGTAACCGGGGCGCGGCCCGGCCCGGAGAGCGCCGCCGGACGACGGCCGCTCACCCGGACGGCGCAGCGCCGGGCCGCACCAGGATGCGGGACCGGGCCGCCGGGCGGACCTTCGGAAGTGTTCGGAGGTTCACCATGCGCTCACCGGGAACGACTCTCTGTGCCGCCCTGGCGGTGGCCGCGCTGACTCCCGCGCCCGCGCTCGCGGCGGCGGGCCGGGCACCGGGCGCCGCGGCCGGCACCGTCGCGGTCACCCCGTCGGCCGTCGCGCCGGGCACCGACGCGGCCCTCCAGGTCACCGGCTGCGCGGGCCGTGCGGGCCGGGCCGTCTCGGAGGCCTTCGTCGACGCCGTACCGCTGGCGCGGGTCGCCGCGGGGCTGGTGGGGGACGCGCGGGTGCGCTCCTCAGCGGACCCCGGCACCTACGACGTCCTTGTGCAATGCGACGGCGAGGACGCGCGCGCAGCGGGCTCCTTCGAGGTCGTCCCGGCCTCCGCGGCACCCGCCGGGCGCGACGGAGAGGACACGGGGGCGGACGCGGGCGCCGGAGCGCGGGACGAAAGCCTCCAGGGCGAAGGCCTCCAGGACGAAGGCGTGGCCGGGGAGGCCGCCGGCTCCGTGGCGTCCGACTCCCTCGCCGCCCCTGCCGCGGGCCCCGCTTCCCCCTCCGCGCCGGTACGGGCCGGAGGCGGGGGGACGGCCCCGCGGCCGCACCGGGCCGGAGCGCGTACGGCGGACGCCGCCGCGGGACCGCGGGCCGCGGCGCCGCCGCAGGCGTCGCGCACCGTGCTGGTCCGGACGGCGGCCGTCCAGACGGCCGCCGGTCACGAGGGCGACAGCGCCTACGCGGTGGGACTGGTACTCGCGGGGGGCGCGATCCTCGCGCTCACCGGACAGGTGCTGCGGATGCGGCGCCGTCGCAAGGGATCGGACGACGGCGATGCGGGCTGACGACCACCCGGTGGCGGACCGCCGCCACCCGCACGGCCACTGCCACGTACGGATGGCCGCCGGTGTCGCCTGGGCCGTACTGCTGCTGGGACTGTGGCTGTGGGGGCGGGACCTGACGGACGGCGGCGACCTGGCGAAGGGACCGACCACCGGTGACGTCGCGGCCGTCGGCCGCCCCCTCGAACAGGACCTGCCCGCCGCCCACGCGCCCCTGGCCACTTCGCCGGGCGGCCGTCCCACCGAGGTCGCGGTCGGCGCGCTGGGCGTACGGGCCGGGGTCGTGGAGACCGGTCTGGACGCGACCGGCGCCGTCGACACGCCGCCCTACCGCACGCCCGGCCTCGCCGGCTGGTACGGGAAGGGGCCGCAGCCGGGCACCGCGGGCGCCGCGGTCCTGGTCGGGCACGTCGACACGACGAGCGGGCGCGCGGTCTTCCACCGCCTCGGCAGCCTCAAGCCGGGGCAGCCGGTGGACGTCCGCAGGGAGGACGGCGGCACCGCCCGGTTCACCGTCGAGGACGTCAAGATCTACGACCGCGGGAGCTTCGCGCCGCGCAAGGTCTACGGCGCGCACGTGCCGGGCCGCGCGGAACTGCGCCTGATCACCTGCGCCGGGACCTTCGACCACGAGCGGGACGCCTACACCGCCAACGTCGTCGTGCACGCCTACCTCACCGGCACCACGCCACCACAGGCCGGTTGAGCCCCAGGAGGGGAGGGGGACGGGGCCCCGGAGCCGACCGTTCCCGGCCGGCGGCTCGCTCCCCCTGAACCGCCGACCGGCCGGTCCTCGACCGCCGGTATGTCAGGACTGCGGGAGTTGCCCTGCCGCCGGCGGGAGGTGCGTGGGCGCCTGGACTCAGACGCGTGCACGAGCCCGACCGGGGGCTGGGGCCAGGTGACCAACAAGAAGCTCACACTGGACTTCACTGTAGGACGACAGCACGGCGGCGCCTAGGGGGAGTTGGGCAACGGCACCGTCCGCCCGGTCGTTTTCGGCCGGGCGGGCGGGGGCGTAACAGGTTGTCCACAGGCCGGACTGCGGCTGAGAGGCATGTGCCAGGATGGATTCGACCGGTCTTGTCCCGTGCTCCGAGGGGGGAGTGGATGTACGGCAATGTTCGGGAATCCGGGGGCGGGCCCCCGGGTGAGCGCCGCGCCGCGCGCCGGCGCGGGGTGTCCGGCGCGGCATCGGCGTTGGGGGCGCTGCTGCTGCTCTCCGGGTGTTTCTCGTCGTCCGACGACGGCGAGGGCGACGGCGCGTCCGCGTCCACGCCGCGCCAGCAGCCCAAGTCCACCGTGCCGTACTGGGTCAACCCGGACGGCAAGGCG
This sequence comes from Streptomyces sp. NPDC059788, assembly GCF_042732265.1. Taxonomy (NCBI): domain Bacteria; kingdom Bacillati; phylum Actinomycetota; class Actinomycetes; order Kitasatosporales; family Streptomycetaceae; genus Streptomyces; species Streptomyces sp. NPDC059788. The sequence goes on along the minus strand of NZ_JBHWHY010000018.1, from coordinate 56,145 downwards.
GCCCGGCAGGCCGCCGCGTACGCCAAGGACGGCCAGTCCGACGACGCCCGCCAGATCGAGAAGATATCGGCGCAGCCGGTGGCCGAGTGGCTGGGCGTAGAGGACCCGCAGGGCCAGGCCCGCGGCTTCACGGAAGCGGCGGCCAAGGCCGACCGCGAGGCGCTCCTCGTCCTGTACAACATCCCGCACCGCGACTGCGGCAGCTATTCCAAGGGCGGCGCCTCGGACGGCAACGCCTACCGTGCCTGGCTGGACGGCGTCCTCAAGGGCATCGGGGACCGCCCGACGACGGTCGTGCTGGAGCCGGACGCGCTGCCGCACATCGAGGACCAGTGCACCCCCGAGCAGTTCCACGAGGAGCGCTACGCCCTGCTGACCGAGGCCGTCGGCAAGCTCAAGGCGCTCCCGCACACCAAGGTCTACCTGGACGCGGGCAACCCGCACTGGATCAAGGACCCCGGCCGGATGGCCGAGCCCCTCAAGCGGGCCGGCCTCGACCGGGCCGACGGCTTCGCGCTGAACATCTCCAACTTCCAGACCACCGAGGAGAACAGGAAGTACGGCAAGCGGCTCTCCGCGATGGTCGGCGGCAAGCACTTCGTCATCGACACCAGCCGCAACGGCAACGGCCCCGCCCCCGGCGGCGACGACCCGGAGAACTGGTGCAATCCGCGCGGTCGGGCCCTGGGCGCGACACCGACGGCCCGCACCGGCGATCCGCTCGTGGACGCCTACCTGTGGATCAAGCGGCCCGGCGAGTCCGACGGGACGTGCAAGGGCGGTCCCAAGGCGGGCGAGTGGTGGCCCGAGTACGCGCTGGAGCTGGCCCGCAACACGAAATAGCCGTACGGGACAGCCGTACGGGCCGGACCGCCGCCGCCCCGGCCCGTACGTATCGCCGCAGACCGCCCCGCCCCGTACGCGACGGCGCGGGGCCCCGGCCCGTAGGGAACGCCGCGGGGCGCCCCGGAGTACCCGGAGCGCCCCGCACCCGTCACCGGCTCAGTTCAGGCCCAGCCCCTTCAGCTCGGCCGCGGACGCCGTCGGCACCTTCACCCACACCGCCTCGGACGGCGTGCCCTGGTCGTCCACGGCGTTGAGCATGTACCAACCGGGCGGCACCAGCGTCGGGTCCTTCGGCAGCGTGACCGTGACACCGTCCTTGGACGCGGTGAAGTCCAGCGCGACGGACCGCTGTTCGATGTTGGTGACGTGGGTGAACGAGCCCGGCCGGATCAGCCGCATCTTCTTGATCGACGACGCGTGCCTGGTCCCGTACGTGGCCTTGCCGCCCAGCTTCACCGTCTTCGGCCCCGGGTCCGTCAGCTGCGGCCGCGAGTCCCGATAGCGGTACGGCGGCGTCCAGATGTCGATCTGCTGCTGGAAGACGCCGGGCTTGGTGTTGTCCTTGTCGGCGAACAGCGAGTCGGAACCGAACGTCATCACCCGCCCGTCCGGCAGCAGCAGCGCCCCGGAGTGGTAGTTGCGCCCGACCAGCGGATCGGCCACCGCCCGCGAGGTGTTGGCCTTCGGGTCGTACAGTTCGGCGCTGAGGACGTTGCTGTCGCTGCGCCCCCGGTAGTCGCCGGAGCCGTTGGTGGTGAGCACCGTGTCGTCGGGAAGGATCACGCTGCTCGGGTAGCGCGCCTTCGCGTACAGCGGCGGGCCGTCCTTGAAGCGCGGCCGGTCGGCGTGCAGGTCGACCAGCCGGGTCTTGTCGGTCGCCTTGGGGTCCTCGCCGACCCCGCCGCCGCCCAGCACCATGTACCGCTGCTGCTGCGCCGGCGGCAGCAGCACGGACATCGAGGTCTCCAGCACGTCCGGGTCGCTCATCCCGGGGATGATCTGGAACTTGTTGGTCTTCAGGTCCCAGATGCCGGGGGTGCGCCCGATGTTGTCGGGCCCGTACCCGGCGTTGGACCCGGTGTAGAGCAGCCGGCCCTTCTCGGTGAGGAAGAGCGCGGGGTAGGTCGGGAAGAAGCGCTGCTTGGGCAGGTACGTCCACTTCTTCGTCTTCGGGTCGTAGATCTCCTGCTTGCCGGGGACGACCTGCCCGATCTCGTCGAGCCCCGAGGTGGACAGCACCTTGCCGTCCTCCAGGCCGGTCAGCGTCGGATACCAGCGGGCCTCGTTCATCGGGTCGACCGGGAGGTAGCGCTCGGCCACCGGGTCGAACTCGAACGAGTCCTTGATCCCCTGGAAGTCCTTCTTGTCGAAGGACAGCTTCTGCGCGATGCCGTAGAAGTTGCGGGCGTCGGCGCCGGTCAGGCCGTGGATACGGTAGTTGTCCTGGGCGCCGGTGGAGTACGCGCGGCCCTCCTTGAGCGCCTCCACGTAGACCCGGGCCTCGCTGTGGGTGACCGTGACCTTGCCGGTCCTCGGGTCCGCCTTCTTCTTGGCGCGCGGGACCACGACCGGGTCCTTGGACGCGAAGGTCTTCCCGTTCTTCTTGCCGGTGAACAGTGTCCCGGCCGGGAACGTCTTCGGCGCGTCCGGGTTCTCGTTGTAGACGATCATCAGCCCGCCGGCCTTCTTCACGTCGCCGCCGAGCTTCTCGTAGCGCTGGGTGCCGCCGGCCACCAGCAGCTTGCCGTCCGGCAGCTGGGTGTGGCCCGCGCAGAAGAGGTCCTTCGGGGTGGGGATGTTCTTGAAGGTGTTCTTCCGCGGGTCCCACAGGACGGTACGGAAGGACTTCGCCGCGAAGTTCTTGGCGTTGTTCCCGGACCCGGCGACCAGCAGCACCTTGCCGGTGTGCAGCAGCGCGGCGTGAATCGTGTTGATCTTGTACTCGGGCGGTACGTCGACCACGTCCCAGTGGCCGTTCGCCGCCTTGTACTCGGGCTGGTTGATCTTGTACTGGTGGTACTGCTCCGAAACGAACCCGAACAGCGCCGGGCCGTTCATCCCGGCCAGCGCGGCCACCACCGCCGCGCCGATCGCGATCCTCCGGGTGCGACGGCTCGGACGGTACTTCATGTGTGGCGTCCCCCAAGGGCGATCTGCGCGGTCTGGTCGGCGGAGGCGGTACGGCGGCCCCGGTCGTCAGGGGCCGCGTGCCCGCCGGGCCCGGCCCGGCCGCCCGGCGCGGCGGAGCCCGGTGACGAGGCCGCCGGACCCGGTACGACCCGGCCGGAGCCGGTGCCGTCGTCGGCCGCCCAGCTCGGCTGCCGCTGCGGATGCGGTGCCTGCTGCGGCCCGTCGCCGGACGCCGGCGTGTCCCCGCGCGACTTCCCGCGCCTTTCCTGCCGGATGCCCCAGCGCCAGGCGAAGACGGGCGCCGCGGTGATCAGCAGGGCCAGTACGGCCCAGGTGACCATCGCCGGATGGCTGTGCCCGAAGTAGAACGAGGCGCTCAGCGAGCCCCCGAAGACCAGGATGAAGAACAGGTGCACCCGGAACGTGCCGAAGAGGGTGTCCGGGCTGGAGGAGTCGCCCTTCGGCGTCACCACGAACTTGCTCTTGCGGCGCAGCGCCGCGTCGAACAGCGACCGCGCGTAGATCGGCGCGGAGAGCGCGGACATCACCATGCCGGCCACACCGCCGGAGCCCTCCGGCTCGTGCGGCGAGACGTTGTGCCGGCGGTTCCACACGTACAGCCCGATCTGGAGGGCCGAGGCGTTGCCGTACAGCATCATCCACACCGACGGGTCGATCTGGACACCCGAGGCGCCCAGCCCCAGGAACAGCGCGCAACTGAGCGCCGCCAGAATCCAGTTCATGGCGGACATCGGGTAGAAGATGACCATCATCGTGTAGTTGAAGAACGTGCCCGGCGGCAGCGTGAAGGGCGCCTTCCAGAACTGCTTGAGGAGGGTCTCGTACGTCCCGCGCGACCAGCGCAGCTGCTGGGTGAAGAAGTCCGTCCAGGCGGTGGGGCCTTCGCCGACCGCCAGCACGTCCGGGGTGTAGACCGAGCGCCACTTCTTCCCGGTGTCCGGGTTGCGGTGCCGGTGCATCTCGAAGCCCGTCGCCATGTCCTCGGTGATCGAGTCGTACAGGCCGCCGATCTGCTTCAGGGCCTTGATGCGTACGGCGTTGGAGGTGCCGACGAACATGGGCGCGCCGTAGCGGTTGCCGGCGCGCTGGATCAGCGCGTGGAAGAGGAACTGCTGCGACTCCGCCGCCTTGGTGACGAACGTGTCGTAATTGCCGTACACCTGGGGGCCGATGACGAAGCCGACGTTCGGGTCGCGGAAGAAACCGAGCATCCGCTCCAGGTAGTTGGGCAGCGGCACATGGTCGGTGTCGACGGAGGCGAAGTAGTCGTAGCCGTCGCCGTGCGCCTGGAGCCAGGCGTTGTAGTTTCCGTGCTTGGTCTTGGCGCGGTGCGGCCCCTTCTTCCGGTTCCACTGCGGGATGCCCTTGCGGGTGAAGTGGTGTACGCCCAGGCGTTCGCATACCGCTTTGACGTCCGGGTCGTCGCCCTCGTCGAGGAGCCAGACGTGCAGCAGGCCGCGGTGGCGCACCTTGACGGCCGCCTCCAGCGTCTTGGTCACCATCTCCAGCGGCTCCTTGCCGGGCACGAAGGAGGTGAGGAAGGCGACGCGGGTGCCGTGTTCGGGGACGACCGGGATGGGGTCGCGGGCCACCAGGGTGGCGTGGGCGTTGGACAGGACGTTCATACACCGGAAGAACTCGATCAGTCCGATCGAGACCAGCATGACGATGTCCAGCACCGGCAGGAAGTCGTAGGCGGGGTGGTCGCGTTCGGTCCAGTGGGCCGGCTGCATCAGCCAGGCGAGCAGGCCGAGCGAGAGCAGGGGAGCGGCGCCGAGCAGTAACGCCGCCCGTATTCGGTGCGGTTCGTCCGCCAGCAGGCTGCGGTAGCGCACGGTGTAGGGCTTGTCGGGGTCCGGCTGGGTCAGCGGCCCGGCGAGGCGGCTGTAGTGCTCGTAGTCGTAGCGCGGCAGCGGTTTGCGCTGTGGCCGGCGCTGCCAGTGCTGGCGCGGCACGCGCAGGCGTGTCGTCGTGGACGGGTCGTACTGGTGCTCCTGTCGGGCGCCGGTAGGCGGCGACGTCATGAGTCCATCCCCCCGGCACGCTTCTGGCTGCGTGCCCGTCTTCTCATGGCCCGGGCCCTCGGTCCCCCTCGACCGGCCCGGGCGCAAATGGTGTCGGCCGCCTACGTCTTGGACGCGTGACGGCCGCCTTCCGGTTGCATGATTCCCGTTTGCATATGCATTTCATGCAGCGGGGTCCCCACTCCCACACTCATCGCAACCGGTGTGTCGTCCAACATGAGCGTGCACAGGCTCAGTTGGGCTCCAGTATCCCGTCAGGGTCCCGAACCTCAATCTTGATCGCAAGGGTGAAACGAGGTGTTTACCGGGCATGTGAGTGCAATGATGGACGGGTTGGGTCGCAGGGGGCATTACTTCGGTCCTGAACTGCTCAGCCGCCGGCGGATGTTGTCGAAATGGCTGCGTACGGCCCGCTCGGCCCGCAGCGCGTCACCGGCCCTGACCGCCGCGAGGATCTCCGCGTGCTGGCGGTGGGTGACCCGGGGATCGGCCCCCAGTCCGGCCAGGTCCGTACGTACGCGGTGGAACGCCTCCCAGAACGCGTCCAGCACCTCGCTCAGCAGCCGGTTGTCCAGCCCCCGGTAGAGCGCGGCGTGAAAGGCCCGGTCGGTGTCGGCCCGCACCGCGCCCCCGGCGGCCTCCGCCGCCATCCGCTCCACCAGCTCGTCCAGCTCCGCGAGGGCCGCCCGCGGCACCTGGCCCGCCAGCCGCGCGATCAGCCCGGTCTCCACCGCCTCGCGCAGCTCCAGCAGCTGGAGCAGGCTGTCCTCGCCGCGGTAGTGGCCGGCCACCGTACGGAAGGCCAGCCCCTCGGTCATCGGGGCCATCGACATCGGACCCACGTACGTGCCGAAGCCGTGCCTGATCTCCACGATGCCCATCGCCTGCAACGCCTTGAGCGCCTCGCGGACCGAGTTCCGGCTGACCCCGAGCAGCTCCATCAGCTCCGTCTCGGTGGGCAGCGGGGCGCCGGGGGCCAGCCGCCGGTCGATGATGAGCTTCTTGATCCGCTCCTGGTTGTCGCGCGCCATTGTGCGACTGTGCACCTCGACCACCGTTTTGACCAGCGATACACCGGCCCGGCGCCGGGAAAACGGCGGGGGAGTGGCGGCGGGGGCCGGGAGGGGCGGGAGGAAAAGCACCGAGGCCCCTCGCAGCTGCGAGGGGCCTCGGTGTGACGTGCGCCGCCAGGGACTCGAACCCCGGACCCGCTGATTAAGAGTCAGCTGCTCTAACCAACTGAGCTAGCGGCGCGCGCTGACGTAGAAAACTTTACACGAACTCCAGGGGTGCTCCTGACCACCTGCCCGGCCGTACGAACCCGCCGAATGTGTGACCTGTGTCACCGAAGGGGTGGAGCTCCGGGGGTGTTGCCGCCGCCCCGGAATATCCGGCCTTCCGGGGCGAAAGTCCCGTGACCTCGGGACCTTCGTCGGGGCGGATGTCCCATTTGGTCTGTGAGTATGCTTTCGTATTGACTGATCATCAGTTGCCCCGTCAGCATGCGATATCTCCTATCAGTTGAGAAGCTGTGGCAGGTGCGAAGGCGAACGGGAACGGATCGGACCTGGAGGGGAACTGGAATGACAGTGCCGGGATTCGTGGAATTCGACCCCGCGGGCGGCTGTCCCTGCGGTGGCTGCGCCCAGGAGCGGCGCGTACTCCAGCACGCGCTCGCGGTGCGCGACGGCGGACACCCCGGCGCGCACGGCGCCCGCCGCGCGCTGGTCCTCATGGCGACCGCCGGAACGGTCCTGAGCAGCGGTGTTTCCGGGCCGGGAGCCGCCGTGGCGCTTGCCGCCGGGGCCGGTACGGGCACGCCGGGCGGCTCCGGACGGGCCCTCCTCGCGCCCGCGGCGGGGCACGGGACCGGCCTCACGAAGGCCCCGGGGCCGGCCGCCGGGCCGGACCTGTCCATGACATCCGGGGCGACCCCGCAGGGGCAGGTCGGCGGGCTGTTCGGAGGCACCGGCAGCGGACGGGGCCTCGTCACGGCCGCGTCCGCCACCCGGTCCCTCACCCGGGAGCAGATCATCGCGCGCGCCCAGCGCTGGATCAGCGCCCAGGTCCCGTACGACATGAACCGCTACTGGTCGGACGGCTACCGCCAGGACTGCTCCGGATTCATCTCGATGGCCTGGAATCTCGGCCGCAACCAGTGGACCGGAAGCCTCGCCCAGTTCGGCATCCGTATAACGAAGAGCGAGCTGCGGCCCGGCGACATGCTGCTCTTCCACAACCCGGCAAATCCGGGTGCCGGGTCGCACGCCACCATCTTCGGCGGCTGGACCGATTCCTCCCGTACGCGTTACGTCGCCTACGAGCAGACCCGGCCGCACACGGTGAAACGGCCGACTCCGTACGCCTATTGGAGCAATTCCACGCGGTACGTCGCCTATCGCTACCGCGGGCTGGCCGACGGCGGGGACCCGGGCGACGGAACGGGCGACACCTCGGCGTTCCCCGGCGCGGGGAAATTCGGGCCGGGCGCGGACAACGCGTACGTCACCCGGCTGGGCCGGATGCTCGTGGAACGCGGCGGCGGCCGGTTCTACACGTCCGGGCCGGGCCCGCGCTGGAGCGAGGCGGACCGCCGGGCCACCGCGGCCTTCCAGCGCGCCCAGGGCTGGAGCGGCGCGGCGGCGGACGGCATCCCCGGCCCGTCGACCTGGTCCTACCTGGTCAACGGGACGGGCCGGGACATCGGCGGCGGGACCTCCGGCGGCGGTGGCGCGACGGCCTTCCCCGGCACGGGCTGGTTCCGGCCCGGCCAGTCGAACGGATACGTCACCAGCCTCGGGAAGCGGCTGGTGAGCAAGGGCTTCGGCAAGCACTACACCTCCGGCCCCGGACCCCGGTGGACGGAGGCGGACCGCCGCAACGTCGAGGCCTTCCAGCGGGCCCAGGGCTGGACCGGCCGCGACGCCGACGGCTACCCCGGCCCCGAGACATGGCGGCGACTCTTCCGATGACGGAGCGCACGATGGCAACGAAGACCCAGACGACGCACACCAGGAACAAGATCACCGACACGGGCGCGAAGGCCGGGGCGGCGGGCGCGGGGAGCGGCACGGGGGATGGCGGCCGTCCGGGCGGGGAGCCGGAAGCGGTGCCGGGCGCGCCGCGTGAGGAGGCGGAGCAGGAGGCCGACTCAGGGGCGGGGGCGCGAGGTGATGCCACATCAGGCAGGCCCCGCGACGCCATGCCTGACAAGGCATCAGGGACTGGAGCGCCACCCGGGCCCGCGGCCGACGCCGCCCCGGAACCGGAGCACGCCCGCGCCCCGGCCTCCGGCGCAGCCCGCACCTCTGGGCCGCCCCTGTGGTCCGCGCGCCTGCGCCCCGCCGGGCACGGCGACAGCATCCCCATGGACATGCTCTTCCGCGCCGAACAGGACGCGGACGACACGCGGCGCCCGGACGACACGCGGCGCCCGGACAGCACGCGCCTCCCGGACGCCCCGCCCCGCGCCACCGGCGTCACCTCCGGCGAGGCGGACACCGCCGAGCAGCCGCGGCTGACGGTCCCGCCGCCCGACCCGCAACCCGCCCGCATCACCCCCGCCGACGCCGCCGTGGCGGGCATCACCGCCGCGACCGGCCTGCTGGGCACCGCCGAACGCGCCGTGCTCGACGGCGCCCTCGGGGTGGTCGACGCGGGCAGCCGCTGCCGTACCGACGACGGCGCCGCCCCCCGCGGCGACCGGGACGCGGAGCCCGGCACGACCGCCGACGGCAGGCCCCTGTGGTTCCGTGAGCCGTCCGGGCCGGCCGAGCGGCGGGCTCCCGACGAGGACACCGGCGTCGCCGAGCGGCGCGGCTTCTCCCTGTCCGGGTGGCTGGCCCTGTTCGCCGGCCTGCTGGCGATCGCCTGCTCGGTGGCGTTCCTGTGGTGGCGGGGCATGCTGCCCGCCTCGGTGGTACGGGCCCTGGGCCTGCACATCGGCATCCGCCCCGCGCCGCACCTGTGGGAATGGGCCCTGGCCGGGCTCGGCGGCGTGATCGCGGTGTACGCCTTCGGCGGGCTGGCCCGCGGGCGGGTCGGCAGCGCCTGGGTGCTCACCCTCTTCGGTCGCTACCGCGGCAGCGTACGCCGTACCGGACTGGTGTGGATCAGCCCGCTGGTGCTGCGCCGCCGGGTGGACGTACGGCTGCGGCACTGGCGCAGCGAGGCGATGCCGGCGGTCGACGCGCAGGGCATCCAGCTGCGCGTCGTGGTGCTCGTCGTGTGGCGGGTCAGGGACACCGCGCGGGCGCTGCTCACCCTCCACGACCACACCGCCTACCTGCGGGAACAGGTGGAGTCCGCGATGGCGCGGGTGCTGTCGCAGCTGCCCGCGGACGCGTTCCACGAGGAGGCGCCGACCCTGCGCGACGCACAGGCGGTCGGCGAGGCGCTCACCCGCGCCCTGTCGGCGGACTGCCGGCCGGTCGGTATCGAGGTCTTCTCCGTCCAGCCGACCCGGATCGAGTACGCGCCGGAGGTGGCGGCCGCCATGCAGCGCCGGCAGATCGCGGCCATCGACGCCAAGCACCGGGACAGCGTGCTGACCTCGGTCGTGGACGCGGTCGACGACACCGTCAACCGGCTGACCAGCAGAGGCCTGGTCGAACTGGACGACTACGAACGGAAAGCCCTGGTCAAGGACCTGACCGTGGCCTTCTACACGGCGCGCGGCAGTGCCGCCGCCAAGAGCTGACAGATACAGCGGAGAGGCAGGCAGAACATGCGGACACCGGTCTTCGTCGACGTCACGGCGGCCGACTGCGGATGCGCCTTCTGTAGCGGAGCCGCGGTCGAGTCCGCCCCGCGCAACGGCGGCAGCCCGCAGCGCTGCACGCTGCGGGGCGTGGTCGCGGCAGCCGTGGGAGCGGTGACGCTCGTCGGCGCGGCGGCCGGTTCGGCGGGCGCCGAACCGGCACCGAGCCACGCGGGCTGGGACGGTGCGAAGTACTGGTACCAGGACGCCACCGGCTGGTGGCGGTGGACCAGCCACTACGAGAAGTACGTGCGGCACGCGGCCGGTTCGGGCGGCGGTTCCGCCACGCAGTCCGCGCCGTCCGCCGCGCCCACCTCCGGTACGGCCACGCGCGGTCACAACCCCAACCCCACCTTCCGCGGCCGCTCCGGCTGGGACGCCACCGACCGGGTGTACTGGTACCAGCAGGGCGGCAGCTGGTGGTGGACCAGCCACCGGGACCGCTACCAGGCCCGCACCGGCAGACCGGGCGGGACGGGCGACGGCGCGCCCGCCGACACCGCCCCCACCGGCGGCGGGAGCGGCGAGGGCACGCCCACCCGGTACGGCACCGAGGCCGCGATCCGGTGGGCGATGGCCCAGCTCGGCAAGCCGTACGCGTGGGGCGGCAACGGCCCGTACGCGTTCGACTGCTCCGGCCTGGTCCAGCAGGCGTACCAGCGCGCGGGCATCTCGCTGCCGCGGGTCGCCGACGCCCAGTACCGCGCCTCGGCCCCGATCACACGCTCCCAGCTGCGCCGCGGCGACCTGGTCTTCTGGTCGTCCGACGGCACCTCGTCCGGCGTCCACCACGTGGCGATCTACCTCGGCGGCGGTCAGTACCTGGAGGCACCGCGCCCCGGCCGGACGGTCCGGGTCGCGTCCTTCGCGTCCTACCACCCCACCTTGTACGGACGGGTCGGCTGACCCCACGCCTGCCGCCGGCCCGCGCACCGCCCGCCGCGCGGGCCGCCCCCGAAGAAAGGTCGACCGTCATGACGCCGACAGTGCCCGCCACCCTCCCGGCCCCGCCCGGCGAGCCGTCCGTGGGCCCCGCCACCGCCATATCGGACCCCGCCGTACCCCACCCCGCCACATCCGGCCCCGCCACACCCGAATCCGTACGGGCCCCCGACCCCGGGGAGCACGGCTTCCTGCCCGAGCGGCCCCCCGTACGGACCATGACCGGCACCTGGGCGCGGCTGAGCGAGCTGGCCGGCGCGGCCGCCATCGCGCCGGACCGCGACACCGCCCGCGGCCTGGTCGCGCGGGCGGGCCGGGACGGCGAACTGGCGGCGCTGCGCCAGCGCGTCTCGCGCCTGTCCCCGCGCAACGCCGACGCCGCGTCCCTGCGGGTCGCGGTGATCGCGGCGGCCTGCGGCTGGAACGCCCTGGACCCGCTCGCCCCCGCCTCCCTGCGCTCCGCCGACGAGGCTTTCCTCGACCTGTGGTCGGCCGTCGCGCACCGCGTCGACCACCAGCAGTTCGTGGCGCTGCCCACACTCGCCCTGCTGAACTGGGCACCCGAGCGCAAGCCGCGCCGCCACCTGCCCATCGACCAGCTCGCCCGTACGGAGGCGCTGGTCCCCGTCGTCCGCTGGTCGCCGCAGGGTCAGCCGCTCGCCCGGCTGGACCGGCTGATGCTCGCCACGACCCGGCTGGAGGCGCACGGCATCTGGCTGTTCCGGCTGGCCGGGTCGCTCGCCGGGCGCGACCCCTCCGACGCGTCCACCCGTACGGCGCTGCGCCGTCTGGTCCGTATCCAGCACGCGCTCCGTGCCCAGCTGCGCGGCGAGGCGGCAGGGCTGCGGGCGGCCCCGGCGCCCGTGCGGCACTGCGCGGTGCTCGCCGGGCTCGCGGCGCAGGGCGCGTTGGAGCCGCCGGTGTTCCAGGCGGCCGACGCGGTGCTCGGCACGGGGCGCCGGGCGGGGGACGTCAGCCGGCACCAGCTGCGCCGCCATCTGCCGGCCGCGCACCGCGCCCGGCTGGCCGCGCTGGACCGGCACTGCGCGCCCGTACGCACCCTCGCGTACCGCGGCGGTCCGGACGCCGCCGTCTACCGCGAGGCCCAGGAGTCGCTGATCGCGCTGCGGCGTACGTACGCGGGCCTGGTGCGGTGCGCGGCGCATCCGGACGGGGGCCGGCTGAGCGCTGTGGCCTGAGCTGTGGCCTGTTCCGAGGGGGCCGGTGGGGGGCCGGGGTGCTCCGGGGAGGGGAGCGAGGGGGCTGCCGCGGCCGGTGGGGAACCAGGGGCGGGCGGCCGGTTGTTGGGGCGGCCGTATGGAAGCGTCAACCGACCGTCCGCTTGTTATTGGTCTGGACATGTCCAAGCGGCGTCACTAGTCTTCGCTTTGGTCTAGACCGCACAGCACGCAAGTCAGCAGCTCAAGGAACACCCCCCTCGTTCTTCAGGAGCACAACATGCGTAAGAAGCTCAGCGCTGCCGTGGTCGGTCTCGGCATCGCCGGAGTGTCCCTGTTCGCCACGGGCAGCGCTTCCAGCCACGGCTACAGCGATGCACCCCCCAGCCGTCAGGCGCTCTGCGCCAAGGGCACCGTCAAGAACTGCGGCGCGATCCAGTACGAGCCGCAGAGCGTCGAGGGCCCCAAGGGCTTCCCGGCGGCGGGCCCCGCCGACGGCAAGATATGTTCCGGCGGCAACAGCGGGTTCAAGGAGCTGGACGACCCGCGCGGCGGCAAGTGGCCCGCCACCAACCTCAAGGGCGGCCAGGGCTACACCTTCCAGTGGCGCCTGACGGCCCGGCACGCCACCACCGACTTCCGGTACTACATCACCAAGGACGGCTACGACCCGAGCAAGCCGCTCACCCGGGCGGACCTCGAACCCGAGCCGTTCGTGACGGTGCCGATGGGCGGGCGGCAGCCGGCCGCGACCGTGCAGCACCAGGGCACGGTGCCGACCCAGAAGACCGGTCACCACATCATCCTGGGCGTCTGGAACATCGCCGACACCGGTAACGCGTTCTACGCCTGCTCCGACGTCAACCTGTCGTAACCGGCGCCGGAGCCCGAACGGGCCTCCCCGCCCTTCCTCCGGGGAGGCCCCCTCCGGCGGCGCGTGCACCGGCGCCCGCCCGGAGGGGACACCCCTGCCGGGGAGGCCCCGTCCGCACCATCCGCTCCCGCCGCACCCCGTCCCCCTCCCGCTTCCCGCCGCACCCCCCGTCCCCTCACCGCACCCCCTCCCCGCCCCCGCCGCATCCCGTCCCCATCCGCCGGTCCGTTCCCCTAGGCAGCGCCGAACGGCGGGAATATTCTGCTGGTTGGTCTGGACCGCAGTGCACTCGGCTCGCAGGAAACCCCCTCATGTTCCGGGAGCGACCTATGCGCAAAAGGATCAGTGCGGCCGTCATCGGCCTGGGAATCATCGGCGCGTCCGTCCTGTCGACGAGCGGCGCGAGCAGTCACGGTTACACCGATTCCCCCATCAGCAGACAGAAACTGTGCGCGAACGGCACGGTGAAGAACTGCGGCGCCATCCAGTGGGAGCCGCAGAGCGTCGAGGGCCCCAAGGGCTTCCCGAACGGCGGACCCGCGGACGGGAAGATCTGCGCCGGCGGCAACGGCCGCTTCAAGGAGCTGGACGACCCGCGCGGCGGCCAGTGGCCGGCGACCAAGGTGAGCGCGGGCTCGTACACCTTCTCCTGGCGCTTCACCGCCTCGCACGCCACCACGGACTTCCGCTACTACATCACCAAGGACGGCTGGAACCCCAACCGGCCGCTGACCCGAGCGGACCTGGAGCTGACCCCGTTCCTGAAGGTCCCGTACAACGGACAGCGCCCCCCGTACACGTACACGCACCCCGGCACGCTGCCCAGCGGGAAGACCGGACGGCACCTGATCGTCGGTGTGTGGACGATCGCCGACACCGGCAACGCCTTCTACGCCTGCTCGGACGTACAGTTCTGACCGGGCGCGGCATGGCGTGCAAAACACGAATGGGTCTCCCGAAGCTGTGCTTCGGGAGACCCACTCCCAGGTGCGCCGCCAGGGACTCGAACCCCGGACCCGCTGATTAAGAGTCAGCTGCTCTAACCAACTGAGCTAGCGGCGCGCGCTGACAAAAGAAATACTACCTGGTCCGGAGGGGTGCTGATGACCACCGCCCGGCCGACCTCCCCCGCAGGGGCGCCCGGCTCCCCCGCCGCCCCGGGATCAGAGCGTCAGCGACAGCAGTACCGGAGCCGCCCGCCGGTTCAGCGCGTCCGCGGCCTGGCGCAGCCGGTGGGCGTGCTCCAGCGGCATCGACAGGGCCAGGCAGCCGACCGTGGCGCCCGCGGTGATCGGTACGGCCGCGCAGACCGTGCCGACCGCGTACTCCTGGAGGTCGAGCATGGGGACCGTCGGCGGCTGGCTGTCCAGCTTGTGGAAGAGCACCTTCTCGTTGGTGATCGTCCGGGAGGTCAGCCGGGCGGTCTTGTGGCGGGAGAGGTGATCCATCCGGCCGTCGTGGTCCAGCTGCGCCAGCAGGCACTTGCCGACCGCGCTGGCATGTGCCGTGCGGCGGAATTCCGCCCACTCGTTGACCTTGGGGGCCCGCGGGCCGTCGGCGTAGTGGAGGATCTTCACCTCGCCGTCGATGTAGCGGCTGATGTAGACCGCGGCGCCGACGGAGTCGCGCAGCTCGACGAGGGTGCGCTGCAGTTTGTCGTGCAGCGCTTCCGCGCGCTCGCCGCCCGAGCCGAGCAGTATGAGCGACTCGCCGACGACGTACGCACCGTCGGCGACCTGCGCCACGTAGCCCTCGCGGCGGAGCATCGCGAGCATGTGGGCGAGGTGTCCGGTCGGCAGGCCGGTTTCGCGCGCGATCTGGACGTCCGTCACGCCGTGGGCATGGCGGGCGATGGTTTCGAGCACGCGAAGGGCGTACTGCACCGAGTGGAACGGCGCGGTCGGCTCGGGCTTCAGCGCCACGGTGTCCCCCTAGCAGGTTGTGACCGTTTGCGTCGCTGCCGTCGCTGGCGGTCACGACCGTCGAACAGTACCGGCCGTTCCCGGGCAGCGGGGCACGTACCACGATAGCGGTCAAAGCCGCCCGCCGGAGGGGGTCTTGACCGAAAAGGGGTGCCGGGCACGCACCTGTACTGGGGCGTGGTCCGAAGGCATATGCCTACGTCATTCCGGGGCGCTTCCGGGAGGCGCGTACGCCGCCCGGTGCGGCGCCCCGGCCCGGCCACGACCGTGCCCGGGGCGCCGCGCCGCGCCGACCGCGCCTCACAGGAGCACCTGCGGAACCGCGCCTGACGGAACCGCGCCTTACAGAACCGCGCCTTACAGAACCGCGCTCAAGAACTCCCGCGTGCGGTCGTTCTCCGGCTCGCTGAAGATCTTCTCCGGCGACCCGAACTCGATCACCCGCCCCTGGTCGAACATCATCACGCAGTCGGAGATGTCCCGCGCGAAGTTCATCTCGTGGGTGACGATGAGCATGGTGATGTCCGTGGTGTGCGCGATGTCGCGCAGTACGTCGAGCACACCGGCCACCAGCTCCGGGTCGAGCGCGCTGGTCACCTCGTCCAGCAGCAGCACCTGCGGCCGCATGGCCAGGGCGCGCGCTATGGCGACCCGCTGCTGCTGGCCACCGGACAGCTGGGACGGGTACTTGTCGATGTGCTGCGTCAGGCCGACCAGGTCCAGCAGCCCGCGGGCCCGCTCCTCGGCGGCGTCCTTGCTCAGGCCCAGGACGTGCACCGGCGCCTCGGTGATGTTGCGCAGCACCTTCATGTTGGGGAAGAGGTTGAACTGCTGGAAGACCATGCCGATGTTCTTGCGCACCTCCCGGCAGTGCTTCTCGCCCGCCGGCACGAGCTTGCCGTTCTTCTCCTCGTGGGTGAGGTAGGCGTCACCGACCTTTATCTTTCCCTCCTCCGGCTTCAGCAGCGTCATCAGCAGCCGCAGGATCGTGGTCTTGCCGGACCCGGACGGGCCGATCAGCGTCACGTGCTTGCCGGAGTAGACCGTCATGTCCAGCGAGTCCAGGACGGTGTGCGCGCCGAAGCGCTTGGTGACCCGGTCGAAGCGCACCAGCTCGGGCCCGTCCTCCTCGGTGCCGACCGTGGGCTGCGCGGGTTGTGTGGGGTTGCTGTCATCGGACAAGGCGACGCTCCAGGACTCGCAGGAGAAGGGAGGTGGGGTACGAGATCACGACGAACAGGACGCCGACGACCGTGATCGGCTCCATGTAGTCGAAGGTCGTCGCGCTGATGCTGTTCGCCTGGAAGAGCAGCTCCGCGACGGTGATCGCGGCCAGCATCGGCGTGTCCTTGAACATCGCGATGACGTAGTTGCCGAGTGCCGGGACGACCCGGCGGAGCGCCTGCGGCAGGATCACCGAGGTCCAGGTGCGCCGGCGCGGCAGGCTCAGCGCGGTCGCCGCCTCCCACTGGCCCTCCGGCACCCCGTCGATACCCGCCCGGTACACCTCGGCGGTGTACGTCGAGTAGTGCAGCCCCAGGCCGATCACGCCGGTGGTCAGCGGATCGAAGGTCAGGCCCCAGCCCGGCAGGACGAAGAAGAGGAAGAACAGCTGCACCAGCAGCGGCGTGTTGCGGACGAACTCGACGAAGGCGCTGACCGGCCACGTCACCCAGCGGCTGGGGGAGCGCAGCAGCAGGGCCCACACCAGGCCGAGCGCGAACGCCACCAGCGAGCCGAGGAGCGTCGCCTGCACGGTGATCCACAATCCGCTGAGCAGGTCGGGCAGGATGTCGCCGACGTACTCCCAGGACCAGTTGTTCACGGCTTACCTCCGGGGGCGGTGGTCACCTGCGGGCCCGGCCCGCCGATCGGCAGCCGCCGCGAGAACCAGCCGGAGCGCTCCGGCGCGCGGCCGATCGACGCCTTGGCCCGGCGCTCCAGGAGGCGCATGATCCGGGTCACCACGAACGCGATCACGAAGTACAGGACGAGGATGATCCCGTAGACCTGGGCGCTCTGGCCCGTGGAGAGCCGGGCCAGCTTGGCCTGGAAGGTCAGCTCCCCGATCGACAGCAGCGAGGCCAGGGCGGTGCCCTTGAGCAGCTCGATCAGCAGGTTGTTGAACGGCGGCATCATCTCCGGCACGGCCTGCGGCAGGATCACCTTGCGCAGCCGCTGCCAGGGCGTGAAGCTCAGCGCGATGGCCGCCTCACGCTGCGCGGGCGCCACCGCCTGGATGGCGCCGCGCACCACCTCGGAGCCGTACGCCCCGTACGACAGGCCGAGCGCCAGCGTGCCCGCCCAGATGCCGGCGAGCTGCCAGCCCAGCAGCGGCAGCGCGAAGAACAGCCAGAACATCAGCACCAGCGCCGAGGTGCCGCGGAAGAACTCCACATAGACACCGGACAGGAAGCGGACGATCCACAGCCGCGACGTCCGGGCCAGGCCGATGCCGAAGGCGACGGCGGCGGCCAGGACGGCGCTGTAGACCATCAGCTGGACGGTGATCCACACCCCTTTGAAGAACAGTTCCCACAACGCTCCGGTCACCGGGCACAGAGCTCCTTCGCCGTGAGGTCGGTCATGAACTCCTCGGTGAACCCGAAAGGCCGGGCGATGCGCAGGAGTTCGCCGCTCTTCTTCATCTGGTGCAGCTCGCGGTTGAAGGCGTCGCGCAGCTTGGTCTCGCCGATCCGGAAGCCGTAACCACCGCCGTCCCGCTGGGGTTTGCCGTCCACCTGGGGCGTGAAGGGGTGGGTCATCTCCACCTTGGGGTGCTTGCCGGTCTTCAGTGCCTCCATCATGGTCAGCGCGGTGCCGGCGAAGCAGTCGATGCGGTCGGCCTCCAGTGCCTCCATGCCGGCGATCTGGTCGCCGTAGGTCTGGATCTTCCCCTTGGCGACGCCGTTGCCGACCGCGTAGTCGATCTCCGCGTACCCGATGCCGGTGCCCATCCGGAAGCCGCCCTTGGCCACGTCCCCGTACGAGTCGATCTTCTTGGGGTTGCCCTTCGGGACGAGGAAGCCGTCCTTCGACTCGTAGTCCGGGTCGGAGAACAGCACGGCCTGGCAGCGGGCCTTGTTGATGAACATGCCGGCCACGATCACGTCGTACTGGAACGAGTGCAGGCCGGGCACGAGGGCGCCGAACTCGACGGGCACCGGCTCGAAGCGCTCCACCCCGAGCCGCTGGAAGATGGTCTTGGCGACGGCGGGCGCCTCGCCGGTCAGTTCGCCCTGGCTGTTGATCGAGGCGTACGGCGGCTCGCTGGCGATGCCCATCCGTACGACTTTCCTGCTGCGAAGATCCTCAAGAAGGTGTCCCCCGTCCGTAGCCCCGGTGACGTCCACGCGCGAGCAACCGGCGGTCGCCCCCAGCGTCCCTGTCAAACCCAGCGCCGCCGCTCCTGCGAGCAGTGAGCGGCGGCGGAACCTTGATGCGGTGTTTCCTGAGCTGTTCCCCTGTGGTGGAGCCATGGGCGCGCGGATACCCGAGCTCGTTGAAAATATGCCTATCGTTTCCGGCCCTTGACGTAAGCGGTGCGGCATCGTGCCGCATGTCGGTCATGCGTGCATGCGACACCCGTGCGGGGACTCCAAATCCGTTACGCGGATGGCTTGTTGACGCCGGTCACCGGCCACCCGCCACCCCGCTTCGACGGGCGGGGTGCCGCGCCCGGCGTTCCCGTGTGCATCGCGTCGCCCGCTGGTCCACCATGGGTCCGCAAAGCACCGTAAGGAGGCAGAATGACCGACCGCTTCATCGAAGTCTCCCTCGACAAGCGGGGCGTGCGCTGCACCGCCCAGCTGCTCGACGACCGCGCGCCCCTCACCTGCAAGGCCGTCTGGGACGCGCTGCCGCTCGGCGGCGACGTCTACCACGCCAAGTACGCCCGCAACGAGATCTACGCCCTCGTCCCGCCGTTCGCCCCGGAGGAACCCCCTCTGGAGAACCCGACCATCACGCCCATCCCCGGTGACCTGTGCTACTTCACCTTCACCGACACCCAGTTGGGCACCGCCTCGTACGGCTACGAGAGCCGCGCCAAGCACCAGGGCCGCGCCACCGTCGTCGACCTCGCGCTCTTCTACGAGCGCAACAACCTGCTGATCAACGGTGACGCGGGCTGGGTGCCGGGCATCGTGTGGGGCTCGGTGGTGGACGGCCTGGACCGGATGGCCGACGCCTGCCAGGACCTGTGGCGCGCCGGCGCTCTGGGGGAGACCCTCAACTTCCGCCGGGCGTAGGCAAGGCGGGCAGGTCCGCGGCCCCCGACGTGTAGAGGGCGTGCGCGGCGCGCAGCACCAGCGCGTCCGCGTGCCGCGCACCCACCAGCTGCACCCCGATCGGCAGCCCGTCCCCGTCCACGCCGCACGGCACGGTCGCGGCGGGCTGCTGCGTCATGTTGAACGGGTACGTGAACGGCGTCCAGCCCGTCCAGCGCCGGTGCCCGGACCCGGCCGGCACCTCGGCCCCCGCCTCGAACGCGGTGATCGGCTCGGTCGGCGTCACGAGCAGGTCGTACGTGCTGTGGAAGCGGCCCATCGCCAGGCCCAGCGCCATCCGTACGTCCACCGCCGCCAGGTAGTCCAGCGCGCTGCGCCGCGCGCCCTCCGCGCAGATCTCCCGCAGGCCCGGATCGAGCAGCTCCCGCTGCGCGTGGCTCAGGTGCTGCACCACCCGCGCCGCGCCGCTGAACCACAGCGTGTGGAACTCCTCCACCGGGTCCGCGATGCCCGGGTCGGTCTCCTCGACCTCGGCGCCCAGCTCGGCGAGCCGGTCCACCGCGCGCCGCACCGCCGCGGCGACCTCGGGGCGTACCGCCACGTCCCAGCCCAGCGAGGGGCTGTAGGCCACCCGCAGTCCGGCCACCGGCCGCTCCAGCTCCTCCCGGAACGATCCGGCGGGCGGCGCCAGCTGCGACCAGTCCCGCCAGTCCGGCCCGGTGATCACGTCCATCAGCAGCGCCGCGTCGGCCGCGTCCCGGGTCATCGGCCCGACGTGCGCCAGCGTCCCGAACGGGCTCGCCGGGAACAGCGGCACCCGCCCGTACGTCGGCTTCAGCGCGAAGATCCCGCAGAAGGACCCCGGGATGCGCACCGACCCGCCGCCGTCCGTGCCCAGGCTCAGCGGCCCCGCGCCGAGCGCGACCGCCGCCGCGCTGCCGCCGCTGGACCCGCCCGCCGTACGGGACGGGTCGTACGGATTGCCCGTCACCCCGTGCCGCGGACTGTCCGTGACGCCCTTCCATCCGAACTCGGGCGTGGTGGTCTTGCCCACGACCACCGCGCCGTGCTCGCGCAGCCGCGCCACCGACGGCGCGTCCGCGTCCCAGACCGTGCCCTCCTCGCGCACCGTCCGCGACCCGCGCAGTGTCGGCGCCCCACGGGTCAGCAGCAGATCCTTGACCGTGACCGGCACCCCGTCCACCAGCCCGGCCGGCCGGCCCGACCGCCACCGCTCGGCGGACTCCTTCGCCGCGGTCAGCGCCTCGTCCGCGTCGATCCGGGTGAAGGCGTTCACCCGCTCCTGCGCCCACGCCGCCCGCTCGGCCACCGCCTGCACCGCCTCGACCGGCGAGAACTCGCCCGCCGCGTACCCGGCGACCAGCCGCACCGCCGAGCAGTCGGCCAGATCCGTCACCTCAGCCATCCCGACCTCCATCCACGAACGCTCCGCCTCCACGGTCCCGGAAGATCAGGCGCCCGGTACGTACCCCAGCCGCTTGTCCACCACATTGGTGAGCGGTTCGCCCGCCGCCCACCGGTCGAAGTTGTCCGCGAACTGTTCGGCCAGCGCGTCCCGCCAGCCCAGCGTGTCGCCGCTCATGTGCGGCGAGACGATCAGGTGCGGCACGTCCCACAGGACGCTGTCCGACGTCAGCGGCTCGTGCTCGAAGACGTCCAGCGCCGCCGCCGCGATCCGCCACTCGCGCAGCGCCGCCACCAGGTCGTCCTCGACGACGAGCGGCCCGCGGCCCACGTTGACGAAGCGGGCCCGCTGCCGCATCCGGTCGAAGGCGGCCCGGTCGAACATGCCGCGCGTGTCGTCCGTGAGCGGCGCCGCGCACACCACCCAGTCGGCCGTGCCCAGCAGACCGTGCAGGGCGTCGGTCGCGTGCACCCGGCCGAAGTCGGGATCGTCCGCGCGCCCCCGGCGCCCGACCAGATCCACCGTGACACCCAGTGCCAGCAGGGTCCGGCCGATGGCCCGGCCGATCGGCCCCGACCCCACCACGACGGCCCGGCTGCCCGCCACCCGCAGTGTCTCCCGGTGCCGCCAGCGGCGCTGCCGCTGGAGCTCCCAACTTCCGTAGAAGTCCTTGGCCATGGCGATCACCAGCCCGGCCACGTACTCGGCGATCGGCTGCTCGAAGACCCCCCGCGCGTTGGTCACCAGCGTCTCGTCCGCGACGAGCTCCGGGCACATCAGCCGGTCCACGCCCGCGCTCGCGGTGTGCACCCAAACGGGTCGCGGGCCGTCGCCGGGCCAGGCGTCGCGGACCGCGTCGGAGGTGAAATCCCAGGCCAACAGTACGTCGGCGGAAGACAGTTGGCCGGCGAGGGACGTGTCGTCGGCATACACCAGCCGGGCCCGGCCGGCGAGCCGGTCCAGCTGCGGAGGCGGGTCGGAACCAAGGACAAGGACGGTGCTTTCGGACATAGGCCAGAAACCGTTCTGAAACGTGAGCCCCTTTAAATGAAAGGAGGCGCCGACAGATGCCTGAGATGCGAGGATTGACCACGCTAAGAAGTCGTAACTACCGTGTCAACAACGGCTCTGTCCCGACGTCCCCGGCTAGTGCCGGTCGCACCACGAACCCCTGGCCAATGGCCTTGCCCTTACCAGCCCTTCGCTCTTCTGGGGGCATCATGGACGTCTCATTTCTGGGGGGACCGAGGCCTCAGCTCGGTGTGGGTGTCGTCGCTCCGTTCGACTTCGCCCTGGACCGCGAGCTGTGGCGCTGGATTCCCGACGAAGTGTCCCTCCACCTCACCCGAACCCCTTTCGTACCCGTCGAGGTGAGCCTCGATCTGGCCCGCCTCGTCAGTGAACACGAAACCCTGCACGCCGCCGTCCAGGCGCTGTGCGCCGTCTCCCCGCAGGTCGTCTCCTACGCCTGCACCTCCGGCAGCTTCGTCGGCGGCGTGGCGGGCGAGCGTGCCATGTGCGCCGCCATGACCCGGGCGGGGGAGCAGCTCCCGGCGCTCACCACCTCGGGCGCGCTCCTGGAGGCGCTGCGGGAGATCGGCGCGCGGCGGATCGCCGTCGTCACCCCGTACACCAAATCGGTGACCGACTCCCTGGAGGAATATCTGAAGGAGGCCGGCGTCACCGTCACCGGCCGCGCCTACCTGGGCCTGACCCGGCACATCTGGAAAGTGCCGTACCGGGACGTCGTCGACATGGCCCGCCAGGCCGTCGTCGGGGCCGCGGACGCCCTGTTCATCAGCTGTACGAACCTGCCGACGTACGACGTCATCCCGCAGCTGGAGGCCGAGCTGCGGATGCCGGTCCTGTCCGCCAACCAGGTCACGATGTGGGCCTCGCTGCGGGCCATCGGGGCCGACGCGATCGGCCCGTACCAGGCGCTGGTGGACCCGGTCGCCAGACGCGGACCGGCCTCCATGACCGCCTCCTGGGCCCCGGAGGAAGGCGCCGGGATACCGAGGCGGGGCGGTCTCACCGAGGCGGCGTTCGCCGGCTCGGCGGTTCCTTCGCCGGAGGCGGAGCAGGCCGACGGGCTGGACCTGCCGCCCTTTCACCCCCCGGAGGAGCCCGGCCCGCCGGCGCCGCGCTGAGGCGCACGGGCGGCGCTCCGCCGGACGGCACCCCGGTCGTACACCTGCCCGCACGCCCGGCGCACGGGCGCCCGGACCGGCGCACACACCGCGGCATCCGCCCACGCGCCCCCTACGCGCATCCCCGCGCGCACGCCTATACGCATCCCCGCACACCCCCACCCAGTCAGGAGACGTGCATGGCATCCACGGTCGGCTTCCTCTACCCCGGCCACTCCGCCGAGGACGACTATCCCCGGCTCGAAGCACTCCTCGGCAGCGGCCTGCGCCTGCCGCTCGTCCACACCGACATCGGCGAGGACGCCCACCGCGTCGACGCGCTGCTGGAGATGGGCTCCGCCGCCCGGCTGGCCGCCGGCGTCGCCGACCTGAAGAGCCGCGGCGCCGAAGCCGTCGTCTGGGCCTGTACCAGCGCCAGCTTCGTCTTCGGCTGGGAGGGCGCCCAGGCGCAGGTCCGCGAGCTGTCCGCCACGGCCGGGCTGCCCGCCTCCAGTACCTCCTTCGCCTTTGCGCACGCCGTACGGGCACTGGGCGCCGAGCGAGTGGCCATCGCCGCCACCTATCCGGATGACGTCGCCGAGTGCTTCCGCGCGTTCTTGAAGGACGCGGGCACGGACGTCGTCTCGACGTGCGGCAGCGGGATCATCACGGCAGCCGAGGTCGGCACGTGGGGTCTGGAGGAGATCCTGCTGCTCGCCCGTACGGGAGACCATCCCGACGCCGACGTGGTGCTGCTCCCCGACACGGCACTGCACACCGCCGACTTCCTGCCCGCCATCGAGGCCGAGCTGCGCAAGCCGGTGCTCACCGCCAACCAGGTCACCGCCTGGGAGGGGCTGCGGCTGCTGGACCGTACGGTGGCCTGCCCGGCGCTGGGCACGCTGTTCGCGGGGGCGCCGGTGCCGTCGGTGCCGTCCGCCGTCGGGTAGCGGCGATCGCCGAAGGGCCCCGCGGCCGCCCGGGAATAACCGGAGAACTGCTCCGGTTATTCCTCCGGCAGACCAGCGACGCGAGGAGGCCCGCACCGTGAGCGGCGACCACGACGAGATCCGGGACCACGACGAGAACCGGACCGATGAGGCGTCCGGGGACGCCGACGGCATCCGGGGCACGGCCCCCGGCACCGCGCCCGTCCCCCTGTCCGTACTCGACCTGGTGACCGTCGGCGCCGGGCACACCGCCTCGGAGGCCGTACGGACCGCCGTCGGCATCGCCCGCACGGCCGAGCGCCGCGGCTTCCACCGCTACTGGGTCGCCGAGCACCACTCGATGCCCGGCGTGGCCTCCTCGTCGCCCGCGGTCCTGCTGGCCCACCTCGCCGCGCACACCGACCGCATCCGGCTCGGCTCCGGCGGCGTCATGCTGCCCAACCACGCGCCCCTGGTCATCGCCGAACAGTTCGGCACCCTCGAAGCGATGGCCCCCGGCCGCATCGACCTCGGTCTCGGCCGGGCACCGGGCACCGACGGCGCCACCGCCGCCGCGCTGCGCCGTACCGAGCGGCTCCGGGAAGGCGCGGACGAATTCCCGCAGCAACTCGCCGAACTGACCCGCTTCCTGGACGACGACTTCCCCGACGGGCACCCGTACAGCCGTATCCACGCGGTGCCGGGCCCGGTCCAGGCGACGTCCCCGGGCGGCGTCCAGTCGGCGCACCGGCCGCCGCTGTGGCTGCTCGGCTCCTCCGGCTTCAGCGCCCAGCTGGCCGGCCGCCTCGGCCTGCCCTTCGCCTTCGCGCACCACTTCTCCGCGGCGAACACCATTCCCGCGCTGGACCTCTACCGCGAGTCCTTCCGCCCCTCCGCGGTCCTGGACGCGCCGTACGCGCTGATCGGCGTCGCCGCGCTGGCCGCCGAGGACGAGAAGGAGGCACGGCGACAGGTCATGACCGGCGCGCTGTCCATGATCCGGCTGCGCACCGGGCGCCCCGGGCTGGTGCCCGGCCCGGAGGAGGCGGCGGCGTACGCGTTCAGCGGGATGGAGCGCGAATTCGTCGACAGCTGGCTGTCCAACATCGTCCACGGCACGCCCGACGCGGTACGCACCGGCCTGGACGACCTCGCCAAGCGCACCGGCGCCGACGAGCTGATGATCACGGCGAACGCGCACGGCGGCGAGGCCCGGCTGCGGTCGTACGAGCTGATCGCGGACGCCTACGGGCTGCCGGCCGCGTAACGGCGGGAACGCCGCCGCGGATGCGCCGGAGCGGGGACGCGCCGAAGCGGGCGGACACCTCGGCGGCGGGCGGACGCATCGGAGCAGGCGGGGAGCGCGACGGAGCCGACGGGGGAGCGCGCGGGTCCGCCCGCTCCCTCGGCGGCCGCTACGCGCCGGCCTGCCCCGCCCCGATCAGATCGCAGACCCGGTCCGGGGGCACCGGGCGGGAGTACAGCCAGCCCTGCCCGGTGTCGCAGCCGATACGGCGCAACCGTTCCGCCTGCTCGGCGCTCTCCACGCACTCTGCCGTGACCGTCAGGCCCAGCCGGTGCGCCAGCGCCACCAGCGCCTCCACGATCGTCTCGTCCGCCGGGTTCGGATGCTCCTGTGAGCGGAACCCCCGGACGAAGGAGCCGTCCAGCTTCAGCACCGACACCGGCAGCCGGCTGAGGTAGGCGAGGTTCGAATAGCCGGTCCCGAAGTCGTCGATGGCGATCCGTACGCCCATCTCGCTCAGCGCCTGGAGCGCCTGGAGCGGGCGTCCGGCCGATCCCATCACCGCCGACTCGGTCAGCTCCAGCTGGAGCAGGGCCGGCGGCAGCCCGGTCTCGGCGAGGATGCCCGCCACATCCGCCACGAGGTCGGAGTCCCACACCTGCCGTACGGCGACGTTCACGCTGACGAACAGCGGCTCGGCGCCGGGGCGGGCCAGCTGCCAGGCGCGCGCCTGGTGGCAGGCGCGGGCCAGCACCCAGCGGCCCAGTTCGACGATCGAGCCGTTCTCCTCCGCCAATCCGATGAACCGATTCGGCGACAGTGTGCCGAACTGCGGATGCCGCCAGCGCACCAGCGCCTCGACGCCCTGCGCCCGCCCGTCCCCGAGCCCGACCAGCGGCTGGTACTCCAGCGTGAACTCGCCGCGGTCCACCGCGGGCCGCAGGGTGCTGGACAGCGCCTGGCGGGTCATCCGGTGCGCGTTGCGCTCGGGGTCGAAGAGCGTCCAGCGGGCCTTGCCGTCCTCCTTGGCCCAGTACAGCGTGGTGTCCGCGGCCTGCATCAGGCCGGTCGCGGTCGTCCCGGTCGCCGCGCGCTCCACGACGCCGATGCTCGCGGAGACCGACAGCCGCTGCCCGGCCAGGTCGAACGGCCGCTGGAGCGCGTCCAGGACGCGCTGCGCCAGTTCGGCGAGCTCTTCGGTGCCGGCCGAGTCCTCCACCAGGAGCGCGAACTCGTCGCCGCCCAGCCGCGCCACGAGGTGGCCGCTGCGGCCGCGTACGGCGCCGCGCTCGGCCAGGCTCTCGGCGCAGTGCGTCAGGCGCTGGGCCACCGCGCTCAGCAGCCGGTCGCCGACCCGGTGGCCCAGGGTGTCGTTGACGGCCTTGAAGCCGTCCAGGTCGAGATAGCACAGGCCGACCCGGCCCGTACCGTGCTGCTCGAAGGCGGCCGTCTCCAGCGCGCCCGCCAGCCGCTCGAAGAACAGCGCGCGGTTGGGCAGCCGGGTCACCGGGTCGTGCATCTGGAGGTGGCGCAGCCGGGCCAGCAGGTCGTGCCGGTCGCTGATGTCCGAGACGGACAGCAGGACGCAGTCCTCGTCCGGCAGCGGCTCGACCGTCACCTCGGCCCACAGGAACTGTCCGTCGGGATGTTTGAGTCGTCGGGTGCACCGCAACCGGTCGCTGCGCCCGGAGAGGACCTCGCGGTACGCGGCCCAGATACGCGGGTCGGTGCCCAGTTCGGTCAGGTCGGCGGCGGTCGCCGCGACCAGGTCGTCCGGCGCGGCGCCGACCAGTTCGCCGAAGGCGGGGTTGGCGGTGAGGACCAGGCCGTCGCGGTTCAGGACGGCCAGTGGGACGCGGGTGGCCCGGAAGGCGGCGCGGTAGTCGCGCAGCGAGGCCGCGGAGCCGTCGCCCGCGTCGGGCTCGCCGCGGGCGCCCGCCGGCGGTTCGCCGTGCCCGCCGGGCCGGGCCGGTCCGTCCGCCGCCGCGGGGCCGCCGGTGTGTGCCGGGCCCGTGGAGTCGTCCCGGCCGTCGGTGGATTCTTTGGTCGGTTCATTACGCTCCGTCACCGCGGAGAGCGTCGTTCCGGGCGCGCGGCCCGTGCCGCCGGGGTATCCGCTCACTGCTCGCTCCCGCATGGCGCTTGTCTCGTGATGGAGGGGGGAATCCGCGCTGGAAAGTGTGGCGATCATAGAGGCTGCCGCAAGGGCCTATCCAGCGACGTAACCGTGATCATCGGCACCCATGGCGGAAGTTTGGCCATTTTCGTCCGGCTGTGTTCGTGCGTATCCGGTCAACGATCGATAGTGACTTTCCGTTACGGGGTGGGGAGTTGGGCCGGTCACTCGTCTGGGGCCCCGGAACAGGACGGAAACCGGCGTATCGCCACAAAGTGGGGAGGGTGCTCCGAATCCGTACCGGGAGGTCGATGTGCCACGTGCCCAACAACCTCCGGAGGTGGACCGTCAGGTGCTGCGCCGGGTGGCCGCGGTGGCCACCTCCCTCAGCGCGGTCATAGCCACCTCCGTCGTCGCGGGCCCCGCCACCGCGTCCGAGGGCGCGCTGCCCTGCGCCCTGACCCGCACCGACGCCCACCACTCCGAAGGCCTGGACACCTGGAACCACGCCTACCCCCGTCCCGCCCGCACACTCGACGCCGTCATGGTCTTCCTGTCCTTCCCGGACTCCGAGCCGGTCGCCGACCCCCGCGAACTGGCCGCCGACTACTTCCCGACCACCTCCCGCTTCTTCGAGCGCGCGTCCTATGGCCGATTCACCCTGCGGCCCGACGTCCGGCACCACTGGGTGCGGATGCCGCAGGTCTCCAGCTCGTACGGCATACGCCGGGACTGGGACGCCGACCGCCGCGCCGCCTATCTGCGTGACGCGGTCGCCGCCGCCGACGACTCGGTGGACTTCAGCCGCTACGACGTCGTCTACCTCGTCGCCGACCCGGACGCGGCCGGCGTCGACTCCGACGCCACCAAGGTCGTCAACCTCGACCGGCCGCTGCGCGCCGACGACGCCGACCTGCGCCGGTTCGTCACCGTCTTCGAGCAGAGCCCGCCGGACCGCAACGTACTGGCCCACGAGACCGGCCACGTCTTCGACCTGCCGGACCTCTACCACCGGCCCCGGGACGGCAAGGGCGACTGGGACACGTACGTGGGGGACTGGGACATCATGGGCAGCCAGTTCGGCCTGGCCCCGGACCCCTTCGGCTGGCACAAGTGGAAGGTCGGCTGGCTGGGCGACCGCCAGGTGACGTGCGTCTCCCTCGCCCGGGAGCGGCGCTCCACCCTGCACACCCTGCGGCCGCTGTCGGCCCCCATGGAGCCGGGCGACGAGCGGCAGGCGCGCCTGCTGGTCGTGCGCACCGGTCCGCGCAGCGCGCTGGCCGTCGAGGCGCGCGGCGCGACGGGCAACGATCACGGCGTCTGCACCGAGGGCGTACTGGTCTACCGCGTACGCAGCGAGACCGCGTCCGGGAGCGGACCGGTGGAGGTGCTGGACGGCCACCCCGGTACCGAGGCGTGTTGGGGGACTTCCGTATATCCCCGGCTTGCTGATGCGCCGCTCGGCGAAGGGGAGAGCCTGGACGACGCCGAGGACGGGGTGCGGGTGCAGGTGTACGGGCGGTCGTCCTCGGGGGACTGGACGGTCAAGGTGGCGCGCAGCTGAGGCGGCGGGCGGCCCGGCTGCCGGCTTCTTGGCGCTCCGCTTTCCGGCTCCCGGCTTTCCGGCGCACGAAGAAGGCCCCCACCGAGGTGGGGGCCTTCTTCTGTCGGTGCGCCGCCAGGGACTCGAACCCCGGACCCGCTGATTAAGAGTCAGCTGCTCTAACCAACTGAGCTAGCGGCGCCTGCTGACGTGGAAAACATTAGCATCCTGATCGGGTGGCGCAAAAATCGATTCCGCGGGGACGGGGCCGGGCCTGCGGGGGTGGGGTGTGCGGGGGCTCGATGGAGGCTCTGCGGAGGCTCTGTGGGGCCGATGTTCCGGGTCTGCGTAGCCGTGATGGCGGTAGTGGTGCTGGTCACAGGGCCGGGGTGGGGCGGCCCGGGGCGCCGAGGGGCGGCGCCGATCCGGTGCCGGGGGCGCGGCGGGCGGCACGTATGCAGGCCCAGAGCAGCGTGCCCGGTCCGGGGAGCCACGGATGGCGTACGTCCGGGGCGACGAGCCAGCGGGAGGTGGCGGGGTCCGGGGGGAGGGGGCCGGCGGACTCGGGTGGCGCGGGGGTCGTGTGGCGGGCGGTGTGGACGGGGTGCGCGGGATGAGCCGTGCGGGTGGTGCGAGCGGTGTGGTGCGGGCCCGGCTGCTGGGGCCGGTGCGGGAAGAGCGGCGGGACGGTCACCGCGTCGCCGGTGCCGTGGCACAGCAGCGGCGGTACGGACCCGGACCACTCCTCCCAGCCGAGCAGGGCGGGCAGCCGCCCGGCCGTACCGGGCTCGGCGAACAGCAGGATGCGGCCGCGGTGGGTGGCGACCGGCCCGGAGCCGGGCCCCGCGGTCCATAACCGGTCCACCAGGTCGCGGCCGAAGAGCGCGGGCGCGTTGATCACGTCGAAGACGGTGCCGCACGGGAGCGTGCTCGGCGCGTCCGGGCAGGCCGCCCACCGGGCGTGCACGCTCTCCGGGGACGGGTCTGCGGAGGCGAGCCAGTCGGCGCCGGCGAGGGTGACGTACGACGCGGCGTGGAACGTGGCGGACGCGGGACGGCGAGGGTGCTCGGAGGGCCAGTCGCTCATGGACCCAGGTGTACCGGTGAGCGGCGTTCCGTTTCTGCGGAATGGCTGAAATCCGGACAGGACGGGGCGGTGTGGGGTATGTTTCCGCGCGCGCATATGCCAGGGGCCCATGATCGACAGGGGCGATCACGGGCCGGTGCGGGCCGATGGGCCGGAGGGCTGGTGCGGGCCGGTGGGCCGGAGGGCTGGTGCGGGCCGGTGGGCCCGGCTGGTGTGGACGGGTGGGGCCGTCGGGGCGGCGTGGGGCCGGTCGGGGGCCGGGGCCGCCCCGTTCGGTCAGTCCGTGGGGTCGAGGTTGCTGCCACCGCCGCTGCGCAGCAGGCCGCGGCCGAACTCGACCATCTTCGCCGCGTAGTCCTCGGTCCAGTCGGCGCGCTCCGCGATCACGGAGAGCGGCAGCCGGTCGAAGCGCTTGGGGTCGGCGAGCTGGGCCGCCGCCATCGCCTGGAACTCCGTGGCCCGGTCCGCCGCCGCCCGGAAGGCGAGCGTCAGCTCGGTGGAGCGGGTGAGCAGCTCCTTGGGGTCCTCGATGGACTCCAGGTCGAAGAAGTGCTCCGGGTCCGACGTGGCTTCCGGAGGCTCGAAGAGCAGCGGAGCCGGTTTCAGGCGCCGGGGCGCGGGGGCCGTCCCGCGCGGGTCGGAAGCCGGTTGCGGCTCGGACATGTACGTACCTCCTGGATCGTGTGCCGCGTTCCATTGTCCCGCGTCGCGCAAGTGCGCCTGAGGGTGCGCCCGTCCGCCCGCCGGGGGACGGCGCGCCTCGTGGCGCGCGCCCGAGTGTCGCGCCGGTACCGCGCCGCCACCGTACGTCCGTGCGCGGCGTGCGGCGGCGCCAGTGCGCCGTGCCGTCCGATACACGCCCCTCCACCACGTCCAAGTCCGCCAACCGCCGCACAACTCGGCCACGACGCCACCGGTCCATGGCCCGCTGCCGCCGGGGTGCGCCGGGAGGCAGGTCAGGGGCGCCAGGCCACCCGGTGCTCGTTCAGATGCGCCAGCACCGCGTGGTTCGCCTCCCAGCCGTCCGGGAACTTCACCGTGACGCCGAGTTGTACGGGCTCCGCCGACGGGTGCTCGTCCAGCAACTCCGGTACGCCCGCCCGGCAGACCACGATGCAGGCGTGGCGGTGCCGGGAGGCCAGCACGCACAGGCGGCCCGTCTCCAGGTGGAAGGCGGTCGCGTCGGGCCGCCCCGAGAGCGGGTGGAGGAAGACCGTCACGTCGAACTCCCGTCCCTGGAGGCGGTTGGCGGTGTCCACCGCCACGCCCCGGACGCCGAGCCCGGCCAGCGCGGCCCGTACCGCCGCGGCCTGGTCGCGGTGGGCCGTGCCGACCGCGATCCGGTCGGCGGTCAGCGGCGTGGGATCGGGGCCCCGCTCGCTGGTCGCCGCGCCGCCCCGGTCCAGCAGCCGCCGCACCACCTGCGCGATGGCGCGCACCGCCTCCGGGTCCGTACGCGGCGTGTGGCGGGCGGGCAGTTCGAGCAGGCCCCAGCCGGATTCGGCGGCCTCGTCCAGCACGCGGTCCACCCCCGAACCGTCGGAGGGCACACCGAAGGCGAGCCGCCGGTCGCCGTGGTCCGTACCGCTGCGGAACGGCGTGTACGGGTAGAACGCGTCGGAGACCAGCCGCGCCGCGGAGGCGGGCAGCCGCCACGACACCGGCAGCCGGTGCTGCGGAAGGCCGGGGTTGTGCGCGAGCAGGGTGGTCACGGCGCTGGCCGACGGGTCGTAGGCGAGCCCGGCCCACTGGTCGGCGCCCACCACGCTGAACGGGTCCAGCTGCCCCGGATCGCCCACGAACAGCGCCCGCTCGAACAGGCCGCCGACGGCGAGCAGCGCGTCCGAGCGCATCTGGTACGCCTCGTCGACGATGGCGTGCTGCCACGGCTCGTCGACCTTCGTGTACGCCCACTTGGCGGCCGTCGAGACGACGATGTCCAGCCCGGCCAGATCGGCGACCTTCGACGACGTACGGACGGCGGGCAGCTCCGCGAGCGCCGGGTCGAAGGCGCCCGGCTCACTGCTGTGCAGCCGGCCCACCGGCAGCTCGGGGTCCTTCTCGGCGATCCGCAGGACGAGGTCGTCGACCTGCGCGTTGGTCTGCGCGACGATCATCAACGGGCGCCCGGCCGCGGCCAGTTCCCGGGCGGCCCGCACCACCAGCGTGGACTTGCCCGCGCCCGGCGGCGAGTCGACGACGACGCCGCGGTGCGTGCCGTGCAGCGTGCTGTGCACGATCGCGTCGGTGGCCGCGGCAGCCGCCACGCCGGGATCGAAGGGCGCCGCGCCCGGGGCGGAGCGCGCCGCGCCCGGAGCGGAGTGTGCCGTGGCGTCCGGCCGCCGCGCGGCGGGCACGTCGGAGGACGCGGGGCGGGCCTCGGTCACAGGAAGTCCTCCGCGGTGACGGGGTCGGGCTGATCCACAGGCAGTACGGCGTCGTCGGCGGCGGGCGGGCCGCCGTGCGTCCACGGTGTGTCCTCGGGGGCGGGCAGCTCCGGCCCGCCGCGCGGCTGGTGTTCGAACAGGGTCCAGCACACCTGGTCGCCCGGCTCGGGGACCGACCCGGGCTCGGGGGTCTTGCCCCGCCCCATTCCGCCGGTCAGCCGGACCACCAGCCCGCCCGGCCCGTCCGTCGTGTACGCGACGAACTCGGCGGGCTGGGCCTTCCCCTCCGGCAGCGGGCGGTACAGCTTGCCGCCCTCGGTCAGCTGCGGCCGGTCGTCCGTCCACAGGGTGACCAGCGGGCGCGGCATCGGCCGCTTGCCCTGCGAATACGCCATCTCGACCCCGGTCACCTCGCCGACCAGCGCCTCTCCGGCGAGCCGCCGGCCCGCCATGACCAGCGGGTCGTCCAGCGCCTCCTGCGCGTCCAGCTGCGCCTGGGCGGTCTCCCGGGAGGACAGCTTCTGCGCGGCCGTGATCGCGTCGTCCCGCTTGGGCTGCGGCGGTTCACCGGCCCGTACCCGGTCGCGGTGCGCGGTGTAGGACCAGCGGTCGCGCTTCCAGCGGTCGGCCACCCGCGGGCCTTCCGGCAGGGACCGCAGCAGGTCGAGGCCGTGCCACACGGCGTCCCAGGTCGGCCGCAGCAGGCTCTCGACCAGGTCGCGGATCTCGTCCTCGGCGCCGGGCAGCCCCGCGTCGTACCGGCCCATCGCGGGGGCGAGGAGCTTGTTGTCGAAGGCCGGGTCCGTGGCGGGGCCGGCCGGCGGGCACAGCAGCTGGCCCGCCGCGTCCCGCGCCGTCTCGGCGCGCTGCGCGGCCGTCGCGCCGTGCTCGCCCTCGGGCGGGTCTATCCAGGAGAGCAGGGCGCCCAGGTGCTGGTCCTCCAGGTTGCTCTGGCCGGTCGCCCAGTGGCGGGCGAGCAGCCCGGTCATCGGCAGCAGCAGACTCGCGCCCGGCACCCGGGCCCGCTCGCCGAAGTGCGTGAACCAGCGCCCCAGCAGCGGCACATGAGGAGGCGCCGGATGCGGCGTGTCCGGCTCCTGCTCGGCGGTCCGCCGGAACCGCATGGACCGGCCCAGCAGGCGTACGTACTCCACGCCCGCCGCACTCGGCACGATCACCTGCGGCGCGTCCGCGCACAGCTCGACCTCGACCGGGACCTTCTTGCCCGTCTCGGGGTCGGTCTCCTTGCGCTCCTCCGTCTCGACGGTGTCGGCGTATCCGTCCACGTACGGCAGGACGGACTCGGCCAGCTCGGCGAGGAAGCCGAACCGCAGGTCACGGTCGCGCGGCTGGGGCACGGCGAGCAGCAGCGGCTTCTCGCGGTCGGTACCGACCAGCGCGCCCAGCGGCGCGCCCGCCTCACCCGAGGTCGTCAGCGGCACGAAGACGAGCGGGTGCGCGGACAGGTGCCGGTGCCGGACCGTCGTCAGCGGCTGCGCGCGGCCCGCCGCCACGGCCTCCATCCTGGCGAGGACTTCGATCAGCGACATGGCGACACCCCTTCGGAGCCGTCGGTCCGGTCCCCACCCCGGGCCCCGCGTCCGGCGCAGGCCAGGGCCTCGGCACGGAGTGCCGCCGCACGGCGCAGGGCGTCGACGGCGGGGGCGTCCAGGGAGGGGGTGCTGGTGGTGTCGGTGTCACCGGTGATGCCAGTGGTGCCAGTGGTGCTGGTGCCGGTGGGAGAGGTAACCGGGGAAGCGGTGCCCGGGGAAGCGGCGTCCGGGGAAGCGGTGCCCGGGGAAGCGGTGCCCGGGGAAGCGGTGCCCGGGGAAGCGGTGCCCGGGGAAGCGGTGCCCGGGGGAGCGGCGTCCCGGGAAGCAACGGAGCCGGCCGTCTCGTCTTCCGTTTCCGTACGCGCTGCCGCCAGCACCTCCTCGACCGTCCGCAGCCCGCCCAGCTCGCCGCGCACCCCGCGGCCCAGCGACTCCACCGCGCCCGCCGCGCGCGCCCTCCCCCGGCAGTGGAAGGCCAGCTCGCAGGCGGCCAGGCACTCGGGCGCGTAGGCGGCGTCCACCGACTCGACCGCCTCCGTCAGCTCGGCGGCCGACCGTGTCACCGTCCGGCCGTCGTCCGCGAGCCGGAGATCGAAGGACGTGCCGGGCGGGAGCTGCCCGGCGATCTCCTCGACCTGGGTCAGGCGGCGCAACTGGCGCTCCGTCGTCGCCATTTGCTTGCGGATGTCGACGGCCTCGGCGGTGGGGAGGTTCGCGAAGTCCTTCGGGCAGACCAGCAGCACCTGGTCCCGCACCGTCACCGCACGGCCCGTACTGGCGAGCACCTGCGCGGCCACCCGCCGCAGCGCGAGCGCGTACACGGCGGCCTGCCGGGCGGCCGCGCCCACCTTGGCCGGATCGGCGGAACCGTCGATCATCGGGAAGGACTTGATCTCCACGACCGTCCAGCCGCCGTCCGGATGCACCACGACCGCGTCCGGCTCCAGGTAGGCGGGCGACCCGGCCACTTCGAGGGTGATCAGCGGATGGTCCAGCAGCGTCCAGCCGCCGGCGGCCGTGGCCTCGCGCAGCGCCAGGGCCGTACGGGCGGCACGCCCCTCGGGACCGGCGGCGGACAGGTCCGGGACGGCGACCCGGCCCGGCTCGGGTGCCGGGGCGGCGCCGCCCAGACGCTCGTACAGCAGGCGCATCAGGTCCGCGCCGTCGTCCGCCTTGACGCGGGCCTCGAAGGAATTGCCCCGGGCCAGGGCGAACTGCGACTGCCCGAAGGCCGCCGGTGAACCGAGGGCGCCCGCGAGCGCGGCCTTGTCGACCCCGGCGCCGTCGAGCAGCGCGCGGCGGCGGCAGCCGGGGTTGGCGGCCAGCGCGGCGAGCGCGCGGGCGTCCATCGGCCGCGGCCGGACGCCGGGGCCGCGCAGCTCACTGAGCCGCTGTCGCAGCCCCGTCGCCGGCTGCGGCACCGGCGGCTGCTCCGGCGGCCGGTCGGCCGCGGCGGGTCGGCTGTCGCGGAATACGTTCACCCGCGGAAGTCTCGCATCCGCCACTGACATTCGCGTGGGTGCCCGGCGCCCCAGCAGCCACGAGTCCGGGCACCGCACCGGCGGCCGGGCCGCCCGCCGCCCCCGTATCCCGGCTGTCCGAGCCGGTGGCCGGGCCGCCCGCCCGGAACCGTCCGCGCAGGCGGTCCCCGGCCCGCAGCGCCGGGCGGGTCAGCAGCAGGCCCAGCCCCATCACGGCCGTACCGGCCAGCGCGTCGAGCAGGTAGTGGTTGGCGGTGCCCATCACCACCAGCACGATGACCAGCGGATACGCCACTCCGAGCACCCGCGTGGCGCGCGAGCGCCCGTGCCGCCACAGGACCACCCCGCACCACAGCGCCCACCCCACATGGAGGCTGGGCATCGCGGCGAACTGGTTGGTCATGCCGCCGAGCCCGCGCGGCGCGCTCGCGTCGTCGCCCCACCAGCCGTACGAGGAGAACTGCGCCATGGTGTCCGCGAACCCGCTGCCCGCCTCCAGCAGGCGCGGCGGCGCGGTCGGCAGCAGCGTGAAGCCGACCAGCCCGATGAGGGTGGCCAGCATGAGCCACGTACGGAAGGCGCGGTAGCGCTCGGGGCGCCGGTTCCACAGCCAGACGAGGACCGCGGGCGTGACCAGGTAGTGCAGCGAGGCGTACGCGAAGTCGGCGGGTACGCCGATGGCGGGAGTGGCGGTGAAGAAACGATTCAGGGCACGTTCCGGATCGAGCCGCAGCAGTTCTTCCCACCGGAGGATCGCCAGGCCGTGCCCGGTGGCGGCGTGCGCGTCGCCCCGGGCCACGAGGCGTCCCGCGGAGTAGGCCGCGTACACGAGGGCCAGCAGTGGCAGTTCCGTCCACCACCGCGGCCGGCTGCCGGCTGCCGCGGGGCGGCGCGCTGCGGCGTCCATCCTGGTCGTACTCCAACGTGCTCGGCCCGGGGCGGATCGGTCACGGGCCTGGTGAGAGAGGGTGCGGCGCGATGCGGCACCCGTAGGCGCGGAAAACGCCGACCCTCCACCGTACGTTGTACGGCTCGCCGGTCCGGGCGGGGGAGGGCCCGCCCCGGAGAGCCGGGGCGATGCGCGATGATGGAACGGACGGACATCGCCGGACGCCGGCACGATCCGGACGTCGGGCGATCATCGGTCGAACGCCTGTCGAGCAAGTCGAGCAACAGTCGAGCAACAAGAGCCCCCAAGCGGACTCCGAAGACGGAAGAGCCGAGCAATCGGCCCGAGGTATTCCCCATGGCACCGCGCATTCTGCTGGCCCGGCACGGGCAGACGGAGTGGTCCCTGTCCGGCAAGCACACCGGCCGTACGGACATTCCGCTCCTGGAGGAGGGCCGCCGCGGCGCCAAGCTCCTGGGAGAGCGGCTGCACCGCGCCCCCTGGGGCGGCCTGCCGGACGTCGAGGTCCGCACCAGCCCCCTGGTGCGCGCGAAGGAGACCTGCGAGCTGGCCGGCTTCGGCGACCGGGCGCAGGACTGGGACGCGCTGATGGAGGTCGACTACGGCGCGTACGAGGGCCTGACCCCGGCCGACATCAAGGCCGGGCGCCCGGACTGGTTCATCTGGCGCGACGGTGTCCCCGAAGGCGAGACGCTGGCCGAGGTCGCGGCGCGGGCCGACGAGGTCGTGGCGTGGGCGCGCTCGGCCGACCGCGACGTGCTGGTCTTCGCGCACGGCCACATCCTGCGCTCCCTGG
Source organism: Streptomyces sp. NPDC059788 (assembly GCF_042732265.1). Classification (NCBI taxonomy): domain Bacteria; kingdom Bacillati; phylum Actinomycetota; class Actinomycetes; order Kitasatosporales; family Streptomycetaceae; genus Streptomyces; species Streptomyces sp. NPDC059788. The sequence goes on along the minus strand of NZ_JBHWHY010000018.1, from coordinate 19,617 downwards.
GTGCCCGCTGGCTCGGCCTGGACGTCTCCTTCGCCGCCCGCATCCGTCTGGAGCCGACGTCCCTGTCGGTGCTGGGCTGGGCGTACGGGGAGCCGGCGATCGAACGCTGGAACGACACCGGCCACCTGGGCTGACCCGCGCACCACGCGCACCACGGGAGGCCCAGGAGCCGCGGAGGCCCGCCGCGGCGCGCTCCGAGAGGCGTGCCCCTGAAGGCGCGTCCCGAGAGGTGCGGACCGCCCGAGGGCCCCGCCGCAGCGTGCCCAAGCAGGCCTCACGCCCAAGCCCGCCCCCACACCCTGGGCCCGCGCCCCACGCCCCGGCTCCCAGGCGCTCCCGCACCCCGGCTCTTCGAGGCGCGCACTCCCGGCTCGCCGCCCTCGTCAAGCCGTGCACACGTCAAGCCGTATGCACGTCCTCCTGCTGCCCCGGCCGCGCCCCGGACGACCGCCGCCGGCCCTGCCGCACCAGCGCGCGCCCCAGAGGCCGGGTGGCGGCGTGCCGGTCCAGGAACGCGGCGACCTCGCCGCCCGCCCCGCCCGCGCCGTCGCGGTACGGCCGCAGCGCCCGCGCCGTCGCGTCCAGCATCGTGCGGATACGGGCCGACCGGACGTCCTCCAGGAGAGCCAGCGTCCGCGTCCCGGCCGCCGCCGCCTCCTCCGGCGCCCGGCTGAGCGCGAGGTCACCCGCCAGCTCCGCCGTGAACAGGGCGATGTTCCGCGTGAAGTGCGGGTCCTGGAGCGCCACCGCCCGGCGCGCGTGAGTCGCCGCGCGCCCCCGTTCGCCCAGTGCCGACCAGCACTGCGCCTCCAGGCCCGCCAGCTCGGCCTCCCCGTAGAAGGACATCCACTCCGGGTCGCGGTCGGACGCCCCCTGGGCGAACAGCCGCTGAGCCCGCAGCAGCGCCTGCTCACAGCTGCCGCGATCGCCCAGGCCCGCCCAGCCGCCCGCCTCGCGCAGCGCCAGGAGGGACAGCAGGCGCGCCGAACCCAGGTTCTTCGCGGCCTGTTGGGCGGCCTGCGCGGCGCGTACGGCCTCCCGGGGGCGGTTCGCGTCGCGCGCCAGGAAGGCGGTGTTGCAGAACGCGTGCGCCTCAAGGGCGGCATCCCCGGCGACCCGGGCGGTGGCCAGAGCTTCGGCGTAGTGCGACCGCGCGTCGCCGAAGCGCCCCGAGTCGTGGGCCAGCCAGCCGACGGAGATGGCCAGTTCGCCCGCGCCCGCGTGCAGGCGGTCGCTGACGGAGCGGCGGTGCACTCCGGCGTCCAGCAGTTCGTACGCGGTCCGCAGCGGCTTCGTGGCGCGCCGGTACAGGCTCTCCCCGCCGTGCCGGTCGTCGAGCAGCCGGATGCGGCGCACCGCCTCCTCCACGGCCGCCGCCTCGGACTCACCGGCCCGCCCCGGGCCGTCCGCGAGGGAAGGCCCCGGTACGCGGTGTACGGCGCCCGGTGTGCGGGGCCCGGCGACGGCCTCCGGGGCGAACGGTGGCAGGGCGGTGAGCCCCAGTGCGGCGGCCGGGCCGCCGGTGATGAACGCGCGACGCAGCACGTCGCTCTCCTTGCCGGTCTGGATGGTCGGATCGCGATGCCGGGGGCCGGACCCGGGCTCCGCCGGGCCTCCGGCCCCCGGTCCGGGACGGGAAGCGGCTTCGGCGCCGGCCCCCGGCCCGCCGCCCTCCGCGGTCGTACGGGCCCGCCGCCCGCGCACCGTCTCGCGCGGCGCGAACCCCATGTCCGTGAGCGTGAGCCCGGGGAACAGGTGCCGGAACACCCGTTCGTAGGCGTAGTTCGGGCACCGGATCTCCCCGGCCTCGACGCGGCCCACGTACCGGGCGTCGCACGCGACCTGTTCCCCGATCTCGCGCGCGGCACGGCGCACCGCCGCCGCGAACTCGCCCGGCGACAGACGGCCGCGCAACTGCCGGAAGGCGCGGTTGGGCTGTACGGGGACGTTTCGGGACGACGGTGATTGCGCGGCTGGCGACGCCATGGCAGACCCTCCGAGCCATCTCCGTGGCGGTGCCGCGGCCTGGCGGTGCGGCGGGACGACGGTACTAGCTGTGATGGGTCCGACACGCAGGGTTTGGCTACAAACCGGATATCTCACGCACGATCCGCCATGAAATGCCATTCTTTGCGGCGTCCTGCCGCCGTAGCCGTTGACGTGTCCGGACGTTGAACACGGCGTTAAGGCAGTGTCGCGTACAGAGGAGGGGTTTTTGTGCGGGAGACCGGCGTGGGCAACGTCAAGACGGCCGTCGGCGGCGAGGCGGGTGCCGGCAAAGCGGCGCACGGCGGTGCCGGACGCGCCGGGCGCGCGGCGCACCCCAACGGCCGGGCGTCCGGGCACGCTTCACCGGCCGCGGACCGGCGCTGGCCCTCCACGGAGCGCAGCGTGCTCCCCGAGGCGCCCCGGACCTGCGACCTGGTGACCGTGCCGGCCCGCCAGGGCCTGGAGGCTGTCGACATTCTGCGGCTGCGCGCCGGCGTCGGCCCGGTCCTGCACGACGACGCGTGCGACACCCTCGGCTTCCTCGTCCCGCCGGGCACGGCCGACGGCTGGGACCTGCCGGGCAGTGCCTGTACGCAGACGTACGAGCGCGAGGTGCCCCCAGGGGGCGCGCGCGACGCCGACAGCGCCCCCGCCGGGCCGCCCGTCACGGGCACCGACTGGCTGGTGTCCCCGGACGGCGCGTGCGGCACGGCCACCGATCCCGTCGTCCTGCGCGAGGCCCTCGGCGAGGCGGCCCGCACGATCGAGGCAGTCGACCGCTGCCGCTGAGGCCTGCCGCCCGCCGCCACTCTGACCTGGGGATACGCGGCATACTGGAGGCATGGCGAAGAGCAGGCGCGGCCGGTCCCGTACGGGGCCCGAAGCCGTGGTGGAAACCGTGGACGGCGGCGTCGCCGAGCTGCGCCCCGACCCCGACCGGCCGCGCGGCTGGACCCTGTTCCTCGACGGCGCCCCGCAGTCCCATGTGGATCTCGACGACCCGGCGTACCTGGACTTCGCGTACCAGCGCCGTCTCGGGCACATCGTCGACCTCGCCGCGCCGCCCGGCAAGCCTCTCCAGGTGGTGCACCTCGGTGGCGGGGCGCTGACGATGGCGCGTTATGTGGCCGCCACCCGCCCGCGCTCGACCCAGCAGGCCGTGGAGATCGACGCGCCGCTGGTCCAACTGGTCCGCCGGGAACTCCCCTTGGAAAGCGGCTGGCGGATCAGGGTGCGCGGCGCGGACGCGCGCGCGGGGCTCGCGAAGATCCCGGACGGCTGGGCGGACCTGGTGATCGCGGACGTGTTCCGTGGCGCCCGCACCCCGGCGCATCTGACCAGTGCCGAGTTCGCGGGCGGGGTCGCGCGGGCGCTGCGGCCCGGCGGCTGGTACGCGGCGAACCTCGCGGACGGCCCGCCGCTGGCCTTCGTACGGGCGCAGGTCGCCACGGTCCGTACGGTCTTCGCCGAGCTGTGCCTGACCGCCGATCCGGCCGTGCTGAGGGGCAAACGTTTCGGCAACGCCGTACTGCTCGCCGCCGCCGGACCGCTCCCGGTCGCCGAGCTGACCCGGCGCGCCGCGACCGACCCGCAGCAGGGGCGGGTCGAACACGGGCGCGCGCTCCTGGACTTCACCGGGGGAGCGCAGCCGGTGACGGACGCGACCGCGGTGGACTCCCCGTCCCCGCCGCCCGCCGTCTTCAAGTGAGGGACGGGCCGCCCGGCACTTCGGGGCGGCCGCCGGACAACGACGGGCTCACGACGCGTGGTTGTCCGTCTCGACCGTCGGCGCGTGGCCGTTCCAGGCGCAGATGACCGACGTGTGTCCCGCGCCGCCCGTGAAGTCGACGCGCAGCCACTGCTCCTGCTGCCACACCTGCATCTGCCAGCCCGCGTCAGGAGTGGCCGACACCAGCTGGGCGGACCGGGTACCGAGGTCGATGACCACCCGCCCGCCCGCGGTGGAGAAGCTCTTGACCATGCTGCCCGAGGCCGGCGGGGTGCCGTCGCCGGAGGGCGGACGCGGGCCGGCACCCGAGCCTTTTGCGCCATCGCCGGACCCGCTGCCGCCGATTCCCTTGGGCGGACCGACCGGTTTCGTGGACTGTTCGGGGCGGGGCGAGGGCGGCCCGGACGGCTTGGGCCGGTGTGTGGAGGAGGCGCGGGGCGAGGCCCCGCCGTCAGTTCCGGCGTGCGCGGACGGCGCGTTGTCGGAGAGCGGCAGCGCGCGCGGCGGGTCGTACGCCGTGCCGGCCAGCACCGTGTGCACGCCGAACCACGACAGCGTGACGGCGGCTCCCGTCGCCATCGTCCAGGCCGCCGTGTGAACCAGTCCTCTGTGCATCTGGCTCATATTGCACCACGCGCCCGGCCGGGACAGCGGGCCGGAGGGCCCGGGACGAGCGGGACAAAGGCGGTGCGGCGGGAGGTTCCCGGACGGGGTGGAGATCGCGGACAACGCCCCCTGGACGGAGGGCCGGAGACGGGCCCGTCGGCGTCAACCTCAGGTAAATAAGAACACTCGAATGGCGTACGGTGCCGCCCATGGCAAGTGTGCTCGTGGTCGAGGACGACCAGTTCGTGCGCTCGGCCCTCATCCGGCATCTGACCGAGGCGTCCCACACGGTACGCAGCGTCGGTACGGCCCTGGAGGCGCTGCGCGAGGTGGCCCACGTCGGCTTCGACGTCGTCATCCTGGATCTCGGCCTGCCCGACCTGGACGGGGCCGAGGCCCTGAAGATGCTGCGCGGGATCACCGACGTCCCCGTGATCATCGCCACGGCGCGGGACGACGAGGCCGAGATCGTCCGGCTCCTGAACGACGGGGCCGACGACTACCTGACCAAGCCGTTCTCGGTGGAGCACCTCTCCGCCCGGATGGCCGCCGTACTGCGCCGTTCCCGCGGTGCCGCGGCGGGCGGCGAACCGCCCTCCCGGGCGCTCCAGGTGGGCGGGCTCTGCATCGACCCGCTGCGCCGCCAGGCCGAACTGGACGGCGCGGCGCTGGACCTGACCCGCCGCGAATTCGACCTGCTCGCCTTCCTCGCCGGCCGGCCGGGTGTCGTGGTGCCCCGTAAGGAGCTGCTCGCCGAGGTCTGGCAGCAGTCCTACGGTGACGATCAGACCATTGACGTCCACCTCTCCTGGCTGCGCCGCAAACTGGGCGAGACCGCCGCGCAGCCGCGCTATCTGCACACCCTGCGCGGGGTGGGCGTGAAACTGGAGCCGCCGCTGTGACGCCCGCGCGGACCGGGCCCCGCAGGGCGCACGCGCCGGAGCCGCCCCCGCGGGCCGGGCGCTCGCTGCCATCCGCGCCGGAGCCTGCGCCGTGAGATGGGCCCTGGTCAAGGTGTGCCTGGCCGTCACCGCGATGGTCGTGGTGGCCTTCGCCGTACCGCTCGGGCTCGTCGTCAAGGAGATGGCCAAGGACCGCGCGTTCTCCAACGCCGAGCGGCAGGCCGCCACCATCGGCCCCGTCCTGGCCATCACCACCGACCACGCGCAGCTGGAACGCGCCGTCGCCAGCGCCGAGAGCGGGCCGGGCGGGCGCATCGGCGTCCACGTACCGGCAGACGACAAGGGCGGCGAGCCCGCCGAGATCGGCTCCCGGCGGGCCAGGCCCGGGGACGTCGACGCCGCCGTCGAACTCGGCCGCGCCTCCATCGCGCCCGTGCCCGGCGGCTCGGTGCTGCTCCAGCCCACCGCCGTGGCCTCCGGCATCGCGGTGGTCGAGGTGTACGTGCCGGACGCCGCGCTCACCAACGGCGTCACGACGTCCTGGGCGCTGCTGGCGGGCGTCGGCCTCGCGCTGATCGTCGGTTCGGTCGCCGTCGCCGACCGCCTCGGCACCCGTATGGTGCGGCCCGCCGAACGCCTCGCCGGCGCCGCCCACGACCTCGGCAGGGGTGAACTCGGCGTACGGGTACGGGAGGACGGCCCCAAGGAACTGCGCTCGGCGGCCGCCGCGTTCAACGCGATGGCCGACCAGGTCGTCCAGCTCCTGGCCAACGAACGTGAGCTGGCCGCCGACCTCTCCCACCGCCTGCGCACCCCGCTGACCGTGCTGCGCCTGAACGCCGCCTCGCTCGGCGAGGGACCCGCGGCCGACCAGACCCGTGAGGCGGTCGCCCAGTTGGAGCGCGAGGTGGACCAGATCATCCGTACCGCGCGGCAGCAGAAGGCGCACGCCCAGCAGGCGGCCGCCGCCGCGGTCGGCTGCGACGCGGCCGAGGTGATCCGGGACCGGATGGAGTTCTGGTCGGCGCTCGCCGAGGACGAAGGGCGCACGGTGCGCGTGGCGGGCGTGGACCGGCCCGTACGCATCCCTGTCGCGCGCCCCGACCTCGCCGCGGCGCTGGACGCGATGCTCGGCAACGTCTTCCGGCACACCCCCGAGGGCACCGCCTTCGCGGTGGACGTGCACAACGCCGAGGACGCGGTGATCGTGCTGGTGTCGGACGCGGGCCCCGGCATCGACGACCCGGACGCGGCCCTGCGGCGCGGCCACGGGGACGGCGGCGACGGGTCCACGGGCCTGGGCCTGGACATCGTGCGGCGGCTCGCGGAGGCGACCGGCGGGGACGTGCGCATCGGCCGGTCCGTGCTGGGCGGCACCGAGGTACGGGTGTGGCTGGCACTGAACGGCGCGCGGCGGGCGCGCGCGGGGCGCCGCGGGCATACGGGGCACCGCCTGCGCCGGCGGTTGGGGCGGCGGCTGGGCCGGTCGCGGGGGAGGCGTGCGGCGGGCCGACCGCAGGGCGGCAGCGGCGGAGAGTGAACGTTTCCACCGGTGCCGTGGCCGTGTTTTCGCCGGACCGGCTGCGGTGCTCCCGACGAGCCGGTTCGCCCCCTGCGCTTAACCGTTCCCTTTCGGTCCCTTAACGGCGCCATAAGGCTTCCATCTGCCGCGCCGTAACTGGCATTTGTCCGTTTCCTGATCGCTAGCGTGCGAGACGCACCACCGCACCCCCTGACGAACAGGCAGGCACCACATGAGTTCCTCGGCACACCGCCGTCGTAAGAGCCGCACGGCCAAGCTGATCGGTACGGCCGCGGCGGCCGCGCTGGCGGCGGGCGGCGCCTTCGCCGTCGCCGGTTCGGCGCTGGCCACCAAGGCGCCGGAAGCCGGTGCGGCGGCCAAGGCCGGCGGAGTCTTCTCCCCGTATGTCGACACGTCCCTGTACCCGCCGTACGACATGGCCGACACCGCGAAGAAGACCGGTGTGAAGACCTTCAACCTCGCCTTCGTCACCTCCGGCGGCGGCTGCGAACCCAAGTGGGGCGGCTCGGGCGCGCTGGGCGACGACGCGGTGGCCGGGCAGATACCGGCGCTGCGCAAGGCCGGCGGCGACGTACGGATCTCCTTCGGCGGCGCCAACGGCTCCGAACTGGGCCTGGCCTGCAAGTCCGCGAACGAGCTGGCCGCCGCGTACGGCAAGGTCATCGACAAGTTCGCCCTCAAGAAGGCCGACTTCGACATCGAGGGCGGCGCGCTGCCCGACGCCGCCGCCAACACCCGCCGCGCCCAGGCCATCGCGCAGCTCCAGAAGAAGCACCCGGGCCTGGACGTCTCCTTCACGCTGCCCGTCCTGCCCGAGGGCCTGACGCAGGACGGCGTGAACCTGGTCGCCGACGCCAAGAAGAACGGCGTGAAGATCTCCGCCGTCAACATCATGGCGATGGACTACGGGGCCTCCTACGACGGTGACATGGGCAAGTACGCCATCCAGGCCGCCACCGCCGCCCAGGGGCAGCTGAAGAAGACGCTCGGTCTCACTGACGCGGCCGCCTGGAAGGCCGTCGCCGTGACGCCGATGATCGGCGTCAACGACGTGCAGAAGGAGATCTTCACGGTCGAGGACGCCAAGGAACTGGTCAAGTTCGCTCAGTCCAAGCATCTCGCCTGGCTGTCGATGTGGTCCTCGACGCGGGACAAGGCCTGTCCGGGCGGCCCGCAGAACTCCGCGCAGCCGACCTGCAGTTCCATCGCGCAGGGCCCGCTCGACTTCACCAAGGCGTTCGGCGCCTACCAGAGCTGACCGGAACCCCCACCGAGCCACACCCCCGGGCGGGACACAGCGGCCACCCCCCACCGCTGTGTCCCGCCGCTCTCATGAGGTGCTCACATCGGTGCTCAGCGCGGGCAGTTCGTTCGTGCGCGCCACGTCCGCGTACCAGTGGGCGCTCGATTTGGGCGTACGCGCCTGCGTCGTGAAGTCCACGTACACCGACCCGAACCGCTTGCTGTAGCCGTACGCCCACTCGAAGTTGTCCATCAGCGTCCACAGGAAGTAGCCGCGCAGGCCGGCGCCGTCGGACAGGGCGCGGTGGGCGGCGGCGAGGTGGGCGTGGAGGTAGGCGATGCGCTCCGGGTCGTGCACCGTGCCCTCGGCGTCGGGCCGGTCCTCGCAGGCCGCGCCGTTCTCGGTGATGAACAGGGGCAGGCCGGGAGCCTCCCGGTGGAACCGCATGAGCAGGTCGTACAGGCCGGTCGGATCGACGGACCAGCCCATCGCCGTACGGTCCCCCGGCGGCTGGTGGAAGGCGACCCGGTCGGCCCCCGGCCAGGGGGAACCGGCGCCGGCGCCGTGCCCGTCGTGCCGTGGCAGGGGGGCGTTGTCAGTGCCGCCTGATACCACTGTGGGTGTGTAGTAGTTGATGCCCAGCGCGTCGAGGGGGTGCTTGATGACGGCGAGGTCGCCATCGCGGACGAAGGTCCAGTCGGTGATACGCGCGGTGTCCGCGAGGAGATCCGCGGGGTACGCGCCGCGCAGCAAGGGCCCGGTGAAGATACGCGTCGCCAGCGCGTCGATCCGCCGCTGAGCGTCCAGGTCCGCGGGTGCGTCGGAGCGGGCCCGTACGGCCGCCGGGTTGAGGCTGATCATGATCCGGCCGCGGGCGGGCAGCGCGGCGCGCAGTGCCTGGGCCGCGAGTCCGTGCGCCAGGTTGAGGTGGTGCGCGGCGCGCAGCGCGGCCTCCGGATCGGTGCGGCCGGGCGCGTGTACCCCAGACCCGTATCCGAGGAACGCGCTGCACCACGGTTCGTTGAGAGTGGTCCACCACTCGACGCGGTCACCGAGGGCGTCCGCCACGATCGCCGCGTAGTCGGCGAAGCGCTGTGCGGTGTCCCGGTGCGGCCAGCCGCCTCCCGAGGCGGAGCCGCCGTGGATGTCGGCCTCCAGTTCCTGCGGCAGGTCCCAGTGGTAGAGCGTGAGCACCGGCCGGATGCCGTGGGCGAGCAGGTCGTCGACGAGCCGGCGGTAGAAGTCGAGCCCGCGCTGTACGGCGGGCCCGCGGCCGGTCGGCTGCACCCGCGACCAGGAGACGGAGAAGCGGTAGGCGCCGAGTCCGAGGGCGGACATCAGCTCCACGTCCTCGTGGCGCCGGTGGAAGTGGTCGACGGCGACGTCGCCGGTGTCGCCGCCGGCGACCTTGCCGGGGGTGTGGCTGAAGGTGTCCCAGATCGACGGGGTGCGGCCGCCCTCCCGGGCGGCGCCCTCGACCTGATAGGCGGCGGTGGCCGCACCCCAGACGAAGCCGGGCGGAAAACGAAGGGGGCAGGACATGGCGGTACTCCCGTTCACGAGGGCGCGGTGCACGGCACGGGCCGTGCGTGGCGCGTGGCGCGAGTGGTGCAGGTGGTACGAGCGGATCGCGGGAGCGGCCCGGCCCGTACAACGGCTCGTACGGGCCCGGGGGCGGGGCGCGGCACTGATTCACGGGTCAGCCCTTGACCGCGCCCTGCATGATCCCCCCGACGATCTGCCTGCCGAACAGGACGAACGCGACGAGCAGCGGCAGCGTGCCGAGCAGCGCGCCCGCCATGATCACGGACTGGTCGGGGATGTAACCGCGCCCCAGGCCGGTCAGCGCGACCTGCACGGTCGGATTGCCGTTCTGGGTGAGCGCGATGATCGGCCAGAAGAAATCGTTCCACGCCTGGACGAAGGTGAGCAGCCCCAGCACGGCCATCGCGGGCCGGGCGGCCGGGAAGACGACGTGCCACACGACGCGCCAGCTGTTCGCGCCGTCCGTGCGCGCCGCCTCGATCAGCTCGCCGGGCAGCGCCTGGAGCAGATACTGCCGCATGAAGAAGACCCCGAAGGCGCTGACGAGCGTGGGCAGGATGACGGCCTGCAGCTGATCCGTCCACTCCAGCTCGGCGACGGTCATGAACAGCGGTACGACACTGAGCTGCGGCGGCACCATCATCGTGCCGATCACCAGCAACAGCAGCAGCTTCTTCGCCCGGAAGCGCAGCTTGGCGAACGCGAACCCGGCGACCGTGGAGAAGACCACCGTCCCGGCCGCGATGGTCGTGGCGACGACCGTGGTGTTGAGCAGCGCGGCGCCCATGTTCGCGTCGCTCCAGGCCGTACCGAGATTCTTGAGCAGGTTCCCGCCGAACCAGAACGGCGGCGGCGTCTGGGCGAGCCGGGTGTTGTTGCGGGAAGCGGCGACGGCGGTCCACAGCAGCGGGAAGAGCGAGCCCGCGGTGAAGAGGATCAGTACCGCGTAGGTCACCTTGCCGCCGTGCAGCTGCCGGCCGGCGCGTCGGGCTGTCATGGCTCCTCCTCACTCGCTCGATCGCAGCCGGCGGGCGACCAGCGCGTTGACCGCGGCGACCACCAGCAGGATCAGGAACATCGTCCAGGCGATGGCCGAGGCCCGGCCGAGATGGAGGTTCACCCACCCCTGCTCGTACAGGTACAGCCCCAGCGTCTGGTACTGGTGATCGGCGCCCCCGGTGGCCCCGGCGCTCCCGCTGAACAGCAGCGGCTCGCCGAACAACTGCGTGGCACCGATCGTCGAGACGACGCAGGTGAACAGGATCGTCGGCCGCAGCGACGGAATCGTGACGTACCGGAACTGCTGCCATCGGGAAGCGCCGTCCAGCGCCGCCGACTCGTACAGGTCGTGCGGGATGGCCTGCATGGCGGCCAGGTAGATCAGCGCGTTGTACCCCGTCCACCGCCAGACGACGATCGTGGAGACCGCCAGCTTGGCGCTCCAGGAGCCGTTCTCCCAGTCGACGCCGTCGACGCCGACCGTGCTCAGCAGCCAGTTCACCAGCCCGTAGTCGCGCCCGAAGAGCAGGACGAACACGAGCGTCGCGGCGGCCACCGAAGTGGCGTACGGAGTGAGTACCGCGACGCGGAAGAACATCGAGCCGCGCAGCCGGTAGTTGAGCAGATGCGCGATGCCCAGCGCCATCAGCAGCTGCGGGACGGTGGACAGGACACCGATGACGAAGGTGTTGCCCAGGGCGTTCCAGAAGAAGTCGTCGCCGAGCAGCCGGGTGAAGTTGCGCAGTCCGGCCCACTCCATGTCGGTGGGCGCGGTCAGCTCCACGCGGTGCAGTGCGGCCCACCCCGTGTAGAGGAGGGGGAAGAGCCCGAAGGCGGCGAAGAAGAGGAAGAAGGGGGCGATGTAGACGTACGGGCTCCAGCGCAGGTCACGCCGGTAGCGGCGGCTGCGGCGCTCCCGCGCGCGGACGGCGGCGGCGCTTTCGGGGCCGCCCGCGCGGCCTGCGGCGAAGGCGGCACCGGCCCGTCCGGAAGAGCCGGGCCCGGCCGCGGCCTTCCGGGCCGCCGTGGCCGATGCCTCGGCGGGTGTCGCGGACGGCGGCGCGGGGCGAGGGGTTCGGCCGTCCACGGCTCACTGGTCCAGCGCGTTGTCGATCGATTCGACCGCCGCCCGCCAGCCCTGCTCGGGCGTCTTGCCCTGCTGGTCGACCTGGAGCACCCCCACGTCGGTGATGTTCTGGTTGACGGTGAGGTCCTTCGGGCCGAGCACCTGGTTCGGAATGCCCTCGGCCGCCGCGGCGAAGATCTTGCCGATCGGCGCGTCACCGAAGTACGGGTGCTTGGCGCCCGCCACCGCCGGCAGACCGTACGCCGCCCGCGCGCTCGGGAAGCTGGCCTGCTTCGTGAAGAGCTTCGCCTGCTGTTCGGGCGCGGTCAGCCAGGCCGCCAGCTTGACCGCCTCGGTCTTGTGCCGGCCCGCTTCCGGTACGGCGAGGAAGGAGCCGCCCCAGTTCCCCGGCTTGGGCGCCGCCGCCACGTCCCACACGTCACGGCCCTTGTCGCCGGACTTCTCCTTGATGTAGCCGAGCATCCACGGCGGGCAGGAGACGGTCGCGAAGCGCCCGTTGGCATACGCCTGGTCCCAGGACTTCTGGAACTGCTGCAGCCGGGCGGTCAGCTTGCCCGTCGCCGCCCGCATCGCCGCGTCCCACGCCTGCCGCACGGACGGGCTGTCCTTGTAGACCAGCTTGCCGCCGCGGTCGTAATAGCGTTCCGCGCTGCTGGAGATCACCGCGTTGTAGACGCCGGAGGCGGAGTCCACGAAGGCCGTGCCCGCCGGGGCCTTGGCCTTGTAGCGCTCGCCCACGTCAAGGTACTTCCCCCAGTCGCCCGCCCAGAGCGCGGCCACCGCGTTCCGGTCGGTCGGCAGTCCGGCCTTGGCGAAGAGATCCTTGCGATAGCAGACCGCCATCGGGCCGATGTCCGTGCCCAGGCCCACGGTCTTGCCCTCGGCGTCCGTCGCCTGCGTCCATTTCCAGGGAATGAAGTCCGCTTTCCGTACACCCGGCGCCTTCGAGAGGTCAACGAGCTTGCCCGCCTGAGTGGCGGTCAGTTCGGCGATGTTGTTCACCTCGACCGCCTGGATGTCGGCGAGCCCGCTGCCCGTGCTCAGGTGGGTGAGCAACTGCGGGTAGTAGTTCTCGTTCCGCTCGATCGAGGTCTCTTTGATCGTGATGTCCGGGTGGAGCTTCATGTACGCGTCGTAGAGCCCGGCCTGCTTGTAGCCGAAGACGCCGAAGACACCGACCGTCAGGGTGGTCTTCCCGGGGCCGGGGCCGGACGAGCCGGCCGCGCCCGGCCGCTCGCTGTCCTCGGCGCAGCCGCCGAGCAGTCCGGCTCCGAGCACGGCGGCGGCCGTGAGGGCCACCGCCCGCCGACGGGTACGACGGATCGTCGTTCGCATTGCGTCTCCTCCTGGTGCCCTGCCGACCGTGCGTGCGGGATGTGGCGTGTCCAGTACTGTGGGAGCGCTCCCAGACGTGATGAGGTGAAGGGTCGCCGTTCCCCGGGGCACGTGTCAAGGGCCCGCGCGTCAACGCCCCTACGGCGGCGCGTTGTTGAATGTACGGCCAGGACGTCGAGCGGAGGCGGCGATGACACCAGGCGGACGACGAGGGGGCGGCAGGCCCACCCTCGAAGAGGTCGCCGCGCGCGCGGGCGTCGGCCGCGGCACGGTCTCCCGCGTGATCAACGGCTCGCCCCGGGTCAGCGAACGGACCCGCACCCTGGTGCAGCAGGCCGTCGCCGACCTCGGCTACGTACCCAACCGCGCCGCCCGCGCCCTGGCCGCCAACCGTGCCGACACGGTCGCCCTGGTCGTCCCGGAAACGGAGACCCGGCTCTTCGCCGAGCCCTACTTCTCCGGCATCCTGCGCGGCGTCAGCGCCGGACTGGCCGACCACGACATGCAGTTGCTGCTCACCCTGATCCGTACGCCCAAGGAGCGCCGGCGCTTCGCGGACTACCTCGCCGCGCACCGCGTCGACGGCGTACTGCTCGTCTCCGTGCACGGCGACGACCCGCTGCCCGATCTCCTGGAGCGGATGGCGATCCCGACCGTCCTCAACGGCCGCCGCACGGCCGGGGAAACGGTGCCATACGTGGACTCCGACAACACCGGCGGCGCGCAGAGCGCCCTGGAGCACCTGATCGGGCGCGGCCGGCGCCAGGTCGCCACCATCGCCGGGCCCCCCGACATGTACGTGGCCCACTGCCGCCTCGACGGCTACCACCAGGCCGTACGCGCCGCCGGCCACCCCGAGGACGCCGGGCTCGTGGCGCACGGCGACTTCACCGAGGAAGGCGGCCGCCGCGCCATGCGCGAACTGCTCGCCCGCCGCCCCGCCCTGGACGCCGTCTTCTGCGCGTCCGACGTGATGGCCGCGGGCGCCCGGCAGGAACTGCGCGAGGCGGGCCGCCGCATCCCGGACGACGTGGCCCTGGTCGGCTTCGACGACTCCGCCATCGCCCGGCACATGGACCCGGCGCTGACCAGCGTCCGCCAGCCGATCGAGGAGATGGGCCGGGCGATGGCACGACTGCTGATGGAGCAGATCAATGGGGCGGCGGGCGCCGGCACGCCCGGCGGACGCGCGTCGCCGCCCCCGCCCGGCGCCCACCTCGTACTGCCCACCGAGCTGGTGCGCCGGGCGTCCTCCTGAGAGCCAGGGGACGGGACAAGCCCCGTACGGCCCCTCCCGCCCCTCCGGCGCCCCCCGCGTCTACAACGCCGGATACGCGTTCTTCATCAGCTCGCGGAACTGCGCCGGGAACCAGTGACCGGACAGCGGCGCGCCGGGCAGCGCTCCCGACCGGTGGTGGTTGTTGCGCGGATTGCCCTCGTATGTCGGGTCACACATGCGGTCGAAGCCCTTGCCCTCGTCGTTCGGGACCGCCGTGCTCGATCCGTCCGACTCGCCCGGCGGCTTCATCCACACGTACGCGTCGATCCCGGACGCCGGAGCCGTCCGCGGGCGCTCGCCCAGCCCGGCCCCGGCCTGGTTGCACCAGTTGCCGACGTGCATCCGGCGGTCGTACCGGCCCCCGTCCACATACGCGTCCACGCTCGTACGCGGCCCGGGACCGGCGGGCCGCGCGCTGCCGCCCCAGCCGTTGCGCGAGGTGTCGACCAACATGCCCACGTCCGGGCGGAACCCGGCCCGCACCGCCTCCTGCCGGAACGCCCGGGCGAACGACAGCTCATCGGCGTAGCGGTTGTAGTCCACCCATTTCGATTCCCGCACCGCCCGGCCCGCCACGCTGTCGCCGAGCGCGAAGTTCTCCTCCTTCAGCGCGCTGTAGTTGGCGGTGTTGGTGATGAAGCCGTGCACCTTGTCGACCGTGCTGCCCTCGGCGGTGGCCGCCTGGTGCAGGAGCCGCGCGGAGGCGCCGAAGTTGTCGTCCCAGCCGATCCAGCCGTGGTGCCCGGCGTCCACGTAGTTGTAGACGTTGGGGACCGCGCCCAGTTTGTCGAGCGCGTAGCCGACGCCCTTCACGTAGTTGCCGTTGGCGAGCATGGCGTCGCACTGCGGTGTGGCGGTGGCGCGCCCGCCGGTGTTGGTGACGAGGTTGGGCAGCGAGTCGATCTCGATGGTCGTCACGATCCGCAGCGAGGCGTATTTCGGATCGGCGAGGACGGCCGCGATGGGGTCGATGTAGCGGGTCTTGTACGCGTCGATCTCCGTCGGGCCCAGTTCGCCGTTGGAGGCGAGCGCCGCGCAGTCCCGCCCCGGCAGGTTGTAGACGACCAGCTGTACGACGAGCGGCCGGCCCGCCGCCTGGCGTAAGGCGGTGTCCAGGTGGCCGCGCAGGCCCATGGTGCCGCCGGTGCCGTTGATCGCCGCGATGCGGTCGAGCCAGACGCCGGTGGGCTGCCCGGCGATCTTGCCGCCGCCCGGTTCGGCCGCCGCTCTGGCCGACCATTCCGGGTTCACGTAGACCGCGGCGCCCGCGTACGGGTTGTCGACGCGGGCGGCCCGCGCGGCGTGGGCGGTCCCGGCGAGGGTGTCCGCGGTCCCGGCGGCGACCAGCATCGCGCAGGCCGCGAGCGCGGCGGCGCGGGCGCGGTGCCGGCCGGTGCCGCGCGGTGCGGCATGGGGCCGGAGGGGCCCGTTTCGGCCACGGCGGAGGGTGGGGAACTGCTCAGCGGAACGTCTCATGAGTGGGTCGTCCTTTCTGAGTACGGGTTCCGGTACGGGTTCCAGTACGGCTCCGGGCGCGGGGTCCGGCACGGCCCTCGGCAGGGGCCGGGCCTCCCCGTGGAATCAAGATCGACCGGTGCCGGACCGCGCGTTCAGGGAGCGCAGGTGATCACGCAGTCCGGCTCCGTACGCGGTGGGCGTCCCCGCGTAGTCGCGGATGAGGGCGGGGCCCGCGGCGCAGTCCCAGGTGTTCCAGGTCCAGCCCAGGTACGACGCCCCGCGCCCGTCGAGCCACCGCATGACACGGTCGGTGAAGGCATGGGCGCAGGTGTTCTCGCCGATCTCGCCCGCGACGAGCGGTACGCGGCCGGCGACCGGCCCCAGCGTGCGGGACCAGCAGCTCTCGTCGGCACAGGCGTTGAAGTTGTACGCGTGCCAGGCGGCGGCGAGGTTGCCCGCCGGGTCCTTCGGCGCGTACGCGGTCCACCGGCCGAGATCGTTGGCGTACGCGAGGCCGCCCAGCAGGATCGGGTTGCGCGCGCCGGTGGCCCGTACGGCGTCGACCAGCGTCTGCATCCCGGCGACCGCGTAGCCGATGCCGGGGCAGGTGCCGCCGTCCCGCCAGCAGGCCCACGCCCGTTCGGTGTCCGGCGTCGCCCGGTCCGGGTACGGCTCGTTGAACAGGTCGAAGACCACCTCGGGCGCGTTCTTGAAGGCGGTGGCGACCGAGGTCCAGAAGGCGGGGGAGTGGCGCAGGTCCGGCATGGGTTTCTGGCAGCTCGCGTGCTCGTCGGCGCAGCCGGCCGAGGGGCCGGTGTAGCGGCCGTGGCTCCAGTGCAGTTCGAGGACGGGTGTCAGGCCGTGGGCCGTCAGCCGCCGTACGTAGTCGCGGACGGCCGAGGTGTAGGCGGCGCCCGCGTACCGGGGGTCGATGTTGGCGGTGCCCAGCCAGCACTCCTCGTTGAGCGGGACGCGGACGGTGTTGGCGCCCCAGCCCGCGATCGCCGCGACGGACGCGTCGTCCGCAGGGCCGTCGAAGATCCCGCGGCCCTGCACACAGGAGAACTCAGCGCCGGAACGGTTCACCCCGAGCAGCCGGCGGGTGACGCCTTCGCGGTCGACGAGGCGGTTGCCGACCACGTGCAGCTGCGGCGGTGCGGAGACGGGGGCGGGGGGCCTGGGTGCGGCAGGGGAACCCAGGGCGACGGGGGAACCGGTAGGGATGGGGGAGGGCGGGGACGCGCCGGGAAGGGCGAGCACCGCGGCCACCGCCAGGACGAGCAGGCGTAAGGGTCTGCGCATGAGCGACTCCTCGGTTCGTACGGGCAGCAGGGCCCGTGCCGGATGGAATCGCTCCCACTGGTTGCCCGGAGGTTAGTGGCAACTCAACGGTTTTCACAGAGCAGTTGGATAATTTCCGCCACCGAAGACGGCGTCATGTACGTGGCTCTCCCCTCTTGACGGGGCGCCCGCCCGCCCCAATCCTTGGGAGCGCTCCCACTGGTTCTCCCGAAAGCCCCCGAGCCCGCCCGCCGGGCACCTCCTGAGCCCTCCCCGGGCACTTTCCCGGCCCGCGCCAGGCCTGTCCCTCGGGCCCCACCCGTCACGCCGGGCCGCGTACCTCCGTACGGAAGGAGATCGGTGTACTGCCCGTGCGGTGCTGGAAGAACTTGGCGAAGTTCGCGGCGTCGGCGAAACCGAGGCGTACGGCGATGCGCGCGGCGGTCTGGTCCCCGTGGGCCAGCAGGCGCTTGGCCTCCAGCACCACGCGGCGGTCGATGAACTCCTTCGCGCCCACCCCCGTGGCGGCGGCGGTCGCGCGGGAGAGGGTGCGGGGCGAGTAGCCGAGCTGCCGCGCGTAGTCCTCGACGCGGCGGCTGTGGGTGAAGCCGCGCTCCACCGCGTCCCGGAAGCGGAGAAACGTCTCGCTCGCCTCGCAGACGCCGCCGCTGCCGTCGCCGTCGCCGCCGCCCTCGCCGTACGGCGCGCGACCGTCACCCGCGCTCCGTACGCCCGCGCCGCCTCGCGCCTCCCCGCTCCCACCGGAAGCGGACAGCCGGGCGGCCCGCAGGACCAGTACGGACAGCAGATGCCGCAGCACCTCGATGTGCGTCTCCAGGGGCAGGCCGCGCAGCGAACCGAATTCCTGGTGGAGGTGGCGCAGGGCACTGTCCACCGCCTGGGCCTGTGCCCCCTCCGGATGGTGCACCGCGGGGCCGAACCAGTCCTCCAGGCGGGCCGCGGCCGCCGTCGCCGGATCGAGGAAGCCGGACTCGAACAGCACCAGCCGTCCTTCCGCGCCGTCCAAGTTGCCGAAGTGGTGCACTTGTCCCGGACGCACCCACATCCAGTCATTCGCGGCCAGCTCATACTTTCGGAAGTCCACGGTGTGCCGGAGGTGCCCGCTGTCCACCACGAGGAGATGGTGGAAGTCCGGGCGGTGCGGCACGGCGAGGGCGCAGGCGTCGGCGCGGTCGCGCAGCTCGGCGAGCGTCAGCACCTCCACGCCGGCCGGCCGCCCGGCCGGCGCCGTGAAGGCCACCGCCGGGATGCTCTCCCCGGCCTCCTGCGCAGCGTGTCGGTTTTTCACCATCGATGGTCCCGTGCCTACCCCGGTATGTCGTGTTCGGACCCCTAGCGTAGAAGACGTCAGCGCGGCTGATGACGGAAAACGGAAAGCCAGACCAGGCCCCGGAAGGGGCGCAGGGAGTACCGACATGTCCAAGATCGCCATTTTCGGAGCCAACGGCACCATCGGCAGCCGCGTCCTCGACGAGGCGCTGCGCCGCGGCCACCAGGTCACCGCGGTCGTCCGCGACCCCGCGAAGATCACCAAGACCGACCCGAACCTGACCGTGACCACCGGCGACATCCTCGACCCGGCCTCCGTCGCGACCGCCGCCGAGGGCCAGGACGTGCTGGTCAGCGCGGTGGGCGGCGGCGACGGTCCGGGGCACATCGCGACGATCGAGCCCGCGGCGCAGTCCCTGGTCGCGGGCCTGCGCACCCTCGGCGAGGCCGCACCCCGGCTGGTCACCGTCGGCGGCGCCGGCTCGCTCCGTACGCCCGACGGCAAGCAGGTCTGGGACGCGGCGGGCCTGCCGGAGTTCCTGCTCCAGATCATGCACGCGCACGGCGACGCGCTGGACTTCTACCGCACCGTCACGGACGTGCGCTGGACCAACGTGAGCCCGGCCGCCCTGATCGAGCCCGGGGAGCGTACGGGCGCCTACCGCACCGCCCTGGAGGACCTGATCGCCGACGCGGAGGGCGTCAGCCGGATCTCCGCCGAGGACTACGCCGTCGCCCTCCTGGACGAGATCGAGAAGCCGCAGCACATCGGGGAGCGCTTCACCGTCGGCTACTGAGCCGACGGACGGCGGGGCCTGCGGACGCCGGAGCCCGCGGAGGGCGGCGGTGCCTGCGGGCGGGCCCCGGGCCGCCGGGCGGCGGCCACCCGTGCCTGCCGCATCGCCACACCGCCAGGCGGCCGTACGCGAGGCTGCCGCACGCCGGGCGGCCGTACCTGGGCCCGCCGTGCGCGGGGCGGCCGTACGCGGCCCCGCCCCCGCCCGCCCCGCACCCCTCAACGCCACGCCCCCAACGACTAGGGCCCCCGGACGCTTTCACGTCCGGGGGCCCTACTCGTTGGGGTGAGTAACGGGACTTGAACCCGCGACATCCTGGACCACAACCAGGTGCTCTACCAGCTGAGCTATACCCACCATGACCGGTGCTGTGTGGTGTCTTGTTCCCCACCGGCTGAGAAAAAGTGTACAGGGTCTGGAGGGGTGCTCGCTCCCGGCTTTGGGTCCGGCCGGGAGCGAGCTGCGTCACTCCGTGTCCGCGGGCAGGACGTGCCTGGCCGCGATCTCCTTCGCGGTGTCCGAGTCCGGGCCGGG